>QBMH01000146.1:4519-17111 GCA_003249025.1 Leptolyngbya sp. | reverse complement strand
CAGGGTTTGAGAGGGATTACCTGCCTAGCATATCAACTATTCAATTAGAACGGAATAGCCCTGCATTAGGTATATGCAGTTTGGCATATACCGTTTTATATTTGCAAAAAATAAACCTCCCGGCAAACAATGTTCTTGAATCGGTGAGAAAAGACAGACTTTTACCTTAATACCTTGGGTTTTCTTAACCCTAGAACCTATAAGATTAAGTATTTTGCCTGCCGCATTTGATTGAGTTTGCTCCATGAATGAAGTTTCTAATTCTAGGGAAGCATTGGGTATCGCGGCTTCTAGTTCGCATCAGCCTGAACTACATCCCCACAATCGATATGAGCAGCTAATGGATGCGCTGCCACAAATGATGTGGATTGCCAGTGCGGATGGTGCGATTAATTATCTCAATTATGCTTGGGCAGAAACTTTGGGTGTGGCGATCGCCGATTCGTTAGAGTGGCGATTATTTGACCGCATTCATCCACACGATCGCGCGATCGCCTTTCGGCAATGGCAACAATCTATCGATACCCAACAAGCCTTTGAAGTAGAACTGCGCTTTCGGGAAGCAGACGGTACTCATCGGCGATTTGTGGTCAAGGGTCGCCCCATTTTGAATGAACTAAACGCAGTGGTGGAATGGGTGGGAACCTGCACCCCCGCTAGTCAGGCGAGGCGTGTGGAAACTGAACTGGAACAAGAGCGGGAACTGCAAACCGTGATCACTCGCAATATGGCAGAAGGCATTTGTTTGGTGCGATTGAGCGATCGCCAGATTGTCTATGCCAATCCCAAGTTTGAGCAAATGTTTGGCTATGAAGCCGCAGAACTGAACGGGCAACCTGTTTCAATCTTAAACTACGCCCCAGATTTGCCCGCCGCAGACGGTGTTGCCCAAGCACTATTGCAGCAAGTAGAGCAGAACGGTGAAGCGACTTATACCGTGCATAACATCAAAAAAGATGGGACTTTATTTTGGTGTGAAGCTACTACGTCTATTTTTGAGCATCCCGATCATGGCACCGTGGTTGTGGCAGTCCAACAAGACATTACCGATCGCCGCCAAGCAGAGCAAGAACTCCGAGAAAAAGAGCGCCGATTTCGCGCCATTTTTGACCAAACGTTTCAGTTTGTTTGGTTACTAGAACCGGATGGGAAACTAATTGAAGCCAATCAGACCGCTTTAGAATTTGGCGATGTGACGGCACAGGTCATGGGGCAGATGTTTTGGGAAACGTCTTGGTGGCAAACGTCCCATGATGTTCAAGTGCAGTTGCGCGAGGCGATCGCCCGTGCTGCAACCGGAGAAATCGCGCGCTATGAAGTGGAAATATCGGGCGCAGGCGGCAACACGGCAATCTGCGATTTTTCAATTAAACCCCTGCGAGATGAAACCGAAAAAATCGTGTTGCTCATCCTTGAAGGACGCGACATCACTCCACGAAAACAAGCGGAAGCCGAAGTTCATCAACTAAATGCCGAGCTAGAAAATCGAGTGGCGCAACGAACCGCTCAAATGGCGCAGTTAAACCGGACGCTTGCTCAAACTGCCACTCTATTAGAAGAACGCAATCGGGAACTTGACCAATTTGCCCACATTGCCTCCCACGACTTAAAAGCACCGCTCCGGGCAATTTCTAATCTTGCCGAGTGGATTGAAGCAGATTTGCAGGGGCAACTGCCCGCAGAAAATCAGATTCAAATGGGGCTATTGCGAAAACGGGTGCTGCGGATGGAAGCATTGATTACTGGATTGCTTGACTATTCCCGTGTCGGGCGCACCCAAGCTGAGATCGCATCCGTTTCCGTCGGCTCCTTGCTGGAAGAGGTGATCGATTCCCTCGATCCCCCTGCTAGTTTTGCGATCGCCCTTGCGCCCAACTTGCCCACTCTGTCAGCGCGACCCTTGCTGCTGCGTCAAGTGTTTGCCAACCTGATCAGCAACGCTGTCAAACACCACGATCGCCCCGATGGTCACATTACCATCACTGTCTCTGAGCAAGCCGCCTTTTACGAATTTGCCATTACCGATGATGGACCGGGCATTGCTGCCGACTATCACGATCGCATCTTCGTCATTTTTCAAACCCTTACCGCTCGCGATTCCAAAGAAAATACAGGTGTGGGCTTGTCGATTGTCAAAAAAATTGTTGAAACCGAAGGCGGACAGATTTGGGTTGAATCTCAACTTGGGCAAGGCACTACCTTTCGATTCACCTGGCTCAAACAGCCCAAAGATGCGACCCCAGAACCGTGAGTATCCCACCGATGAAACGCACCCCATTCAAAAAATTGTGGGCAGGTTGGTCGCAGTTACCCATTCGGCATCGGGGGGCGATCGTGGTTGCCATTCCAGCCGTTTGCCTAGTGATTACCCTCACTGCTTGGGTGTGGTCACGAGAGGTCTTAATCGCTGTTCGGCGAGAGATCGAATCCACGGATGAAGTGATCCGCGAGGGAAATACACTGCTGCTTGAACAAATCAATGCAGAAACTGGCGTGCGAGGCTATACATTTACCCGCGATCGCACCTTTCTAGAGCCGTATCGTCAATCCCTTGCCAACTATCAATCCTCCCTCAAGCGGTTGCAACAATTACAGAAAAAAAAGCCGGGGCGGCTTGCAGAAGGCAACACCATTCAACAACTTGTGCAGCGTAATTTGGATAATTTGCAGCAGATCGTCAATACTACAGAGGCTCAGCAATTATCCAATCCCGTATCCCCCATCAGCCAGAGCTTATTTTATACCGGAAAAAAGACGATGGATGCCCTGCGCGCTTCCGTGGGCGCAATGCAGCAGACAGAACAAACCTACAAAGATACGTTGCTGAAGCGGCGAGAAGGCATTCAGGAGGCGACCTCTGCTGCTATTTGGTTCACTGCGGTCATTAGCGGGTTAGGATTTTTTGCCGCCATTTACTTGTTTCGCCAACTGGATCGCGAATTGCGCGATCGCGAATTGCGCTTGCGTGAAAGCCGCTCTCTGCTGGAAGCGATCGTCGCCAATGTGGTGGATGGAGTCATTCTGCTAGATGAAGCCAGCCGGATTGAAACGTTCAATCCGACAGCGTGTGACATGTTTGGCTATCAGCCTGACGAAGTGATTGGGCGTGAAGTTGAGCGGTTATTAGTTGAGGCTCAATCGCTCACCCGCAACCCGCAAACGAATGCCAAACAAAGCTTGATGGATAGCCCTCCTGTGCAGACTGGACGCGCTTGGCAAACCTCAGGAATTCGGAAAGATGGAACGACTTTTCCGATCGCGATTTCGGTGAGTGATGTGCAGTTAGACGATCGCCGACTGCTTGCCATCATCCGCGATATGACCGATGTGCAAGCTACTCAAGAAAAACTGCAATCTCGTGCAGATGAGTTAGCTCGGATTACAACCATTTTGGCGCAAACCAACGTCACCCTGGAAGACCGCAACCGTGAGTTAGAACAGTTCGCCTATGTCGCCTCCCATGATCTGAAGGCACCCCTGAGAGCGATCGCCAATCTCTCTGAATGGATTGAAGAAGACCTGCAAGGGCAACTCCCCACCGAAAATCAGCGCCAAATGGTGCTCCTGCGGGGACGAGTTCACCGGATGGAAGCGCTGATTAATGGGCTGTTGGATTACTCCCGCGTGGGACGCACCAAAGCCCCGCTGGAAAAGATCTCTGTCAAAGTATTGCTCGAAGAAATCATCGATTCGCTCGCGCCGCCTGCCACGGTTACAATCGCGATCGCGCCCAACCTGCCCATCTTCACCACCAAAGTGATGTTGCTGCGGCAAGTCTTTGCCAACCTGATCAGCAACGCCATCAAACATCACGATCGCCTCGATGGGCACATCACCATTGCTGTTCAAGAGCAAGAGAAGTTTTATGAGTTTTCTGTAGCAGACGACGGACCCGGCATTGACGCAAACTATCACGCCAAGGTATTTGTGATTTTTCAGACCCTAGAAGCGCGCGATACCAAGGAAAGTACCGGCATTGGATTAGCGATCGTCAAAAGAATCGTTGAAGCGGAAGGCGGCAGCATTTGGATCGACTCCCAGGAAGGCAGCGGTGCCACGTTCTATTTCACTTGGCTGAAGGAATCACCTCACCACGGCTAGAGAGGGGAACCAGCGGTTCTAGTTTCTGCTCCACTCTCAACGGGGGCGGTTCCACCAATGAAGGCTCTGAAGCAGATGAGGGTTGAGGCTTGACAGTTGGCGTACTGTCTTTACGGAATCGTTGCCGTAATTGATTCAACTGAGACATAAAATCTGATTTGAATTGAGCAGTTTTTTTGCTCACCTGCGATCGCCCATCTTCTTGCTCAACAGCCTCCTGCGGCGAAAGCGGCGATCGCGCTGGTTTGCTCTCATTTAAAGCTTCATCGAAAGGAGCAGGCTCTTTTTCTTTCAATTTTACAAATGGCTCAGGCGCAACTAAGCGAGGTTCAACCGTTCTAAATGGCTCGTCAGGAGTAACAGATTGAGTAGGATTGACTGGCTCAAATTTGTTGGAGTCTTTGAGAATTAGCTTCTGCTCAGGAAGGGGCGTTGGCTTGACCGTGGGCGCTGGTGAAGGCGTGAGTACAGGAGTGGGAGACGGTTTGACCATCTCTTTGGGAGAGTCGCTTTGAGGTGCTGGAGTTTTGATAGGGGCTGGAGTCGGCTTGGCGATCGGGGCGACGGTTTCTGCACTGGGCGATCGCGTGGGTGCAGGAGGTTGATAGTTTGGATCTACCAGCCCCTGAGCATCGGCTGCCAAAATTTCCCCTCGCACAAGTTTAGCCAGCGTATCCTTGCCACCCGGTTCATAAGTAATCACGCGTGCAGTGTTATTAAACGTGTTTTTAACTGGGTCACCATTTTCATCTAAAAATTCTAGCTGTACCCAGTTTTTCCCAGGTTTAAAGCCCTTGAGATAAATCGGTTGCCATTGATCCAAAATGAAGCTGCTGCCGTTAATCGTGCAGCGAATTCGCCAGTCGGTAATATCATCTTTTTTGGTTTCGCGGGCAACCAGATGTAAAGGCGCATTGGTCAGGTAAAAATCCACCATGATAGGCTCCGCGCCATAGATGCCTTGAGGACGGCTATAGGTCAGTAACGGCAGCCTGGAATTGGGGCTATTGTCCTGAGTTTTGGTGAAAATGTGAAATGTTGTCTGAGCAAAAGCTCCTTCGTTTTTAAAGCTTTCGTGCCAAGGACGGGAAGCAAACGCCCGAATGGTATGAGTTCCGGGTGCCAAATTGTCAAAGATAAGTGGCTTGCTCGTGTCGTAAACCGCTTGATAAGTCTGATTATCTAGCAACACATGCAGATGAGTGCCTAACCCTAGGGCAGCGTTTTTAAAAATGGGCAAGTCTTTAACCTGAAACTGAACAGACACTTTGTCATCGTCCAAAATTTGGTTTGGTTTAGGACTCAGGATAAAAACTTGCGGTTTGTACCCATCCAACGCGGGTCTCAAGTTCTGGATTGCGCCAGGAGGAGCCACTTCCGTTAGTTTGCCTGCTACCTTCTCTGATCTGGCTGCGTCAGGGGCAGCTTTTTTGATACGGGCTGCTAATGCATCCGGCGAGGCGATCGCAGTCAGCGAAAATAGCAACACCAATATCAAGGCAGTGAAAGCCTTGATGATGCTTCCCCACTTAATTCTTCTCCAGTTAATTCCAAACACCAGCATACTCCTCGCGGTTTTTCCTAGGGAACTATAGCGGAATCATAAGACAGACTATCTAAATACAGACTATCCAAAATAGATAAACTGCAACTCAATTCATCGACCTGTCAGAATTGGTAGCACAAGACAGGTAGAGAAAGCGATCGCTGTTTGTTGCTTAATAAAAAGTTTTAAGGGTGAAAGTTTACGATCGCTAAGCTGCAAATTTGCCGCGCTCTGTAAATCTAAGCAAACTTTAGTAACGCTAAAAAGTAAGTCTAAGCAGGCTAACTATCTACTTTAAAACTCCCATATTCTTCTCAAAGCCTTGCCTATCAGACGACTCAAGGTTGGATATAAAATTCTTACTCTAGGTATAGATCAAACCTGATGTTGCAAATATTTTTGCGATTTAGAATCGCTTAAACCCCTACGGCAATGCGTTCTACGGTGTTTTACAGTGTTTTGCCTGCTTGATCTTGTTACGGTAGGGCTTGACTTTCGTGGTCATTCCTGGATGCGTAACCTAGACTGTATCCGCGATTGAGCGGTTTTTAATTATTGTTAACCTCTTCCAATCAGACTGGTAAGCGATCCTATAATGTCACGATGAGAACCCCGATTTAGGCTTCCACTCTGCTTTTTGGACTTCTCTAAGTTCAACTAGCAAAAGCCGCTCTGATTCCCTCGAATCTCTCGAAGTGATGCCGAGTTGTTCTATTCCAAAAGCCACGCATCTGAACTGCCTCAATCCTGTCTTTTAGATCTGTATTGCTGACGTTCTTCTGTTTGGTGAAATTAAGTAGATAAAAGCAACTTAGCCATCAGAGCAAACCTAATTAAGGGGGGATTCCTCGTTGCCTTGTCTAGAGAGAGGAGAGTCTCAATGACAATTACCCCACAGCGGGAAGCAAAAGTAAGAGTTGTTGTCGATAGGAATCCGGTCCCTACTTCTTTCGAGAAGTGGTCACAACCAGGACACTTCGACCGCACCCTTGCCAGAGGACCCAAAACCACCACCTGGATTTGGAATCTTCACGCTCTCGCTCACGACTTTGATAGCCATACTTCCGATTTAGAAGACGTATCCCGTAAGATCTTTAGCGCTCACTTTGGTCATTTAGCCGTTGTTTTCATCTGGCTAAGTGGCATGTATTTTCATGGCGCAAAATTTTCAAACTATGAAGCTTGGTTGACCAACCCGACCGTTATTAAACCTAGCGCTCAGGTTGTGTGGCCAATCGTGGGTCAAGAAATTTTGAATGCCGATGTTGGCGGTGGCTTCCACGGAATCCAGATTACTTCTGGACTGTTTTATCTGTGGCGAGCTTCTGGCTTCACGAATAGCTTCCAGCTTTACTGCACCGCGATCGGCGGTCTAGTAATGGCAGGCTTGATGCTGTTTGCAGGGTGGTTTCACTACCACAAAGCAGCACCCAAGCTGGAGTGGTTCCAAAACGTTGAGTCAATGCTCAACCATCATCTAGCGGGTTTGTTTGGTTTGGGTTCTTTGGGCTGGGCAGGTCACCAGATCCATGTTTCCTTGCCAATCAACGAGCTATTGGATAGAGGCGTTGCTGCCAAGGATATTCCTCTGCCTCATGAGTTCATCCTGAACTCCAAGCTGATGGCAGATATCTATCCGAGCTTTGCTCAAGGGCTAACTCCTTTCTTCACCTTGAACTGGGGTGCTTATTCAGATTTCCTTACCTTTAAGGGAGGCTTGAACCCCGTCACAGGTGGGCTTTGGCTGACAGATACTGCGCACCATCACTTAGCGATCGCGGTGATGTTCATTGTCGCAGGTCACATGTACCGTACCAATTGGGGTATTGGTCACAGCATCAAAGAGATCTTAGAAGCTCATAAAGATCCCATCATCATCACAGGTGAAGGGCACAAAGGTCTCTATGAAGTTCTGACGACCTCTTGGCACGCACAGTTGGCAATCAACTTGGCGATGGCTGGCTCGGTGACCATCATCGTTGCTCAGCATATGTACGCCATGCCGCCCTATCCCTATATGGCGACAGATTACGCAACTCAGATATCTCTGTTCACTCACCACATGTGGATCGGAGCATTCTTGATTGTTGGTGGAGCCGCTCACGGTGCCATTTTCATGGTGCGTGATTACGACCCCGCTGTGAATCGTGGCAACGTGTTGGATAGCATGCTGCGTCACCGAGATGCCATCATCTCTCACTTAAACTGGGTCTGTATTTTCTTGGGTTTCCATAGCTTTGGTCTATACGTTCACAACGACACGATGAGTGCGTTGGGTCGTCCCCAAGATATGTTCTCCGACACTGCAATTCAGTTGCAACCTATCTTTGCCCAGTGGGTTCAAAATCTCCACACTCTTGCTCCTGGCGCTACGGCCCCCAATGCTCTAGCTCCCGCTAGCTATGCATTTGGCGGCGGTATCGTTGCGGTAGGCGGTAAGATTGCCATGATGCCGATCGCGCTAGGTACAGCAGACTTTATGGTTCACCATATTCACGCCTTCACAATCCACGTCACCGTGTTGATCTTGTTAAAAGGTGTGCTGTTTGCTCGTAGCTCTCGCTTGGTTCCCGATAAGGCAAACCTTGGATTCCGTTTCCCTTGCGATGGACCCGGACGCGGCGGCACCTGCCAAGTTTCAGGCTGGGATCACGTTTTCCTCGGTTTGTTCTGGATGTATAACTGCATCTCCATTGTGATTTTCCACTTCAGTTGGAAAATGCAATCGGATGTGTGGGGAACGCTTAACGCAGACGGTTCCGTAGCTCATATCGCGGGTGGTAATTTTGCCCAAAGCTCCATTACTATCAACGGTTGGTTACGTGACTTCCTCTGGGCACAAGCGGCACAGGTGATCACATCCTATGGATCTGCCCTGTCTGCTTACGGTCTTCTATTTTTGGGTGCTCACTTCGTATGGGCATTCAGCCTGATGTTCTTGTTTAGTGGTCGCGGCTACTGGCAAGAATTGATTGAGTCGATTGTTTGGGCACACAACAAGCTAAAGGTAGCTCCTGCAATTCAACCTCGCGCTCTGAGTATTATTCAGGGTCGGGCAGTTGGGGTTGCTCACTACTTATTAGGCGGAATTGTGACCACCTGGGCATTCTTCCTGGCTCGCACACTTGCACTTGGCTAAGCGAGGAGAAAACATAAAAATGGCAACCAAATTTCCAAAATTTAGCCAAGACCTCGCTCAAGATCCGACCACTCGTCGGATCTGGTACGGAATTGCAACAGCCCATGACTTTGAAAGTCATGACGGTATGACGGAAGAAAATCTTTACCAAAAGATCTTTGCTTCCCACTTTGGTCATATCGCCATCATCTTTCTATGGACTTCTGGCAGTCTGTTCCATGTAGCGTGGCAAGGCAACTTTGAACAGTGGATCAAAGATCCGCTGAACATCCGTCCTATCGCCCATGCGATTTGGGACCCTCAATTCGGTAAAGCAGCAGTTGAAGCATTTTCTCAGGGCGGTGCTTCCTATCCTGTAAACATTGCTTATTCCGGTGTGTATCACTGGTGGTACACCATCGGGATGCGAACCAACGGCGACTTGTACAGTGGCGCGATCTTCCTACTGATCTTGTCCTCTCTGTTCTTGTTTGCTGGCTGGTTGCACTTGCAGCCTAAGTTTCGTCCTAGCTTGTCCTGGTTTAAGAATGCTGAGTCTCGCCTCAACCACCATCTGGCTGGTCTATTTGGGGTTAGCTCTCTGGCTTGGGCAGGTCACTTGATACACGTTGCGATTCCTGAAGCTCGTGGTCAGCATGTCGGTTGGGATAATTTCCTATCAACATTGCCTCACCCGGCTGGATTGGCTCCGTTCTTCACAGGTAACTGGGGCGTTTACGCCGAAAATCCTGATACGGCTAGCCATGTATTTGGTACGGCTCAAGGATCGGGAACGGCTATTCTAACGTTCTTGGGTGGCTTTCATCCTCAAACGGAGTCTCTCTGGTTGACGGATATGGCGCATCACCATTTGGCGATCGCAGTTCTATTCATTGTTGCGGGTCACATGTACCGTACCAACTTTGGTATCGGTCATAGCATCAAAGAAATGCTGGACGCAAAGTCCGGTCTCTTTGGCTCTATGACGGAAGGTCAGTTCAACCTGCCTCACCAGGGTTTGTATGAAACCTATAACAACTCCTTACACTTCCAATTGGGCATCCATTTGGCAGCGTTGGGTGTGGTCACTTCTTTGGTGGCACAACACATGTATGCGATGCCTCCCTATGCCTTTATTGCAAAGGATTTCACTACTACGGCAGCACTCTACACTCATCACCAGTACATTGCTGGATTCCTGATGGTGGGGGCTTTTGCTCACGGTGCGATCTTCCTAGTGCGGGATTACGATCCTGAGCAAAATAAAGGCAATGTGTTGGCACGGATGCTGGATCATAAAGAGGCGATTATTTCCCATTTGAGTTGGGTTTCCCTCTTCCTTGGCTTCCACACTCTGGGTTTATACGTTCATAACGATGTGGTCGTTGCCTTTGGCACCCCTGAGAAGCAAATCTTGGTTGAGCCTGTGTTTGCACAGTTCATTCAAGCCTCTCACGGCAAGCTGCTTTACGGCATGAACACCCTGCTGTCAAATCCTGATAGTATCGCGACCACCGCATGGCCCAATTACGGCAACGTATGGCTACCTGGTTGGTTGGATGCGATTAACAGCGGCACCAACTCTTTGTTCCTGAGCATTGGTCCTGGCGATTTCTTGGTTCACCATGCGATCGCACTGGGGCTACACACCACCACATTGATTTTGGTCAAAGGTGCGTTGGATGCTCGTGGTTCTAAGCTAATGCCCGACAAGAAAGACTTTGGCTACTCCTTCCCTTGCGATGGTCCGGGTCGTGGCGGTACGTGCGATATCTCAGCCTGGGATTCGTTCTACCTTGCGATGTTCTGGATGTTGAACACCTTGGGCTGGGTTACCTTTTACTGGCACTGGAAGCATTTAGCGCTTTGGTCTGGTAATGCTGCGTCTTTCAATGAGGGTTCAACCTATCTAATGGGCTGGCTGCGTGATTATCTATGGCTCTACTCAGGTCCATTAATCAACGGCTACAACCCATATGGCATGAACAATTTGTCAGTCTGGGCTTGGATGTTCCTCTTTGGACATCTAGTTTGGGCAACAGGCTTCATGTTCTTGATCTCTTGGAGAGGCTATTGGCAAGAGTTGATCGAAACCTTAGTTTGGGCACATGAGCGCACTCCTCTGGCGAACTTGATTCGTTGGAAAGACAAGCCTGTGGCAATGTCCATTGTTCAAGGTCGGGTTGTGGGTCTAGCTCACTTTACGGTGGGTTACGTCTTAACTTACGCTGCCTTTGTCATTGCCTCAACAGCCGCGAAATTTGGCTAGCGCTGAATTAGCCCTGTAGGCAAGTTATAAAAAATCCCCTACCTTTATCGGTGGGGGATTTTTTATGGTCTGAGTTTTATTCCTTTTGCAATTAAATAATCATGTAGGTGGCAAGACTCCTTTTCTTGGAGTGTAGACTGTGATACGAACAACCTAAAAATGGATGGAAATCTAAACGATGTCTAAACTATCGAGTAAATTGTTTGTTGCCTTAATTGCTGCTGTTGCAGTAGCGTTGATTTGTTTGCAACCCTTGGGCACCAAGACTGCTTTATCTCAACTGCCAAATGTGTCACTCGATCAGCAAACTCTGGTTGCGACTGCGGCGGCTCCCCCTGCCCTGATCCCTGCCAAGCTGGGAGGAAAACCAGTCTATGTACTTTACGTAACTCGTGCGGAAGATACTGTACTGGTGCGTTGCTATCCTGGATATCAGCCTACGATCGCAGTGCGAGCAATGGGTGGCAAAACGGGCGCAGATGCCCAAAAAGAAGGGGTGATGACTTGTAAACAGGGTGGTTAGAATCTGCACACTAGAATTAAATTCCTGTGATCGCTAGTGCTGTATCAAACCCTAAAACAGTCTGCCCGTCATTAGAAATTAAGGCTTCACTATTGGGGAAGTATTTTTTCAAAAAAATCGCCAGTGTTTTTAAGGTGGGAAAGTTCCATTGGACTTTGCAGCGAGGACAACCCTTGCTATCGATTTCAGAAATTTGAAGCTGGTAGCGACCTTGAGGATGGGTGCTGCCATGAAACCGAATGGTGTGTCGAAACTGGGAACTCATATCAATCAACTTTTTGTCTAGAGGCTTATATCTTTATCTTCTTAGAATTCTTTGGTTTTGAAAGTGAGTCTAGGCAGTAGTTTCAGTTGACCTTAAGCTTGTGAGTGAGTGAGATAAAGGCACCTTTTGATTGATGCAAGTCACAAGAAAATGGGGCGTTGCTGAATATTGCAATGAATCGTTAAGGAGTTGGAACATCCCCGAATTTGAGGTAGTGAAGTAGCAAGCGAATCGAGTGCTTCAGCATTGTCACGGATTTAGAGTAACAGAGAGTCTTCCGATGCAGTCGTGCTAAATAATTGCGTAACCGGGTGTTTTCTCCTTCCACTCGCGTCATATTAAGTCTTACTGACAATCTGGTCTCCCGCTGGAATAAAACCTGGGTAAACTGACCAACCGTCGGTCACGTAGAAATAGCACTGCCAGGTCTGTACGATCTCCCACAAGGGAGCAAAGGTCTTCGCACTGTGGTCTCCTACCACCCAGCCTAAGATTCCCTGCTTGAAGCAGGGCTGTTCTATTGAAAGAAGGAAAATAGGAGTGGGATGTCATGGGCTAAATGCCTGAGTCCTTGGGTAATGGATGCAAAGCCATGCTGTCGAAACAGATTCATCGCTATCGTGCGCAGAATCGCAAAGTTGGCAGGCGCGTAGCCTGCACAAAGCGGTGCCGTATCTTCGTCGAGCACCACATCTTTTGACCAATGCAACCCGTTTTCAATCTGCCAATGTCCCCGAATCCGTTGACTCAACTCAGCAGCATCGACGCAG
>QBMH01000146.1:0-4435 GCA_003249025.1 Leptolyngbya sp. | reverse complement strand
AAACGCTGTCTCCAGAGATTGATATAAGGTTGGCTGATTCTTCTTAACGGTGATCCCATAGTCGTTGCCGCTCTCAATGATCTGCTCAACTGTTTTTTTGGGTGTGTAAGGCATCTAAACTGAAACACACGCCCGTTAGGTTCAATTCATTGAGTAAGTATTGCACCGTCTCAATTTCACTGCCTTGCCGATTGCGCATCGCTTGTAGCCCAATGACTAATCTCGTTTGCGTACAGTAGGCTGACACCACACTGACAAAATCCTGATACCGAGTATCGTACTCGCTCAAACTCGCCCGGATACTTTTACCATCTACCGCAATGGCTTCTCCCAGTTTCACTGCTACGGTTTCACTTGCCCACGCATTAAACGCGGTCGTCATTGCCTCAAAGTTAATCCGAATCATCACTTGGCGAATCGTGGAATACGAGGGCAGGCGAGGGTGAGGTAACTCTAGCAAGTCTAACAACACGGCTTGATGGCGCTCGGCAAAATCGCCCAGAGCACGATACCCCAAACAATCGCTCATCGTCCCCATGATCACAAGCAACAGCACCATCCACAGCGGATAGCGCGGCTGCGTGCGGTAATCGGGGATTTGTTTGAGATGCTCAATCAGACTCATGGCAACAAGTTTCAAATAGAGAACCCTCCTACCTTACTTTTTCTACCAGCGATAAATCAGCCCTGCTTGTCTCATCGGGAGGTAGGGGGTAATACAGACCATCGGGTGGAACAAAGTCAGGACGTTGCACAGGGCAACTCAAAGCGATTTTTGCCGACCGATCCTCCTGTTGCCGCCGAGCTGGCATTAGTCCAGATAAAGCAAACTTGAGAAAATGCATATATTTGACCGCCAGCCATTTGGCATTGCGAAACTCGCCATCGCTCCTTCGGAGTCTGCATTCCAGTCGCAGCTCCTCAATCACCTTGTCTTGAACGACTTCCAAAGCAGTCTTGCCTTCCGGCACCTCCGGCCACTTTTTCGACCAATCTGCAACCGATTGCCCTGTCTCCGACCACTCATCCAATTCTTCAAATACTTCCTTAAAGAAATTATTTAAGGTCACAAACAAAGGAATCTTTTCGTAATCGGAAAGCTTCTGTACTTGATCGGCATACTGAACGCGCCCCAAAGCTTTGAGTGCACTCAATTTACCCTTCCAGGTGTGAGGGCTTTGAGACTTACCCTCCTCTTTAAGGTACTCGTGGTATTCGCCCAGCCAGGTCTGAAACTCTAACTGGTACTTTCGCCACAGTTTTTCTTGTTGACGCGGGCTGAGTTCCTCCAATTCCTCCTCCGTCACCTTTGGAAAGAGCAAATCAACCGTTAATTCAGTCGTAGGAATCCGAGGTTGACGCACATGAGTCATCCAGCCCCAGAAAAGATTAAGTTCCTTCAGATAACGGTGTGCACCTGCTTCACCAATGGCCGTGTTCACTCGACCAGGCTGTTTAGATTTCGTTAGAAATTGCACAAAGTAGTTCTGCCAGGACTGCATAGCTGGAGACATCTCCTGCCATTGGAGAATGTATTCCGGATAGAGACCCCTTCGTGAAGTCAGTTTCACCGCTGCACAGGAACCATACCCAAACCGAGTCTTGGGTGACAATTGAGCTTGGATACGAGCTGAATGTTTAATGCTTACTTTCAGATAGCCGTGCTCCTCCATCCAATTTAGCCATTGATTAATTCTCCCTCCGTACGTGTTCTGACTAGCTTTAGATAAGACTTGCCAAGCCAAACTTTTCTGTAGCTTCGTCCGAACATCTTTCAGATTGGAGATAGGCAGAGTTTTAAGAAACTGCATCCCATCTGCCACGTCTTTTTGAGGCATCTTCTTTCCAGAGGATTTCTGTTTGAAATCAAATAGCGGTAAAACGAGACGCAAAATTGCTGACCGCGTCTCGTTCAAAATTCTTGCTGCTTGAGCAGACTGATTTACTTCCTGCTCCTGAATACTGGCGGCAAACTCCATCCATACATCGAACCAAGTCGTCGGTTCTGTCATCATAATAAATTACTCCTTAAATCTGTCCAAAAACAATCGAGCATATTAGGTTTTATGTATGAGCAAAAACCTTAATTGAAAAACTCTGTGGAAACACTTTCAAAAAGTCCACTTTTATTAAATCTCCCTCTTATTGTAATCGCATCCGACCTTTTCCATTCCAATCGAAGGAAGTGACATTAAAAGCCTATAAGCCTTATTTAGCAGACATTTAGCTTATATAAAATCATCACTCGATTAATAAAAGATGAAGTTTATTCTAATAAAAACTAGGTCATCAATAAAAGCTAAAAGCCTATGATTATTGATTTATTGACGACCTAATTTACTCGGAACTACTTAATCTTTTAGCGTTTAATCTGAACTGAGGTCTTATCTAAAACCTGACGCAGTTTCTAGTCTGGCAATGCTATTAATCCAGGTCGTATAGTTTGTATCGCATTGCCGTTTCGCTAGCACTATTCTTGGCTATCTTCAGAAAGATTCCAGTCTTGAACCTGAATCTTTCCACGGCCAATCTGCTCAACTAATTCACTTCGGGAGATATTTCGGGTACGAGCCAAACAATCAAGCCCAGCTAAGCCTTTGGCAGTGATACTGATGGTGGTGACCTTCTTTAACTCCTCGTATGCTTCAGGTTTTCCCCGCATCGACTTCCAACCCTTGAGAGCAACTTTTTTTTCACGCTCCTCGCGAACCCGGCGAGGGGGTTTTCGGTAGCGATATCGCCGGGTGGGTTGCGTCTCTGTATCTAGAACGATGGAAGGATCTGGAGAGGCTGAAATCTTCTCTGATAAGGTATCGTTTTTCTTGTCCTGAATAGGTTCTAGAGGCTCGTGTGGAATCGTCATAGGTTTTATTCCCTAGCTCTAATATCTCGATATCAGGAGACTACCAAGCGCGTTTAAGCTAGAGGAATATTTTTGAATTTATGAAGTTTTGTTAAGCCCAAAACCACTGAATGTGGCCGCTTTCGGTGATCTCAGCTTGAATGGGTTGGATTTTACTGGTTCTTCGCGTTTTGCAAGGCAAACCATCCCGCCACTGAAACTCATCGACGTATTGCTCTAGTCCAGCCGTCATCGCTTTGATGTATCGCTTCCAACTCGGGTTTAAGGGGGATTTTTGTCCAGGTTCTCGTAGAGCAAGCAGTACGCGACCGTCCCAGCCGTGTTTCTGCAAAAAACGTTCGTATTTCTCTGTGATTTCTTGTTGATTCTCGCCATTGCGTTTACCATCCCAACTGTTTCCCCGCAACCAGTGCAGCCGAACCCGTAGGTTTTCTCGTTGCTGAGCGCGATTTAGAAACTTTGCTTCAAGATTGAGTGGACCTAATTGCCAGAAGGTTTGAAACTGCTCTCGCAAAATTTGCAGAAACAAGTTCAAAGAGGAGGTGAAGGGATTTGCTAAATTCTGCTGACGCAACCTTCTATCAATCTCCTGTTGCCCATCACAAATTAATTGATAGAAGGACAGTTCAATGGCTACGTCCGCAATCAAATTGTTGACGGCTGTTTTTGGGAAGTGGTCGCTCAAAACGCCTTCATCCCCCACGGGATTAGGTATCAGGTTGAAGGAGGAGTCTTGTTCTTTAAAGTATTGATAGGCAAATAATAAACCTTTGGCTTGCCAATAGCTTTGAATCGTTTTGAGATAGCAAATTTGAGTAAATAGTTGGTCCCTCGCTTTTTCCAGTCGCTGTTGTTCGCTCTCCTGGAGCTTTGGGTCGTGACTATTAATGCGCCTAGCGAATGAGGAAAAAAGTTTGAGACCCTGCAACCCACACCCTGATGCAAGTTCTTCCTCTAGCGTTGATAGCGTGAGATCGCCTGCATAGGTTTTGAACTTGAGTGAATCTTGCTTAGCTGTGGCAGCAATAGCTTGTGCCAGTTGATAGAATGCCTGCCCTTGCGGCGTATTGGGAATCCACGCGTAAGCGCGGGGAATCCAACGCCTCTCGATGCCCATTGCTCTGTCTTCAGATTGCACTTCTTCCAACCATTGCTCTACTGCGGAGCCTGCCTGCATGAAATCTGCTTGAGGAGTGGGTGAAAGTAGAAGGGCAATATCCACATGATTCTTGTGGGCGAGTCTTGCCTCTAGTTGGCTTAGAGCTTCTTCAGAAGTCATTTTCTCTGTAAACGTCTTTGTGTAGTGATGGATGTTTATTTGCAAGCTTAATGGATTGATCAAACTAATGAGAAGCGGGTTTGGTTTTATTTGATCGAAAGGCGGTTTTTATAAGTTCTACTCATTGGCTTCAGCGGCATACTACAGCCGCTTGGACTACAACTGGCCTCAATTATACTACAGTTGTAGATGTTGAATTTATAAGTGTATTTTGCCTAGAATCAGCGTCAAACGAACGTATAACTCACGGTTCGCCCATTTTTGAGTGAGGTAGTGACATTGGGCTAGAGTTC
>QBMH01000145.1 GCA_003249025.1 Leptolyngbya sp. | reverse complement strand
TCACTGCCAGGGTGAACAGAGCCAGACAAAGCGCTTGCTGATGGCGTTGTCCGGCTGTGCGACGAGTATCTGGGAGGTCAGCAAAGGCTTCGACAATGGCAAGTTGAGGCATTTGGTGTCAGGGTTTGAGAGGGATTACCCGCCTAGCATATCAACTATTCAATTAGAACGGAATAGCCCTGCATGATACGGTCTTGGTAACAGACAACGTTTAGGTAAATCAAAAGCATATGAATAATCTGATTTAATATCGTTTAAGTAGCAGTAACTCCACCAACCAGTAACCTCTTGGTTGAAATATGAATTGCTTAATTTATTAATTTCTTTGTCTAAAATTCGGATTGGTTTGCAGATGAAAGAAAGCCATTGGTTATCAGAAAGCATAAAGTTATTTTCAGTCGCAGCATATCGAATGAACTCAATTATTTTATTATCAAAGCTTTCTATATCTGCACCTGACATCATAACCATCCAACAAGGAAAGGACTTTAAATCCATACTTCGTAAAGCTGTAGTCCAAGTGGGTAGATGCTCAGGCAACATACGTCTCAACTCAATGCAAAGATTGAGTTTTTCCGAAATCCATTCTATATCCAAGGAATCATAAAACTTCATAGGCTCAAGAATTTTATATCCTGGCATAATCACAGGTACAATACTAGATTGTATTGATGGAGACGAGAGACGAAGCATTTGAGCATAGAAGTCTTGAATGCTTTTTTCAATATTCGATTGACTTAGAGAAAGTTGCTGTTCTGTACCGACACGAATAGTCAGCGTATCTTTAGCTAACTGGCTCAAATTCTCCCGGAGATATTGAGTTGCATTTTTCCAGAAGATTTCCTCAGTATCGTCAAGATATATAATCAGCAAAACAGGGTAATAACTGATCAACCAAAGCTTTGCAAGAGAGACTCTTATAGTGACACTAATGTCTCCAGATTTTAAGCGTCTTACGTATTCAGAATCTGCATGAGATGATTTGACTTGGCATTTGAAACAGAAAGCTGTACGACGTTTATTGACAAAGATATTGCAATCAAGATCTTCACCATAATCACTATTGATTAGATCTGCCGTCCACCCCCATTTTTTGAAGACTAAGGCTGCTGCTGTTTGTCCAACATCTCCTAACACATGACTAGATGGTCTTAGAGGAGTCTCTGCCATATCTCAAACTTTATAAGTCCACTGGTTCTAATTTAGCTAAAACTTATTCTGAGGTGTTTCAAGATTCAAGATTAAATTCGCAATTTTTTAGTGCAATATTTGATGTTTTGCAAGTTAACAACTCATGACATGAAATTCTCCTGGATAATGTCTGAATTGGGGTCTTATCAAAAAATCTAGGGACATTTATTTGATAGCGGACCTTATACAAGACTTTGTTCGTGCAGTCTAATCAATGCCCTGACTGGCAAGGGGCGTGGGTAATCCATCCAGGCTAACGGAATTTTTCTGCTGGCGATAGTCTTGCAATCCGGCTTCTCCCTTTTTGGCTGCCCAGTCTAGTAAGCGTGATCGCTGGTTTTGCAATTCATACAGCGGCACACCTAAACCACAGGAGGTTTGCACCCGGTCAATTTCTGCCACGATAATTTGACGCGCTCCAGGAAGCGGAGAGAACAACGAGTAAAGCCTTTGCCAATCGGAATCGTGAGGTAGCACGACACGCCCTTGACCATAAAGCCGCAAAATTAGAGGCGGTTCCTGAAAAGCGCAAAACATCAGCGTGATTCGTCCGTTTTCCAGCAGGTGTGCCGATGTTTCATTGCCGCTGCCCGTCAAATCAAGATAAGCAACTCGATTCGGCGACAAAACCCGCAAGCTATCCAATCCTTTCGGCGACAGGTTGACATGCCCAGCGTCACTGAGCGGAGCCGTTGCCACAAAAAACAGGGGCTGCTGACGGATAAAGTCTTGCAATTCATCGGAAATGCGATCGTATACTTTTGCCACAGGTGTTCAGGTTTCGGGTTTTGGGTTGCGGGTTCCAGGTTCTTTGGATGAGCAGGCAACGTTCTTTCTGATCTCTGACACCTGCCTCCCAACAAGACTTTTATCAGAAATCTATCACATTGAGATTAGTGACTTAAGAGAGACACATCTAACATCTCTCGTTAAAATGGGATATGACGGGAATGTTACATCACGCCGTTACCTAGTCCTTTACTTCAAGATTTCACTCAAACATTATTTATGGATATTGGCAGTCGTTCTAATCGTGCATCTCAACAGTCTGATCATGGAGTCGCAAATGTCGTAGGAACCCTGATTGCTGTCTTGACGCTGATATTACCCGCTTTTGTGATTCTCTACTATTCTCAGTTCAATTCTGAAGCCCCTTCAAATGACAACTATGCGCTAACGCGATTCCCGTAGGAGTCCTGTGGAAAGCTTCGCTAACATTTCACGAATCGCCAGCTTTTTAGCATTCCCTCAGAATTTGTTAATCAAAAATTATTTTACATCCCCAAATTGGCACCAAGATCGCTATGATCCTAAAGATAAAGTTGTATTGATTTTGGAAGTATTCTAAGTTGTCCATGGCATCTTATGCATCCTCTACGGCAAGAGCCGAAATGAGCGAATTGCGACGGCTGCGAGGTCTGCTGCCTCCAGAGTTGCAAAGTTGGGTTTCAGTGGAAGCGACGACTGCTGTCAACCCCGCGCTGATTCTCTCTGAAGAAATCGGCAAAGATGAGGTTGAAGTTCAGGTCGATATGGTTAAGTGGGAGCAGTTGGCAACTGATCAGCGCAACCTGTTGTTTTGGCATGAGGTTGGGCGCATTCAAAACGACACTATTCCACGAGATGGGTGGGAAATGGCGGCGCTAGCGATCGGGCTAGGCGGTGCGGTGGGTGAGCTATGGGTGCAAGATGGCTTGCTGCTTGTGCTTGCTTTGTCACTCTGCGGCGTGTCGGGCTGGCGGCTTTGGCAAAAGAATAATAACGAAAAAACGTTGCAAGAGCTAACGGATGCAGATGAGCGCGCGATCGCCCTGGCAACTCGATTTGGCTATACGCTACCCAATGCTTACAAAAGTTTGGGAAGCGCCCTCAAAGTGCTAATTGAGCAATCTCCGAAAAAGAAGCTACGGGCAAAATATGAAGCGCGTCTGAATGCCTTGAAGAAAAGTGCCGCAAAAGCTAAGTCAAAAATGAAAGAGACGGAAGAAGTCCTTTAATCAAATTTAATCAGACACTTCCATCCTTAATCAAATAACTGCTAAATGCCAGAAACATTGGGTGATTTCCCCGCTGATTCTGGCTTTTTTCCCCAAACTAATACACGGGTTTTCCACAGGCGAACTGCACATTATGGTGGTTTTCCACAGATTATTTCGAGTTTTCCACAGTTCTTTGGATGAAACTCACTCCCACTCAATCGTTCCGGGTGGCTTGGATGTGATGTCGTACACCACTCGATTTACCCCTTTCACCTCATTCACAATCCGGTTAGAAATAGTTTCCAATAAATCGTAAGGTGCCCGTGACCAATCAGCCGTCATGCCGTCTTCACTGCTGACGAATCGCAACACAATTGGGTAAGCATAGGTACGCTGATCGCCCATGACTCCCACACTGCGGATCGGTAATAAGACAGCAAATGCCTGCCAAAAGTCATCGTAGACCCCGTTGCGGTTGATCTCTTGCCGCACAATCAGATCGGCATCGCGCAGGATATCTAAGCGCTCTTCGGTGACTTCTCCTAAGATACGAATCGCTAAACCGGGACCGGGAAACGGATGACGTTTGATAATTTCGTCAGGCAAGCCAATCGAACTTCCCACTCTGCGAACTTCATCTTTAAACAGTTTTCGCAGCGGTTCTACTAGCTTAAAGCGCAAATCTTTAGGCAATCCGCCTACGTTATGATGACTTTTAATCTTTACGGCAACCCGATCGCCCGTTTTAGGATCAACGTTGGTATCTGCCGATTCAATCACATCGGGATAGAGCGTGCCCTGCGCCAAATAGTCAAACGGTCCCAGTCGCTTGGATTCTTCTTCAAAAACGCTGATAAACTCGTGACCAATGCGTTTGCGTTTTTCCTCAGGGTCAGTGATCCCGGTGATCGCCGCCAAAAAGCGATCGCGCGCATTCACATATTGCACAGGGATATGAAACTGCTCATGAAATAACTTGATCAAGCGTTCTGGCTCCAGTTTTCGCATAAAGCCTTGGTCGATAAACATGCAGGTGAGTTTATCCCCGATTGCCTGATGCAGCAAAAACGCCAGCGTAGACGAATCAACCCCACCGGATAGCGCCAGCAGCACGCGCTTATCGCCCACCTTTACCTGAATATCTCGCGTTGCTTGTTCGACAAACGCCGCAGTTGTCCAAGTGGGTTCACAATTACAAATGTGGTAAACAAAATTGCGGATCAGCGCCTGTCCCCCAATCGAATGCACCACCTCTGGATGGAATTGCACACCATAGAGTTTCTTTTCGTGGTGAGCGATCGCGGCAGAGGGTGTGTTGTCCGTATGCGCCAACACCTCAAACCCATCTGGCAAATGAGTCACCGAATCGCCGTGGCTCATCCACATGGTCGTGCCATCATTCACATTGGTCAGCAGGTCGGTTGCATTATCAATCACCAAAGACGCTTTGCCATACTCTCCGCGTTCCGACTGTTCTACCCCACCACCTAACTGCTGCACCATCAACTGCATCCCATAACAAACGCCCAAAATGGGGATGCCCAAGCTCCAAATTTTGGGATCACAGTGGGGGGCACGCTCTCCATAAACAGAACTCGGTCCCCCCGATAAGATGATTCCTTTGGGCGCAATCTCCTGAATTTGTTCGGCAGTTGTGCGATAGGACAACACTTCAGAGTAGACTTGGGTTTCGCGAATACGGCGAGCAATCAACTCAGAATATTGAGAGCCAAAATCCAAAATAATAATGATTTGGCGATCAAGCTTCTCTACCGATTCAGCTTGTTCTTGTTGAGTTTGTAGAGTCACCATAATTCTGATTTGAGTGAATGTGAGCAAGAATTATTTTAAAAGCCTATCTAAAGATAGCTTTACAAATATTAAAAGTTAATCCTTTCATTCTAACCCGACTCAATCAATCGTTTAAGTAAACCTGCGCCTGTTTTGCTAGCGATAATAATGTTTCGATGCCGATCAAATAAAACGCTGCCAATGGTGAGGGCGCGATCGCTGTGGGCGTGAATGTAGGTTTGCGATCGCTGATCAATCGCTTCAGCCAATTCGCCATACACCTGTTCTGTCCAAGTCTGACCACTGCCTGCATCCAGATTTCTTAAATACTTCAACCCCTCCTCAGCAGTCGGCACTGCAAAAATAATTTGCAAATCGGCAGCAGTCACCCCCACTTTTGCACAGTGCGCCGTCAAAATTTCCATGCGTCCATCGGCAACATGATGATGGGTATGAAAAATTCCGCCTGCCAGCTTTAAAAGTTTTCCATGATAGCCAAACAAAAGAATAGACTGCACCCCCTGGAGCGCCGCTTCCACCAGCATGGGTCCTAACCAGTTTGCAGTCTTCACCAGTCGGTTCGGCTCAATTCCAAGCTGTTGTGCCAAATCCAGACCGTTTTCACCGATGCAAAACACCAATTCATTAAACTGAGTCTGCTTTTGCTTGAGATCTGCTCGATAGATTTCCAATTGTCCTGGAGCGCTTAGCGGTTGGGAAATACCGCTCGTTCCCAACAGCGACAATCCTTCAACCACGCCAAAGGCTTCATTGGAGGTGCGTTTTGCCAATTGTCTTCCTTCCGGCAAAATCACGGTGACCCTAAGAGTTTTTCCAGGTGGCAGCAAAGGCAACAGGTTTTCTAGCAGTAACCGTTTTGCATAGGCATAAAAAGCAGCTTGTCCACCGGCAAGCCGTCCAATGCCTTCCCCGCCCTGCAACTCGATCGCGTCGGTTTGCTCGGCAGTGCCCCATTCCACAAGCGCCCAAATGGGAGTATGGCGAGTCAGATCTAAGTTGTCGCCTGGATCGCTGCGAGTCACTGCAAGAGCAACTCCCGGCTGGAGACAAGCAGCTTGCTCGATCGCAATTTCTACCCGTTCGGGCGGTTCAATCAAGTTGAGAAAGACCGATGGGATAGGATCAGGATCTTGCAGTTTTTGCAAAGCCGCGATCGCGGCAGCACAGGCAAAAACCGGAAGTGTGTATCCAGCACGAGGTGGAGTCAGCATGGAAAAAATTAATAGGTGATCGAGATCCTAGTAGAAGGTGATGAGCGACACGCGATCGCAGGACAAGGAACACGCCCTATCATGACTAGCGGCACACTTTGAACTGATGGAAAACACAAAAAGGTGTGACCCAGAAATAGGCTTTTTCCATCCAATTATCCCACTGTAGAGGAGTGAGAACTTCTCCTTTCCAATGTCTATCGTCACCCGTTCAACTTCTTAATCAGGTTCCTATGGAAAGCACACTTCATCGCCCAGAAATCCCCTTTGAAATTGAACCTCCCCATTCCTTCAATCCACAAACTATTGTGCTTCAGCCCAATAACGACCTAAATGCCTCCTGTAGCGACAGCTTTCAACAAACCTTAGAAGAAGCATTGGATTTAGCCGCAGAAGAAGTGATAGTAGACTTGCTGTGGGGTGATGTTACTGACCTTAAAGGGATAAAAGCATTAGTGGCAGGGCTTGAAAAAGCAACTGTTTTAGGCAAGCTGCTTTCTTTTCAATCCATGAGTCCCCAAACTCGCGCCTCTGTGGAAGCGGAATGGGATCAACAGCGCTCTATTCGATTTGGCGCGTGGGCTGATGTTTTTGAATTGGAGCTAGAACGCTTTTTAGATACTGTTAGCAAAAACTCTCTAACTGAGGCTATCTTTGACCCAAAAGCTATTTCTGAGGGCGCAAGGAAATAAACTGAAAGCTATTTAGTATGGAAGCGTGAGTGCAATCCCCAAGGCGGTAGTTGGAAATGTCAGAGCCAGTTATTTCCTCGTGCATTGGAGATTTCATAGTTACAGTCAATTCAGGTTTAGATTCAGGTTTGACGGACACACTTGACGAGAATGGGGCATCTGCTCACGTATTGAGTCTGACGATTCCCCTCTCCAAAGACCAGATTCGGACTAGCTTGCAAGCCTCTACTTGGGATGGCATCTTTGCCACAATATTTTCCAATGCAACCGGGGGGGTTCTCCTCAGTAGTTTTTTGGTCGGGCTAAATGCCAGTCCTAGCCAGATTGGGCTACTGTCATCCATTCCCATGCTGGCAAATCTGATGCAGCCGTTGGGTGCGCTGTGGAGCGATCGCACTACTAGCTATCACTGGTATTGCTTTTGGATTTATGTGCCATCGCGGTTACTGTGGTTGATTTTAGCCGCCGCCATTTTTTGGGCTGGGCAGTGGAACGAGCCAACCTGGATAAACTTGACTCTAGCAATTGTTGGCTTAACCTACTTTTTGGCAGCCTTGGGCAGTGCTTCTTGGCTTAGCTGGCTTGCAACGCTGGTGCCATCAAAACTGCGCGGCAGCTATTTTGGCACGCGTGCTAGTGCCATGAGCTTAATGAATTTATTATCGATTCCTGTTTTAGGCTGGATCGTATCAGCGTGGGGCGGTGGGGTACAACAAGGTTATGGCGTTGTTGTGCTGCTAGGAGTGGCTGCTGGCATAATCAGCTTGGGGTTTCAATTTTGGATGGCAGATGTCAGACCAGGCGATCGCCAAACCGATAGGACGGTTTCTGATGGGGATGTCGTAGATTTAACACCCCAACAATTTGTAAACCAAGCCGGACGGGAATCGCCGACATCCATCCCATTAATCTCGCAATTCTGGCAAGACACTAACTTTCTATTATTTCTGCTGTATTTCGCCCTATGGATGTTTGCAGTGAATCTGAGCGCGCCGTTTTTTAATGTGTATTTGCTAGACACGCTGGCAATTGATCTACGTTGGGTCACTTGCTACACGAGTTTGCAGGCAGGTGCCCATTTAACGATGTTGATTGTATGGGGAAAATTGGCAGATCGGATTGGGAATCGTCCAATTTTGCTGATTGATGGAATTTTAGTGGCATTGTTTCCGTTGTTATGGTTAGTCACAGGCGCAAATTCTGTCTCTTTGTGGCTCTGGTTCCCACTATTACACCTATTCACAGGTGGCAGTTGGGCGGCGATTGACCTGTGCACCAACAATTTACAGTTGGGGGTTGCACCCTTACGCCATCAACCGCTGTATTTCGCAATTGCCGGAGCGATCGCCGGAATTAGTGGTGCCTTAGGTACTTCAGTGGGGGGCTTTCTGGCAGAATTTGCGGACTATGGCGGCATTCCCGGCTTGTTTGCCCTATCCGCGATCGCCCGTCTGATTGCCCTAATTCCGCTTGTTTTCGTTAAAGAACAGCGTGGACAAACCTTGCGGCTATTGTTGCCAAATCAATTGCCTCGTTTGGCTAATACCAGCCATTCCCTGCCTGTAGAACCAGTGAATCCCGCGCCAGATCTACCCGTTACTGTAGAAGTTAATAAATAGCAACGTTAGTTACCTTAGTAGCGTTGACAATCCGGCACAATGGAAGCATGAATGCAATTGATTATCTTCGGATTAGCCTGGTCGATCGCTGCAACTTCCGCTGTCAGTACTGTATGCCGGAGGGTGCTGACCTCAGCTATGTGTTACAGCAAGACTTGATCACGCACGATGAGCTATTGACGCTGCTTCAAGAAGTCTTTATTCCGATTGGGTTCACTCGATTTCGCCTAACGGGTGGCGAACCGCTGATTCGTCCTGATGTGGTGGAAATTGTGAAGGCGATCGCCACCCTGCCCGAAACTCAAGACCTGTCCATGACCACGAACGCGTTTTACTTAGAGAAATTGGCGCAACCACTCTATGATGCAGGCTTGCGACGCATCAACATTAGTCTGGATTCGCTAAAACCAGAAGTGTTTGATCAAATTATTGGCAATCGGGGACGCACTCGCTGGCAGTCAGTTTGGGATGGGATTCAAGCCGCGCATCAGGTGGGGTTCAATCCGTTAAAGCTAAATGTGGTAGTCATTCCCGGCGTAAACGACTCAGAAATTTTGGACTTAGCGGCACTCAGCATCGATCGCGAGTGGCATATTCGCTTTATTGAATTTATGCCGATTGGCAATAGTGATTTGTTTAGCGATCGCGGTTGGGTTGCCTCCGAAGAACTGCGCCGCCAAATTCGCGATCGCTGGGGCTTGACTGAAGGTCAGGTACGCGGCAATGGACCCGCTGACATTTTCCAAATTCCAGGTGCAAAGGGCACCTTGGGCTTTATCAGCCAGATGTCAGAATGCTTTTGCGATCGCTGTAACCGAATGCGCTTGTCTGCCGATGGCTGGCTGCGACCCTGCCTGCTGAATGAAACGGGGCAGATTGACTTGAAAGGTGGCTTGCGATCGGGTGTTCCTACATCAGACCTACGCCGTCAAGTCCGCGAACTGGTTTTCCTCAAACCCGAAATCAACTACAAAGAACGCGATTCTGGCACCACCGGACGCTATGCCCGTACCATGTCTCAAATCGGCGGCTAGAAATTTGTGGGTGATGGATCGGCACGTATATCACCAGACGGAGGATGTAACCCAGTTTTAATCCAAAAGCGTCTTGTTTCTCGAATGGAATCATTTTCTGGATAGCGTAGATCATTCAAATCAAGACGAATGCAGGTTGCGCGACCAGTCGGTGTAATTCCTTCAATCACAACACCCTGATCTACCCAAGCAAAATGCTCCTCCCACTTCTGCCGACGGGGATTGAAAATAGGAATAATCTCCTGAGTCTCTGGATCGATACCCGCAACAAAGTTGTAACGTCTCTCATTACAACGACGGCAGGCAAGCGCAAGATTGCCAATGTCATCAGAACCGCCCAGGGACTTGGGAATGACGTGATCAACGGTAAACCGATTCGCACTCAAACGTTCTGAAGAATGGCAATACTCACACACATAGTTGGCTCGTTCTCGAATAGCCTGCTTGACTGCATCACTGACTGGCATTTTGAGCAGCAAGCATGGCATTGATATGAGTAAAAATGCGGTCTAACTCTCCGATGTTGTCCAATTCAGTGATTTCATCCGGGCTTAGCTGGTCAGCCTTCTTTTTTTCCAGAAGGTTCTCCATCTGGAGTTGAAGAGACTCACTGAACTTGAATAAATTCCATTCCCCAACTTTTTGAAGCTGAATTTCATGCATCAGCAAGGATGGCTTGTTGAGAGTTGTGACCATTTCTACTCCTGCTACGCCGCTATCGAGAGACAGTTATTTTATACATAGCAAGATTATAACTTTGCCCTCAGTAGGAAGATAGGCATCTTAACTACCGCCGACAGTTTAGCTGAAGCGATCGCTTGCCCTAATGAACCAAATCTCGATATGACTGGCGTTGGTTATAACCAATCATTGCGATCGCTCCTCTCAGTAGCGATCGCTCACCCATCCAATTCAGGTTTTACCTCAACCCCAGGTTTATTAACGGCTGCAATTAGCGGTTGTAGATAACCATAAATTTTGTAGAAAAGATGACGCTAATCCGTTGTATTGTTGTTATCTGACAGAATTCTCGATTGAAAAACACATTTACCGAAACTTAAATTTTCGACAATTGCTATCTTGTTTCCAATCGAAGTGGCTCTCCATTACCCATTTTCATTAGATACATACCTACCGATATGAGAGCGTCGAGTACATCACCTGCACCCATATAATCGAACAACACAGGCTGACCTTGAAGATTGGCTGTTATCTCAAACATTGCTTCGGTATCGCTTTTGACCCAGGCATCTCGATTATGCGCCGGATATTCTGTAAGCTTTTTAGGCTTATCTATCCTGAAGCAGTTCCCATGAGCGATACCATTCCTTAAGTGACGGATGAGTTCGAGTTCTGGCGCACGATCAAAATACTGATGCTGAGTTAGCACATCACCTATCCTTAATAGCGCTCCTGCAAGCCATACTCGCTCTAGCTCACTCGCTATAACTGCATCCGTTCTAGCAAGATGAAGATAATGTGTGAAGTGAAAAGTATGCTCAGTGCCGTCCTTTCGTTTCACCTTTCCAATCGAGACATATTGTCCAGATAGCACTTCCGGTACAAGTTGATCAGATCCTGGGTCGGCGGCGACTAAAATAGCGGCTAAGTAGGTGTAGTAGCCTTGAGCTAGTCGTTCTGCTAGTTGTCCCGCGTCAAACGCTGCTTGATTTACCTTCATTTATCACAATCCTTTAGAGGCTCCGGCTCGAAAGTCGCCCAGTTTCTTTTTAGAGAAAAAGTTCCTGTACATTTATTGCTGTATCGAGTGAATAAGCAGACGGTGCGAGCTTTGGGCGGTAAATCTTGGATGATCACGGTGTTTCGTTAATAGATAAAAATTATTTCTGCTCCCGTTCAACGCCCCACAAGAAATCTTCTAAATAAGGTTCGTAATATCGATAGTGATCTTCATCATGATGGTCGCTTCCAGGTGTGTATTTGTGAGAGAGTATATCGAACAAATACCACTGACCATCCTCATGTGCATCGTCATCATTGAGTATTCTTTTAATCATTTCGGCAGTGTACTTTGGTGACTCATATTTTGGATACAAGTAATCGAGATACCATCTGTAGTTTCCGTGTTTATCATCAAAATGCACTGCACGGACACGAAGCATATGTTTTGTTGGTAGCTGAACTGCTTCCATATCTTCAATGCATTTAGCTACGCTTCGGAGATGTTGTTCACCCGAAGAACCTATACGATTACTTAAGTGAAAATAGTACCCTTTGAAATTTGCAATCCAACGATTGGGATGCTCAGTTGCGTAAAGTCTCCAACCATCACGATGCGCTGATTCTGGAAAGAAGCGTTGTGCAAGAGTCCAGCGGCTAGGAAAAGATAGTAATTGTTCAACTCTTACTGCATCCCAAAAAGTTGCACTAATTAAATTGGTTGAATTTGCGTTAATTCCTTCTAATCTTTGCACCACTCCTGATGAAGGATAGGTGGAGCATACCAGAAGATATCCAGTAGCGTGATGGTGATGGCACGAGTCAACAATATCATCTAGGTCGCTGACTCCAACAGATGCATTGGAATGTGCATTATGTTTACATTGAATCAACCATCTTTTTTTGCTTGGTAAGAAGATACTTGCCTGACTCTCATCGCATAGTAAATCACGTCCACCATCAGGACCACGCCCACTCCAGAAAGGATATAACCCCATCAGGAATAAAAGTTCACGAGTTAATAACTCGAAATCCTGACCATCTTTCGGTAGTTCTCTAAAGTCGAGCATTTCAATAGTTTGAGGAAGATTGCTTAATCAATGCTAGCGACAGAACCCTGTATAGCCAAATTATGGCATCACTAAAAGGTAAAGCAGGCGAAGTTCTTTTTAGAGAGATGGGCGAACTTTGGGGAGTAAATCTCGGACGATCACGATCGCGTTGGGGAACTGCAACGGTGAAATGGTGGCATCTTCTCGCAACACGGTTTCGCTCTCATATCCGTCCTGGTTGGGTGATCGAAAGACGTGCAGTTTGCGTTCCGTTACGTCGATTACCCAATAGTCTAGTGGCTTTCCAATTATTAGATGATGGGTGAGGAGGGTAAGATAGAAGGAGATCGCGTTACCTAGTG
>QBMH01000144.1 GCA_003249025.1 Leptolyngbya sp. | reverse complement strand
TATCAAATTTTGATCAACTATCGCGGCGGCATCGATCGCTTCCAACAGGTCGGTGTGATGGAGGTGCTGGAAAATCGTGTGGCACCCGAATTGGTGCGCGATCGCATTGTGCTGATTGGCAACATTGCTGAAAGCGGCAAAGACTTGTTTTACACTCCTTTTAGTGGTCTGGGCACCCCTAAACGCACACCGGGAGTCGCCATCCATGCCAATCTGATTAGCCATATTTTGGGTGCCGCATTGGATCAGCGTAGCCTGATTCAAACTTTGCCAGATTGGGCAGAATATTTGTGGATTGTGGGCTGGACGGCGATCGGGGGGGTGCTTTGCTGGCAGCAACGCCTGACTAGCGGCAGTAACCAACTCCTATTTCTCAAACGTTTTCGGTTGGTAGTGGCTGGTGGAGTGCTGCTACTGGGTGTTTATGGTGCCTTCTTGCTGGGCTGGTGGATTCCACTGGTGCCTGCTCTGATGGGTCTAGCAGGATCAGCATTTTCCGTCACAGGGTATCTTGCCCATAGCGCTGGAGAAATGCGAAAAACCTTTGGACGCTATCTCACAGATGAAGTCGTGTCCAACCTACTTGAAACTCCCTCTGGCTTGCAGTTGGGCGGGGAGCGGCGTAAGGTAACGGTGCTGATGTCTGACCTGCGGGGATTTTCTGCCGTTTCAGAATGGCTACCGCCCGAAAAAGTAGTGACCCTGCTAAACCTTTATTTGGGTGCGATGGCAGAAGTCGTTGATGACTACAAAGGGACGATCAATGAATTCATTGGAGATGGCATTTTTGTGATGTTTGGTGCGCCTGTGAGTCGTGAGGATGATGCTCAACGGGCGATCGCCTGTGCCATTGCTATGCAGTGTGCTATGGCAACAGTAAATGAGCAAAACCAGCAGGTTGGGCTACCGGCGATCGAAATGGGGATTGGCATCAACACAGGAGAGGTGGTGGTTGGCAACGTTGGCTCTCAAAAGCGTGCCAAATATACTGTCATTGGCAATCACGTAAACTTAGCTGCCCGAATTGAGTCCTATACGGTTGGCGGACAAATTTTAATTTCCGAGGACACGCTTAAGGATGCTAACTGTGAGGTGCGGATCGATGGACAAATTCAGGTAGAGCCAAAGGGCATTCGTGCGCCAATCACGCTATATGAAGTGGGCAGCATCGGCGTTCCCTATAGTCTTGAACTTCCTCAAGCCACTGATATTTTGTTACCTCTTGAGCAAGCAGTATCACTGGAATACACCGTTCTAGAAGGAAAACATGCCGTTGGCAATCTGTTTCAAGGTGTTCTCATCCGCCTATCTAATTCTAGTGCTGAGTTGCAAACAGAACACGCGCTAGAGTTGCTGAGTAATCTGAAACTACATCTACAAACTGGACGCGATCGCGTCTCAACATCGGGTGATTTGTATGCCAAAGTGGTGAAAAAAGTTGCGGATCAAGAGGATCATTTCTTGATTCGTTTTACATCTGTTTCACCGGAAATTGCCATCGTTTTAGCATCTCTGCACTAGCTGGAAATTAGACCTAAGAAGTTTGCAAAGCCCCTAGAAACTCTGTAGGAACAGGAGGCATTTTGGTGCCAATACAAGCAATTTTTTACTGAAATAAAACACATTCCGTCTACTTTAGATATATCAAAAGGCATAGAAAATGTCAGCAAAGAACATCATCGCGATGAAATTTTCAACCTGAGTTTCACTCTTTTAGGAGAGGCTTGGGAAGCGGCATTTCAGTTAAATTTAGAAAATATTGATGTTGAGTTAAGTAATAAGGAGAAACCTCCATGAGTAACGATAAAAAGAAATTTGATGATAATCGTGATGCAAATTTAGATCCGATTAGTGGTGAACCAGGTGCCCATCCTGTAGGGACTGGTGTGGGTGCTGCTAGTGCTGGTGCAGTTGGCACGGCGATCGGTGGTGCTGTGGGCGGACCTGTTGGCGCTGTCGTGGGTGCAGTAGTTGGTTCAGTGGTTGGCGGTTTAGCTGGCAAAAATGCTGCTGAAAACATTAACCCAACTGTGGAAGATGAGTACTGGCAGAACAATCATACATCTCGACCTTATTATGACAAAACGCACGATTACAATGAGTATCAGCCTGCGTACCGGGCTGGATATGAAGGATATGGTCGCTATGGAACCACAGGTAGAACCTATGAGGATGCAGAGCCAGATCTGAGAAGCGGTTATGAAAAGGATAGAGGCGGCGCAGGCTTGGCATGGGATAAGGCGAAGTATGCAGCGAAAGATGCTTGGCATCGAGTCGAGAATGCGGTTCCTGGCGGAGATCACGATAGCGCCACAGTCGATAGTCAAACCCAAAGAATGCAACGCGATCGCCTTGATACTATAGTTGTCGATCCATCGAGTCCTGTAGTAGACAGTCAAACTCAAAGAATGCAACGCGATCGCACTGACTAATCAATCACCTTGCTTAAATGCTTAAAGGGGAAGACAGACTATAATTGTCTTTCCCCTTTTGTATATTCATATCTCATCTACAAGAATCATCCCTATGATAGGTTTCTAAGTTCTTTTGTAGCCAGTATTTTTGAGGGCGTAGACATTACTCAAAACGTATGATTGAGGTTGGCGCTTTCTATCTGAGCAATAGTCGATGTCAATTTGTCGTGTGGGCACCTCTGCTCCAGCAAGTTACAGTCAATATCATTGGTTCTAAACCGCAAATTGCGCCAATGCAGCAAGATAAGCAGGGATATTGGCATGTTGTTGCTGAAGCGGTGGAACCGGGAGATTGCTATTTTTATCAATTAAACAATCAGATAGAGCGCCCCGATCCAGCATCGCGATCGCAGCCTCAAGGAGTGCATGGTGCCTCTCAAGTAGTTGACCAAGCCTTTCACTGGTCAGATGCTGGCTGGGCTGGAGTTGCACTACAAGACATGATTCTCTATGAACTTCATGTTGGCACCTTCACACCACAGGGCACGTTTGAAGCAATTATTTCTCGACTGCCTCGCCTCAAAGAACTCGGAATCACAGCCGTTGAAATCATGCCGGTGGCTCAAGTTCCTGGCGAAAAGCAAGGCGAAGCGGAAGAAGCTTATCGAAACTGGGGTTACGATGGCGTGTACCCTTATGCTGTGCAAAACTCCTACGGCGGAGTGCAGGGTCTAAAGCAATTGGTGAATGCGTGTCATCAGCAAGGCATCGCAGTCGTTTTAGATGTGGTGTATAACCATTTGGGTCCAGAAGGTAATTATCTAGGCGATTTTGCGCCCTACTTCACCTCTAAGTTTCGCCCTATTTGGGGTGAGGCACTTAATTTTGATGATGCCTATTGTGATGGAGTACGCAATTATTTCTTAGCAAACGCTCTGTATTGGTTTGAAACCTTTCACATCGATGCATTGCGCTTGGATGCCATTCAGGGCATTTATGATCTGAGTGCAAAACATTTTTTAGAAGAGCTTGCAGAGAAAGTCGCTGCTCTTTCCCAAAAACTGGGCAGAAAGCTTTACCTGACGGCGGAAAGTGATTTGAACGATGTCCGCGTGATTCGTCCTCAAGCAGTGGGCGGATACAATATTGATGCCCAGTGGTGCGATGATTTTCATCATGCTTTGCATACCTTAATTACAGGAGAACAACACGGCTACTATCAGGATTTTGAGCGGGTTGAAGATCTAGCAAAATCGCTGCGAGAAGGTTTTATCTACTCAGGGCAATATTCCCCCGATCGCCGTCGTTGTCATGGTAAGTCATCGATCGCCGAGCCTGCTTATCAATTCATCGTTTGCTCTCAAAACCATGACCAAACTGGAAATCGGATTTTGGGCGGGCGGCTAACACAATTGACCAGTTTTGAAGGGCTAAAACTGACCGCTGCTGTAGTATTGTTATCTCCCTATGTGCCGCTGTTGTTTATGGGCGAGGAATATGCCGAGCCTGCCCCATTCTTGTATTTCATCAGCCATTCCGATCTCGAATTGGTGGCAGCGATTCAGAAATCGAAGGATGAAGAATTTAAGCAGATAGGTTATGACGGCGAGTGCTATGATCCGCAATCGCCTAAAGTATTTGAGCAGTGCAAACTCAATTGGGAATTGCAGCATGAGGGAACCCATCAAACTTTGTGGCAGTTTTATCAACATCTAATCCAGCTTCGGCGATCGCATCCAGCCCTGAAAAAAATGGATAAGCAAAGTCTAGAAGTAACGGTGAATGAAGCAGAGCGACTGCTAATCATGCGTCGCTGGAGTGACCAAGAGCAAGTGTTGGCTGTGATGAACTTCAGCGATCGCGCAGCCACAGTAAATGATGAAATTCCTAAAGGCAGTTGGCACAAAATACTCGATACTGCTGAAGAAAAGTGGCGTGGATTGGGTGCAACTTTGCCTGAAAAACTCTCCTCTGATCAACCGCTAACTGCTCCAGCCAAAAGCTTTGCTCTTTATCAAGCCTAATTTTTATCGAACTCCATAGCCTATGAAAATTCCTATTGCTACCTATCGGCTCCAGTTTCATTCTGGGTTTAACTTTGAAGCAGCCCACGCGATCGCCAATTATTTAGCAGCGTTAGGAATCTCGGATCTCTATGCCTCCCCAATTTTCAAAGCTAGAGCAGGCAGTACCCATGGCTATGATATCGTTGATCCAACTCAAATCAATCCAGAGATTGGCACCCCAGAGCAATTTGATGCATTAGTCAACAGGCTTCAGCAACATCAAATAGGCTGGCTGCAAGATATCGTGCCGAATCACATGGCATATGACAGCACCAATCAATATTTGATGGATGTGTTGGAGAATGGACCCGATTCTGAGGCGATCGAGTTCTTTGATATTGAATGGAATCACGCCTATGACAGCTTCAAAGGTAGAGTTCTTGCGCCGCTATTAGGCGATTTATATGGAAACTGCTTAGAGAATGGCGAAATTCAACTGACCTACGATGAAACGGGACTGAATGTTAATTACCACAGCCTCAAGTTGCCTGTACGAATTGAGTCTTACGCACGTTTTATTACGACTAATCTGGGACAACTAACCAAAGCCTTAGGAAGAAACCACCCCGACTTTATCAAGTTGTTAGGCAGCTTATATTTAATTAAAAGCATTCCGGCGGAAACCAAAGGCAGAGAGCGATATGACCAAATTGTATTTGTGAAAGGATTACTGTGGGAACTATACAGTCAGAACCGTGAAATTAAAGACTTTTTTGATGCCAATGTGATTTCTTTCAATGGCATAGCGAATGATCCAGAAAGTTTTAATTTGTTGGATAGTTTATTGTCTGAACAGTTTTATCGACTTTCTTCTTGGAAGGTAGGGGCTGAGGAAATCAACTACAGACGCTTTTTTACAGTAAATGAGTTGATTTCAGTCAAAGTTGAAACAACTAAAGTCTTTCATAAAACCCATGTATTGATTGAGCAATGGATCAAAGACGGCAAAGTCACTGGGTTGCGAGTGGATCATATTGATGGACTGTATCATCCGGCTGAATATCTAGAACGATTGCGCGAGAAAGTTGGTGATGTTTACATTACAGTTGAAAAAATCCTAGAGTTGCAAGAGCAAATGCCTGCTGAATGGCAAACTCAAGGCACTAGTGGTTATGAGTTTCTTAATTATCTTAATGGAGTTTTTTGTCAATCTCAGCATGAGTCAGCACTGCAAACTATTTATACTCGCTTTACTGGAGCGCGAACTTCTTACGAGCAGTTGATGGCTGACAATAAACACTTGATTATTGATAAGAACTTGGGTGGCGATGTTGATAATTTGGCGCAACGACTGAAGTCATTATCTGGTCAAACTCGTCAGGGAGTTGATTTTACTGCCTACGGCTTGAGGCGATCGCTGCGCGAGGTTTTGGCACTATTTCCGGTTTATCGCACTTATGTTGCTTCAGATCAGGTGAGTGAAGCAGATCGAGGGTATATTCAAACGGCGATCGCTCAATCAAAAGAACGGATTCCGCTGCTGATCAACGAACTCAACTACATTGAAAAACTTTTGTTGCGGCAAGAGGAAGAGTTGCTGACAGAGGCGCAAAAAGAGGAGCGATTACACTTTGTGATGAAGTTTCAGCAGTTAACCGGACCGTTAATGGCGAAGGGAGTAGAGGATACTACGCTCTACATCTACAACCGTTTGCTGTCGTTGAACGAGGTCGGCGGCAATCCTAGTCATTTTGGCATCACTCTAGAGCAGTTTCATGACTTCAATCGCAAAAAGTGTAATTACTGGATGCATTCAATGAACGCCTCTGCGACTCATGACACAAAACGAGGAGAAGATGTGCGCGCTCGATTAAATGTGCTGTCAGAAATGCCTTCAGACTGGGAAGACCAGGTTCAGCGTTGGGCTGAGATCAACCGTGATAAAAAGCAGCAAATTAAGGGGAAATCGATTCCCGATCGCAACGATGAGTATTTCTTGTATCAAACTTTAGTGGGATCTTTCCCATTTGCCGAGGCTGACTTCTCAGAGTTTCGCGATCGCATCAAAGAGTACATCATCAAAGCGATTCGAGAAGCAAAAGTGCATACGGCATGGCTGCGGCCCAATAGCACCTATGAGCAGGGCTATCTAGACTTCATTGATAAACTTATCGACTTTGAAGTAGACAATGAGTTCCTAGAGGCTTTTCGTCCATTTCAAAAGCAAATTGCTACCTACGGGATTTTTAACTCACTGTCCCAAGTGCTGTTGAAAAACACGGCTCCAGGAGTCCCCGATTTGTATCAAGGCTGTGAGTTGTGGGATCTTAGCCTAGTCGATCCAGATAATCGCCGTCCGGTGGATTATGCCCAACGACAAGCCTATTTACAAGAGATTCAAGCAGGCATAGAGACCGATTGTTTGAGTTTGATGAAAGATCTACTGGCAACCAAAGAAGATGGACGAGTTAAATTGTTTTTGACCTATCGTATATTGCAGGCAAGACAAAACTATCAGATGCTTTTTCAACAAGGTGACTACCAGCCATTAGAAGTTTCAGGCATATTCGCAGATCATCTCATTGCATTTGCAAGAACCTTTGAAGGTCAGATGGCGATCGCGATCGCTCCCCGTTTTCTCAGCCATGTGATCCAACCGAATGAACTACCTTTAGATCGATCAGTCTGGCAGGATACCCAAATTAATCTGCCATCAACGATGCCAGAACAATGGATCAATGTAATTACTACTCAATCGTTGTTAGCAAAAGCTGCAATCAAAGCAGGAGATGCATTACAGCAGTTTCCAGTTGCCTTACTCATTAGCCAGAATTAGGAGGACTAACGGTGGTCAATCAACTTATCGAACCCTCGTTAGAGTTTCCATCGAGCGCACAAATTCAACGTTTGAGAACCTACATTAAACAAACTTGGAAAACCCTTTATCGATCGCATGAACATATTTTAGAAGCTGCTCATGATGATAAGCTTGCTCACGAACCGGGTACACCGTGGATAGTCTATATTTCGCCTCAAGAAAACCAGGTTGAGATTGAGCAAGCATTGCAAAAAGCAGTTCCTAAAAGTGAATGGCATCAGATTGAATTACGCGTTTTGCCATCAGAAGTAGACCAAATTAAAGAACATGGCTTACTCTATTTACCGCATCCATACGTTGTTCCAGGTGGACGTTTCAACGAAATGTATGGCTGGGATAGTTACTTTATTCAGCTTGGATTGCTGCGTGATGGAGAAGTTGATCTGGCAAAATGTATGGTCGAGCAATTGCTCTATGAAATTGAGCATTACGGCACCATCTTGAATGCCAATCGAACCTATATGTTGTCGCGATCGCAGCCTCCGATACTTACACCGATGATTCTCGCTTTATTTCAGCATACTCACGATATCGAATGGCTGAGATCGGTGCTATCTTTAGTCGAGCGCTATTACTACTACTGGACAGTGCCACCCCACCTCAATCAGGCAACCGGGTTATCGCGCTACTTTGCTTTAGGAGACGGTCCTGCGCCAGAAGTATTGGCATCGGAAATAGATGAGGAAGGCAAAACCCATTACGATCGCGTGCGGGAATACTATCGCCATTTTCCAGTCGATGCCTATGATGTCAATCTCTACTACGATCGCGAACAGGACACATTGACCGATTTGTTTTATAAAGGCGATCGCTCCATGCGGGAATCTGGCTTTGATATTTCCAATCGGTTTGGTCCCTTTAGCGTGGATATTATTCACTATGCGCCCGTTTGTTTGAATGTCTTGCTTTATAAAATGGAACAAGATATTGCTCAAATCTACACGCTCTTAGACCATAGCGATATCGCTCAACAATGGCATCATCGCGCCAGCGATCGCCATCAACGAATTGATCAATTCCTCTGGAATGAAGCAAATGGCTTGTACTATGACTACAACTTCCAAACCAGCGCTCAGTGCCACTATGAGTTTGCCACCACGTTCTATCCACTGTGGGCAGGTATTGCTTCTGAATCTCAAGCTGCTGTTGTGGCGCGATCGCTCGAAAAGTTTGAAGTGGCAGGCGGTTTGCTCACCAGCACCCATGTCAGCGGCAATCAATGGGATGCACCTTTTGGTTGGGCACCATTGCATCTGATTGCAGTACAAGGTTTGTTGAATTATGGATATAAACAAGATGCGGAACGGATTGCTAGAAAGTTTGTGGCGATGGTTTCTAAGGAGTTTGAAAAAACCGGAACCATTGTTGAAAAATATGATGTTTGCCGATGTTCCGCCAATGTTTCTGATGAAATTTTGTTTGGTTATAGTTCCAATGAAATAGGCTTTGGCTGGACGAATGCCACGGTGCTAGAGTTCTTACATTTACTCGATCAATAGGGGGCACTTCTTATGAGTGCCCTCGCCCTAATGGGTTTCTCAGAACGTTTCTCAACAAAGCAATACCTTGGAACAACAAAGCTAAAGAGCTAGGATAAAGCGAGATTGGAGAGAACCCTATACCGTCCTGAGAGTTCAGCATGTTGGAATGGATACTCACCGTGGGTGCGGCAGAACTGGCAAAAGTCGGACTTGAACAACTGCTGAAGCTGGGGCAAACCGCCGCAGAAGATTATGTCAAGGATTTCTTTAAAGGGTGCCTGAAGGAAGGTGTGGCAGCGGCGAAACCAGAGGTAGCAAAAAAAGCAGTTGCTGGAGCGTTGAAAGCATTTTTGCTGCTGGTGACGGATGAACTGGAAGATCAGGACTTGTCCAAAGCCGATATTCGCGATCGCTATGATCCAGCATTGATACAATTTGTTCAGAATGAATTAGTCAAGCCGATTTTAGGCAAAGCTTTCGAGAAAGATTGTGTCGCGATCGACATTGCAGGATTAGCCACCACCTGGCAACAGTCTACGGTGAAAGGTGAACCGTTTCCCGCTCTGCCCCAAGGGTTTGACTGGCAGCGAGTTGGCAGCGAATATCTCAAAAAAGTGCGGCGAATTGTACGGGAATCTGCGGAACTGCGATCGCTGCTGGAGACTGAACTTTTGGAGGAGATCGCCCGTAACACCGCTCAGATTTCACCCGGTTTTGACGTTGTCAAATATCGTGCCAGTCTGCAAACCAGCTATGGGGCGCTGAAGCTGCACGAAATCGACTGCACCGATCAGCAATACCGAATGAAGCTATGGAACCTATTTATTGAGCCAACGGTGCGGCAAGCGATGCCACCCTCGCGCTATGAGTTACCGATTGATTTGCAGCGTCGATTTCATGCTGAAGAGCCAGCAGAATTATCTGAGGAAAATTTGGAGCACTATCGGCGTGACTATTTTGAGAAGTCGCCCGAAAAAGTGTTGAAGGCGCTGGCAGACGCACACCATGCCGTGATTTTGGGTGATCCAGGTGCCGGAAAATCGACGCTGTTGCAATATCTTGCGTTGGCATGGGTGGAGTCCCAGAAGTCGGAGTTTTTTGAAAACTCCGACTTCTCAGAGCGATTACCCCTGCTGATCGAGTTGCGAGAATATGTGATTGCCCGATCGCCTAATTTCCTGGAATTCCTCCACAGTGGGCGGGGGGTTGATTGGCAGTTTGATCAACAGCAATTGCATCAGTACTTGCAAGAGCACCCAACTCTAGTGATGTTTGATGGCTTGGATGAGGTGTTCGATCGCGCCACGCAAGCCGCCATCATCGACGACATCATTCGCTTTGCAGGGCAATATCCCCAATCGAAAATTTTGATCACCTCACGGGTGATTGGCTACAGCCCCGAAAAGCTCCAGCAGGCAGAGTTTCGTCACTTCACGATTCAGCCCTTAGACCCCGCCGAAATTCACCAATTCATCGATCGCTGGTATGACTTGGCAATGGGCAGTGATCTGGATAAGGAACGACTAAAACAGCGATTGAAAGACGCAATCGCTAACTCCAAGGCGATCCAAAACCTGGCAGATAACCCGCTGCTGCTGACGATGATGGCGATCTTGAACCGCCGCCAGGAATTGCCCCGCGATCGCGCCGAACTCTACGACCAGGCTTCGCGGGTGCTGCTGCACAACTGGGACGTGGATCATAAACGGCTGAAACTGCCCCTAGACACGATCGGGCGACGGGAAAAACAGGAAATGCTGCGGCTAGTTGCCTACGAAATGCAGGCAGGCGAGGATGGGCTGAAGGGCAACGCGATCGATGCTGGACGGTTGACGCAAGTGCTGACCGATTACCTGAAAGATCAGGGCTTTAGCGAACCGCGCGAGAAGGCGAACCTGCTGATCGATCAGTTACGGCATCGAAACTTTATCTTGTGCGATCGGGGTGGCGATATCTACGGCTTCGTCCATCGCACCTTTCTGGAATACTTCTGCGCCGTGGAAATCGTCCATCGCTTCGAGAAACAGCGCACACTCACCTTTGAACAACTGCGCGATGAAGTCTTCGGTCAACACTGGCAAGAAGAAACCTGGCATGAGGTCCTGTGTCTTGTAATAATTATGCTTGGGGAAAAGGTATCCGCTAATGTTCTTACCTATCTAATTGAGCAAGATGATGCATCTGATTACGATGAGCATTTGCACTTTATAGATCGAGATGATAGACCTAAATTTTTTAATCTTTATTTGGCAGCTAATTGCTTGAAAGATGTTCTAAATCAACCTAGCATCAAGCCAGTTGCTAAAGAGCTACTTGATAAATTGAAATATTTAGCAATGAGTGATTTAGGTGAATTAACCTCTGTTGCAGTGCTTGAAGCTATTTCAACTACCTGGAGAAATGATTTAGATACTTTGTATTTTCTAAAAACCTGCGCTTATGAAAGTGACGGAGCATACGCTCCAGGTTTGGCAGTGAGTTGGATAGCAAAGTACTGGGCAGAAGAACCAGATACCCTTACATGGCTCAAAGCTTATGCCCGATCTAACGAGCTTGGAAATTTCTCAGCAATAGTAGCTTTAGCGAATGGCTGGAAAAATGATCCTGAAACCTTAACTATCCTTAAACTATATGCTCAGTCTAATGAACATCTTTTTACAAAAACTACAGTAATAAAGGCGATCATACAAGGCTGGAAAGATCAACCGGATACGATTGATTTTCTATCTAATGTTGTTATTAATGATCCCTTCAAACGTGAGGTAATGCGTGAAGCTGGTAATGGTTCCTTCATACATGAAACTTTCCACGGAGATGTTAATCCACGAAAAACTGCCCTAGAAGCACTCCTCACTCACTATTCCACCCATCCCAAAACGCTTGAACTGCTGCGCGACAGAGCCACCAACGATCCCGATGAGCAACTGCGGCAATGGGCACAGGAGCAATTAAAAGTGCAAAATGAAAAATTAAAAATGGAGGAGGTTGACTAGTATGCAACAGGTTGTGAAAGCTATTTATGAACATGGTGTTTTTCGTCCCTTACAAGCACCAGAGCTATCTGAAGGACAGGAAGTTCAGCTAATTGTGCATTCAAAAAATCAGATTTCACCCAGTCAAATGCTGAACTTAGCGGCTGAAGTTTATCAAGGGTTTTCTGATGAACAAATTCATCATGTTGAACATATTGCCCTAGATCGCCAAAACTTTTTTGGAGAAGCGGCTGAGCAATGACGGTATTACCTGCACTGCTGGATACTGATATTCTTTCCGCCATCATGCGTCAAGATCCTGTCGTTATCCCAAAGGCTCAAACCTACTTGATCGCTCACGAACGCTTTACCTTTTCTATCATCACTCGGTACGAAATTCTGCGCGGACTAAAGGCAAAAGGTGCAACAAAACAACTCGCTGCCTTCGATCGCCTCTGTGACTTGAATACAGTTTTACCGCTTACCGATGAAGCAATTATCAAAGCCTCTGATGTCTATGCGCTTCTGAGACAACGAGGTGAATTGATTGGAGACGCAGACATTTTAATCGCTTCCACTGCATTGACCAGTGGACTCTGTGTAGTCACCAACAACCTCAAGCATTTCCAACGTATTCCTGAACTGAAAATCCAAAACTGGCTAAAACTATGACCAGAGTTGCCACTCATGCAAAAACGATTGAATTGTTGGGCGACAGAGCCACCAACGACCCCGATGAACAGTCGGGAGAAACTAAATAAATGGCGCACCGGGCAAAGCAATCTGCACGACTGACGCGAATCATTACGCCTAAAATCGTGCAAAAACAGCTAGATTCTTGTTTAGAGGATGTTTGTAAATGAGTGTTAAGTAGTTTCTTGTTTCCACCGTCTGCAATT
>QBMH01000143.1 GCA_003249025.1 Leptolyngbya sp. | reverse complement strand
CCGCTTGTTTGATTGTCGGTCGTAAGCTCCTAACATTTTCCGGATAGGCTCTTAGCGCAGCTCAAAGAGAACTTTTTGGACAACCCAAATAAGGGGTATGGCGGCTCTTAGCGCTACGCAGTAGACTTTGGTTCAGGCAGGCGCTATGTTTACCTGAGCGCTCCGGGTGTCAGAGTGTACCTTGTTGCAAGCAAGAAAGGCTATAGGAGCCAGTTCACTATAAGTTTCTAGCCCCTAGCCCTTCTTCTACACAGTCGCCATCTTCAAATCATTGCAATAAGCGTCATACACGCCATCTAAGAACTGCCATAGAGCATCAGCCGCCTGAGCCGCAACTCTTAGCACTTCCGCTTGTTTTTCAGGGGTATCTGCGTAGTCTTCAATGATTTTTAGCTCGGCTGCTGCATGGGCTTCATCTGCGGCTTGGTGAACCGTGAAGAAGCGATAGTCGTTTGCATCGGTCATGTCATAGAAGCGTTTCAACCCGTCAATTTTGGTCGTTGCTACGGCTGGAATTTGTGACTCGTAGGTATAAAGCGCTGCCAAGCCCACATAAAAAGGTGAGGTGAGACACAAATGACGAAAGGTTTCCACCACATTTGTGGTCGTAGGCAAAGCTTCGGTGTTTGCCAATTCTGCATCAGTGGCACCCAGAGCGAGAGCAAACCTGCGCCATAGTTCGGGGTGGTTTTGACTGCCGCGTTCTTCTTCGATTAGATTTTCTAGAATTTCTTGGCGAAGGGAGATCGAGGTGCCGATGTTAGGGGTGTTGAAATGCACGGCGCTAACGTAGGTGGGAAACGCTAGTACGTTTTGAAAATATTGAATGGCGTAATGCTTCAAATGATCACGGGTGAGTTTACCTTCTGTCCAAGCGAGATAGAAGGGATGGGTAAGCAGATGCTTTTGCTCAACTACGGCTTGCAACTGGTCGCGAAGTACCATGAATCCTCCTGAAAATAAGGTCAATTGGGTGTGGCAAACACCATCTAACCCACAATACGCAAAAAGAGAGAAGTTGGCACACTAATCCTACAGAAATTGCACTTGAAATGCCTTAAGCAGTGGCAGTGGTGCGCTTGGTGGTTGTGCGTTTTGCAGCCGTTTTAGCAGTGCTTGCCCGTTTTGTGGCGGCTGTCTTCGCGGTTGCATCGGTTGATGCGTCTGGAGTGCCCTCTTCAACGTCGGGCTTCGTGGCGGTAGATTTTGCCTTGGACTTAGCGGCAGTGGATTTTGCCTTAGACTTAGTAGCAGACTTAGTCGCTGTGGATTTAGCCGCTGCACTCTTCGTTGTTTTAGTAGCAGTTTTGCTTGGGGTAGATTTTCCAGCCGTGGCTTTGCCCGATCTCGCCGTTTTTTTGGCACCCGTTTTTTTGGTGCCCGCTTTGGCATTCAACGCTTCTACGGCAATATCCATGGCGATCGCTTCCACAGTTTGCCCCTCTGGTAATGACGCATTCACTTTGCCATGCTTGATATAAGGACCATAGGGACCCTCGTAAATATTGACGGGTTCTCCATCAGTCGGATGGGCACCCAACCCACGAATCGGTTTGGCAGCGGCTCGTTTTCCTCGCCCGCCTTTTGGCTCTGCAATCAATGCCAGTGCGCGTTCCAAGTCAACAGTTAACACATCATCCCCGGCTTTGAGCGATCGATAATCTTTGCCGTCTTTGCCCTGGTCATAAACAATATAGGGACCAAAGCGCCCCAATCCGGCTTGAAGTTTGCCACCCGTTTCAGGATGGGTGCCTAATAAGCGCGGTAAGGACAGCAAGCCAACCGCAGCTTCGAGCGTTACGTTTTCGGTTGTGCCTCCTTTTGGCAAGGAGGCTCTTTTGGGTTTTGGGTTATCATCGCTGACATCGCCCAACTGCACATAAGGACCGTAGGCACCAATCAGGGCATAAATAGGTTCACCTGTTTCGGGATGCAAGCCGATTTTTTCGGGACCTTCAGTCTTCTGCCGCAACAGGGTTTCTACCTGCTCCGGATCGAGATCGGAGGGAGTCAAATCTTTAGGAATCGATGCTTTAATGGAGCCTTCTTCTCGGTCAACTTCGATAAACGCACCATAGCGACCGATTCGCACCTTTGCATCCAAATTTTCCAGTACCACCGTGCGAGCTTCGGTGGGGTCAATTTGGCTTTCCCGCTCTTTTACTTGGGTTTCTAGCCCGTCTTTCCCGCCATAAAACTCTTTGAGGTAAGGCAACCACTGCACTTCACCGGTAGAAATATCGTCTAGGGTTCGCTCCATTCGAGCCGTGAAGCTGGTATCAACTAGATCGGGAAAGTGTTTTTCTAAAAGCGTGGTGACTGCAAAAGCGGTGAACGTTGGGACTAGAGCATTGCCGACCATTTGGGCATAGCCGCGATCGATGATGGTGCCGATAATGCTGGCGTAGGTGCTGGGGCGACCAATGCCTTCGCTTTCCAAGGTTTTAACCAAGGATGCTTCTGTAAACCGGGCAGGTGGTTGGGTTTCGTGGCTGATTGCTTCCAAATCGGTGCAGGCTGGAGCATCACCCACTTGCAAGTTGGGCAGAATTACTTCCTGTCCTTCGATCGCCGCATCGGGATCATCTGAACCTTCTACATAGGCACGAAAGAAACCCGGAAAATCGATCCGCTTACCGCTAGACCGAAAGCCTGCATCCTCGACTTGAATTTGCATGGTGATGTTGGTTTGCCGCGCTTCTGCCATCTGAGACGCAACGGTACGCTTCCAAACCAAGTCATATAGACGAAATTCTCGGTCTTTCAATCCGGTTTGCTGCGGCGTGCGGAAGCTGCTGCCAGCCGGACGAATGGCTTCGTGGGCTTCTTGCGCGCCTTTGGATTTGGTGGAATATTGACGCGGTTCTGGGCTGAGGTATTCAGTGCCGTACTTTTCTTGAACACAGTCACGGGCAGCGGCGATCGCCTGCTTTGACAGGTTTACCGAATCCGTCCGCATATAGGTGATGTAGCCCTGCTCATAGAGGCTTTGGGCAACCCGCATCGTGTCCCGTGCGGATAAACCGAGTTTGCGGTTTGCTTCCTGCTGCAAAGTTGAAGTGGTAAAGGGCGGCGAGGGTTTGCGAGTGACCGGGCGCTCTTCTAAGTTTGTGACTGTCCAAGGGCGATCACGAATCCGATCCAGCAAAGAAGTCGCTTCAACCTGATTCAGCAGTACGACCGTGCGTCCTTGAATAATTTGTCCCGTTGCCTCATCAAAATCGCTGCCCGTAGCAACTTTGACCCCGTTCAAACTAACGAGTCGCGCCTCAAATTTTCCTTTTGCCGCTGGCGTTGCGCCATTGGCTTCTAGGATTGCTTTCAGATCCCAATATGCCCCTTTGCGAAAGGCTCTACGCTGCCGTTCTCGCCGAACCAGTAGCCGCACCGCCACAGATTGAACTCGCCCTGCCGATAGCCCAAAGGCGATTTTTTTCCACAGCAACGGCGATAGGGTGTAGCCGACCAATCGATCCAAAATGCGGCGGGTTTCCTGTGCTCTCACCAAGCGTTCATCGACCTCGCGGCAGTTTTGAATCGCTTCTTGAATTGCCTCTTGGGTAATCTCATGAAACACCATGCGCTTGATCGGCACTTTCGGCTGAAGTAGTTGCAGCAAGTGCCAGCTAATGCTTTCTCCCTCGCGGTCTTCGTCTGTTGCCAGGATTAATTCGTCCACATTTTTAAGTGCGTCTTTAAGTTCCTTAACAATTTTCTTTTTGTCTTGAGGAACAACGTACAGTGGCTCGAAGTTAGCCTCCACATTCACGCCCAACTGCGCCCATTTTTCCCCTTTAACGCTAGCGGGAATTTCGCTGGCAGATTGGGGAAGATCGCGCACATGCCCCATGGATGCCTCTACACGGTAGCCTGCTGGCAAGTAGTTGCGGATGGTACGAGCTTTGGTTGGAGATTCAACAATAACCAGGGTTGACATGGGCTTTTTAATCAATGGATCAGGAGAGTAATACACTCCAACGAATGAGGCAAAGGCTTATAACCATACAGGTTAGCGCTTCTTTCCTTTGACTTACAGCTAATAATCAGTAACTGCTATGAATATTCGCTATTTTTCAAGATATTTGACGAGTATTTTTAGTCGGTAGCATTCCCTGATAGTAATGCTTTAGGGGCAGTTATCAAAAGCGCGATCGCAAATCATCAAGTTTTTTGACTAATTTATTTCAGCTACTTTTGTAATGAGAGGCTTTTGTAATGAGATAGTTGATCATCTATAGAGTGTGGGTAATGGAAGCGATGGGCAAACCGAAGCCTGCCGAACAATCCACTGGGAACCTGACAGGGTAGAATTCACTGTAAGTCATAAGTGCCTGATGAATTTTGAACTTTATTGGGCTGTTAAAGTAAGTCATATTTGTTTGTTTTGTAAAGCATTCGTTTGTAAATCTTTCACTCGGATAACGCCCCATGGATTTTGCCACTCTTGCTGCTCAACTGAATACTGGAGTGATTCTCCCTGAGCTAATTGTCATTGCCACGTTGCTTGTGGTGATCGTTGGCGATTTGATTGTGGGACGAACCGCCTCTGCTCAATGGACTCCTTATGTTGCGATCGCTGGATTGCTTGCCGCTGTGGGTGCCCTCTACTTCCAGTGGGATATTACTAACCCAATTTCCTTCTTGGGTAGCTTTAATGGCGATGCCTTGAGCGTAGTTTTTCGCGGAATTATTGCGCTGTCTTCCGCCGTTACTATTTTGATGTCGGTTCGATACATAGCGCAATCAGGAACCGCGCTGGCAGAATTTATCACCATTTTGCTCACAGCCACCTTGGGCGGCATGTTTCTCTCTGGGTCAAACGAATTGGTGATGATTTTCGTCTCGTTGGAAACCTTGAGTATCTCGTCTTACTTACTCACAGGCTATACAAAGCGAGATCCCCGTTCCAATGAAGCGGCGCTGAAATATTTATTGATTGGCGCATCTAGCACCGCAATCTTTCTGTACGGCAGTTCTTTGCTCTATGGCTTGTCGGGTGGCGAAACCAATCTGAGCGAGATCGCCACGCAGATTGCCGCCGCCGGATTGGGCGAATCGATTGGCATGGTGATTGCTCTCGTGTTTGTGATTGCCGGAATTGCCTTCAAAATTGCCGCAGTGCCCTTTCACCAATGGACTCCCGATGTCTATGAAGGCTCCCCAACACCTGTCGTCGCCTTCCTCTCAGTTGGCTCAAAAACTGCCGGGTTTGCCTTGGCGATCCGTCTGCTAGTGACTGCCTTTCCACTACTCACCGACCAATGGCAATTTGTCCTAACCACATTGGCAGTCTTGAGTATGATTTTGGGAAATGTGGTCGCTCTAGCGCAAACCAGCATGAAGCGACTACTTGCCTATTCTTCCATCGGTCAGGCTGGTTTTGTGATGATTGGGCTGGTTGTGGGCACTGAAGATGGCTATGCCAGCATGGTGTTTTACCTGATGGCGTATCTGTTTATGAACTTGGGCGCGTTCATTGGCGTAATTTTGTTCTCCTTACGAACAGGCACCGATCAGATCAGCGAATATGGTGGGCTGTATCAGAAAGATCCACTGCTAACCCTTGCCCTCAGCATTTGCCTCTTGTCTTTAGGTGGCATTCCACCGTTAGTCGGCTTCTTTGGAAAAATTTATCTGTTTTGGGCAGGCTGGCAAGCAGGAGCTTATGGGCTGGTCATTCTCGGCTTAGTCACCAGCGTTATTTCGATCTACTACTACATTCGCGTGGTCAAAGCGATGGTGGTAAAAGAGCCGCAGGAAATGTCTGAATCGGTGAAAAACTATCCTGAAATTCGTTGGAATATTCCAGGGATGCGTCCGTTACAGGTTGGGTTGATGTTGACGTTTGTGGCAACGTCCCTTGCTGGAATTTTGGCGAATCCATTGTTTACATTGGCAACTCAATCGGTGGCAAAAACGCCGATGCTGCAATCTGTATTAGTAGGCGTAAAGAAACCCGCGTTTGAAAGAGCCGCTGCTGTGGCTCCAGTTCAGCCCGATGTGAAACTGTAGTTTTAGGATTGGGTTTTCGATTTGGCGATCGCTCTCTCCAATGGGCGATCGCTTTGTCTTAAAAAGACTATTCTAGTGTCTGCCATCTTGCTCTCTGCTCTCTAGACCCAACTCTCAATGTCTATCAAAAATCTGATTTCTCTCGGCTTACTCATTTTCATCCCCATCGCGATCGCGGCTGAAAAGCTGGAATGGGATGCCCTATTGGTGTTTGGGCTGTCGGCTGTGGCGATCGTGCCTTTAGCAATTTGGCTCAGCACTGCCACAGAAGAGTTGGCGGTGACGCTAGGACCGACTATCGGCGGATTATTAAACGCTGTTTTTGGCAATGCCACAGAATTAATCATCGCCCTAGTTGCTCTCAGGGCAGGCTTGGTAGATATTGTGAAAGCCAGCATTACCGGAACGATTGTTAGCAATCTGCTGCTGGTGATGGGGCTATCGATGTTTCTGGGCGGATTGCGCTACAAGGAACAGGAGTTTAAGCCCGTGGTTGCCCGAATGAATGGCTCCACAATGACGTTGGCAGTGATTGCGATCGTGTTGCCTGCCATGGTGATTTCTACCTCAAATGTTGTGGAACCCAGTGCGATTACCGGACTCTCACTCTTTGTGGCAGCGGTAATGATTGCGGTCTATGCGTTTACGTTGCTGTTTTCTCTGAAAACCCATAGCTATCTCTATGAGGTGAGTATGGTGGAGTTGGAAGGAGAAAGTTCAGAAGAGGGACACGGGCACGAGAAACCTAATCTCTGGCTGTGGATGGGCGTTTTGCTAGTCGCCACGATTGGAGTCGCGTTTATCTCAGAAATTTTTGTGGGTGCCGTGGAGGAAGCGACAGCGGGATTGGGACTGACTCCCTTGTTCACAGGGGTGATTTTGCTGCCATTGGTGGGTGGTGCCGCTGAATATGTGACTGCCGTGCGGTGTGCTTTGAAAAATAATATGGATTTGTCGGTTTCCGTGGCAATGGGGTCGAGTTTGTTGGTGGCGCTGCTGGTGGCACCGTTGCTGGTAATTGTGGGGCAGGTGATTGGGCAACCGATGGATCTTAATTTCAACCTATTTGAAGTGGTGGCGATCGCGATCGCGGTGATTACTGCCAACTTAATTAGCCTGGATGGGCGATCGAACTGGCTAGAAGGAATGCTGCTGCTCTCAACTTACGCAATCTTGGGTGCCTCGTTTTATTTCCATCCTGCATAAAATTAGCCCTTTTGCCAAAACTGAGCCAAAATCTCACTGGCTTGGCGATCCCAGGTGTCGATATGTTGATGAATCAACGCTTCAGCATTCAAAGTGTAAATAGAGTAACCGTTGAATAATAGCTTGGGTTTCCAAGGCAGACGCAAGGTTCCCCTGACCGTCCATTCAGCCCGAATGGTATCTTCACTGGCTTGATGAACTTGATGAACATCAAAAGCTACTACAACATATAATTCCGTGAAAAACAACCGTCCGTGAAATCGGAGTGTCCAGAAAATAATTCGGTAATTGAACTTACCCTTAAACGTATTGACTGGATCGCGAAAGAAAATATCTTGACTGTAGAGGTCATAGGAAATGTCTTGATCAAACAGCGTCGGTAAATCCTGCTTTAGCACCGCGATTCGTGAAACGATCCCTACGGGAATCGCCTGCTCCAGTTTGGCGGCATACTCCGATTCGCTGAGTGGCTGACTCACAGGATCACTTCCTCAAAGTTGATCGTGTCATGACGAGGATCAACATGGCTAACGCGCAGTTGCAGATGATCGCCGGGTTCAATCGATCGAGTAAACCGCATCGCCATTTCCAGTCCTAAATCTTCCAACAGCACTAATCCTAGGTTTTCATGTTCCCGTAGCCACCGCAGCATCAGAGCGTGCCACACTTCGTCGGGCGATCGCCGCAAAAATTCCAATCCCCAGTAACGGTTCGTCTGCCGCTCGACCGAAACCGCTTCGTACAACGTGCTGCTCAGAGTCATGGTTATTTCTTGCACCTGTTCGGCTGAAAAGGGCAGCGGTTCTCCCCGCAGATGCGCTTTTAGCTGAAAGTGGGTCAAGAGATCGGTGTAACGGCGAATCGGAGAAGTCACCTGGGTATAGGTTTCCAGTCCTAAACTGGCGTGGCGCGCCGGGGTGATGCTCATTTCACTGCGGGGCATACAGCGGCGAATGGCACAAAACCGCACAGGACCTGCGGGTAGCTGCATTAGCTCCTGTTCGGGCGGTAGTTCAGGTTGGGGTTGATGCCGAAAGGGAATCGGCAAGCTATGAGTTTGTCCGTAACGAGCGGCGGTTTCTCCCGCCAGAATCATCATTTCAGCGACGAGCTGCCGTGCGATCGAGTCTTGCAGAACATCAATGCTAATTTCACCTTCTCTGACCTTGATCGAGGATTCTGGCATGTGAATGCTGATCGCCCCCTGAGACTGCCGCCAAGTTTGCCGCTGTTTTGCCCAAGTAGCGATCGCCTCTAGTTCAGACTCTTCCTGGACTCCGCCCAACTCCAGCATTTCATCTACATCTTCGTAGGTGAGGCGGTAAGTCGTTTTAATCTGGCTGGGATGAATGCTGTAATCCTGAATCGCGCCCTGCTCATCTAAAATCACACCAAAGCTAAGCGCAGTGCATACCTGCCCTTGCACCAAACTCATCGGTCCCGTTGCTAGTTCTGAGGGAAACATGGGAATCATGCCCGTGGGTAGATAGACCGTGGTGCTGCGGCGACGGGCTTCTAGATCCAGTTCATCTCCAGGAGTGAGCCAGCGGGTCGGATCGGCAATGTGAATCCAGAGCCGCTGTTTTCCTTCGGCTAAGTACTCCAAACTCAAGCCATCATCGATTTCCTGGGTGCTTTCGTCGTCAATGGTGTAAACCTTGAGGTGAGTCAGATCGAGGCGATCGCCATGGGCATCAGCCGGAGGAGAACTTAAGCGATCGTGCGCCACTTCCAAAACCTTTTGCGGAAACTGAATCGGAACTTGACTACGGCGCAGAGACAGATTTTCGTGGGGATTCCACACTTCCAAATCTACTAGAAGTTGAAAGGCTGCCTGCGGACTCTCCGATCGCTTTAAGTGTATCAAGGTTTCAAGGGCAGCCGTCCGCTGAGTGGCTTCATCGCCCAAAGTGGCATAACGTTCCAACGACTCCAAACGTAGGCGATCGCTGCTTTGCCACTCCACGGATTGATGCTCAAGCGCTTGCTGCAATCGGGTGAAGTATCCTTGCATTTCTTGCTGACGCTGCGCCTCCATCTCTATCTGGTGCTTTAGTTCTGCCACCTGAGGTTTGGGACGCGGCTCGTAGCGATCGCCTTTCGATTTAAAGTACAGCTTATCTTCCGATAATAACCAATGAGCAGCATAGCAAAGCATTGGACTCTGCTCAGAAAACAGCAGCAGCGCCATTTCTGCCGGATCAGTTGTTTCCCGATCTTCGACTAGCAGTTCCCAGGCAACTTCTAAATTAGACAGGTCTAAATAAGGCTCGACCTGCTTTAAAAAACCTGGAATGCTTGACGGCTTATAGGTTTCTCCAGTAACTTTATACTCAATTTGGCGAGGATGGAGCGTATGGGATTGGGCACGCTCGTCGATCGCAATCCAGTGTTTTTTCCCTTCAGGACGCTCCATCACAGCGAGACGGCGATCACTGTTGACCCGAAATTCTACAAGGGTTCCCTTCTCCATCGGTTAAAAAGCAAGTTGCAGGAAGTAATAACGCCGAGCCATAGCATTTATCAAGATCAATCGGACAAAATAATAGCCAGAAAAAATGACTGTCAGGATTTGAGCCTTCAAAAGACAAAAACCTGCACAGTCTACCTCAATCGAACTATACAGCGATCGCGCTGCTTCTTATAAACAGCGCCAATTCGCCTTGAAGTAAGAAGTTTAACCTTCTGCGTTAATGAAGGGCAGAAGCGCTACAATCCGCGCCCGCTTAATGGCTTCAGTCAGATTACGCTGTTGTTTAGCAGTTAACCCCGTGATGCGACGAGGTAAAATCTTTCCCCGCTCAGTGATGAACTTACGCAAAAGATCTACATCTTTATAATCAATTGGGTCTTCAGGCTTGATTGGAGAAACGCGACGGCGAAGATAGGTCATGGGTGCAAATAGTTAATACGAAAGGGTTCAGGGTCAGATTTAGACAGAAATAGGATGGTATTAAAATGGGGGATCGCCGATTCAATAGCCATTTCTACTATTTAATTTCTTTGTGTGCCGTGTGCCGATTGCAGTGAGGACAAAATTTCTTTAGTTCTAATCGCGCAGTGGTGTTGCGGCGGTTTTTCTTCGTGGTGTAGCGAGATACGCCCGGAGAACGCTTATCCGGATTAGTGCGACACTCGGTACATTCCAGCGTAATAATAATTCGTACGTCCTTACCTTTAGCCATAATCCTAACAACTCAGCGAGTGAAACAAATTTTCGACACGAATATCCATTATTTCACACGACGCTTAGCTTCGGCAAATATTTGCTTAAGTTTAATATCTAAAGAGTAGCCACGCCCACTTTGAACAATAATCGTGCGGGCAAGGCGATCGTGAAACGCCTGCCGATTATTGGTATCTGTAAAAGCAAAGCTGCAATCCACCAACAAAGGAATTGGGGCTACCAGTAAAAAACCATTCGTTGGGCTGAGAGTGGCAAGCCCAATCAGGATCAGTAAACTGCCAAAACCCGTGAGTGCTTCCCGTTTGCCTAAATCTACTAATCCTGGAATCACCCGAAATCGAGGATTCACTAGCTTCATATCCATCGCCCATCGCCCCAAGCTTTGCCCCCGGTTTTGAACCACTAAAAACACCCGCAACACTGCCCACAAAATAATAAATGCCGGAATATAAAGGCTGCTTCCCAAAAGTAAGCTAGGCAGTGCTGCCGCGCCAAAGTCAATCGCAAACGCCGCAACACGCCGATCCATTGGCACTCTTCTATACCGCCCTGTTGGATTTAACTCTCCGCTCATGGGAATTTAATAAGGATTACCCTTCTATGCTACTGATGAAGCGATGATAGTTCTTGCCAATTGACGGCAGCACTTTAGCCATGATACCGCTGCACCTAGCTAGGAAGCGACGATATTGTTAAAATCTTGAGCGTTAAACTCCTGAGCCGAGAGTTTATGATTCATTGAAAGCAATTCGAGGAGGTAAAGTGATGACTCAGAATAATGAAAATGGCAGCCGACTCGATCGCATTGAGTCAGTCCATTATGCTCGAACTCGCAACTGCTAGCGTGAGACATGACAACGAGTTCAGCCGTATTAATGCAACCCTTGAGAGAATAAATGAGCAACAGGCAGCAAATACCCGACAAGGACATCTCAATCAAGAGAGTATTCATACCCTGACTGCCAGCATTCAAGACCTTCGCAACTTGCTGCTAGATTCCATTCAAGGACGTTCATAGGCATAAAAAATCTTCCGATATAAACAATATAAAAGCGTTATGGAATTTGAGAAGGGGTTGTCCTTCATTGGTCCATAACGCTTAATCTCTGGAGCGCTTTTTAGATAGTGAGCATTTGAGAATTACAGAAGAGACAGGTTATTTGTTGTAATAACCAGAAGCTACGCGCTCGCGGAAAATCTTCTCACGCATTGCTGCCACTTCAGGGTTCAGGATGGGTTTAACGGTTTCAATTCCTGAACCCAAATTTGCGGTTTCCATCACCTTACCAGCATTTTTTCCATCGCCTACCAACACCATAGAAGTGCGATCGTTCGGTACAATCATGCCGCAGCTACTCCAAACCCGGTTGCCGCTATTGCTATAAGGTTTACAAGCTGCTAGAACATTGTTCTTCTGGGTCATGTAGATCGGACCAAACACTTTAATTTCGCCACCCGCGTTATACGCAATAGGTGTATCACCACCTACGCTTAATCTGCCACACAGAACTTCAGCCTTGCTCCAGTCTTCTTTACCAGCGGAATTCAAGAATCCACGCACCCGCACTTCAGTGGTGCAAGTTCCCGCAAAGGTAAACGCGTCACCGGCTTTTTCACTCGTCAAGGTATGCTTTTCGCCGTTGTAAAGAAAACTTCCGTTGGGGGCAACAGCGCTGCTCCAATGGAATTGGTCAGCAGGCATGGGTTTAGCATTTACAGCACTGGCAGTAACGGTAGCGATCGTTACGCCAATAGTTAAAACAGACAACGTTTTCAGATTCATAGCGGTGTATCCTTTCTCTAGTAACAGATTGAATGAACTGATTAGCATCCTCGCCTCATAAGCCTAAAGTTGTGAATTCACTATTCAACAATTTCAGAATGGGTGAAAGGCAAGACTTAGAACAACACTAGTCTTTCTTTTTCAAGGAAGGGGGTAGAGAAAATACTTAAACTTTGTTTAGTCAAGTTGCACTTATTCCGTGTTTAACGGAATGGATTCTGGATAATTGCGGATGACATCTGCAAAAGTGTCTTTAAGCAAGGATTTGAGACGCTGCTATTTCCCCAGGTGTTTCAATACTTTTTGTCAAGATCTATCAAGCCTTGCCGCAAAATGCTATCTATCGCCTCAACAATGTTTATGAGGCTCTAAGTAGGAGGGCGGAATCAAAGCTAACCTAACCATTACCGGATTTCGACTCCCCTTCGACAGGCTCAGGACAAGACGCTCAACCCACTAAGAGCCTATCCGGAAAATGTTAGGAGCTTACGACCGACAATCAAACAAGCG
>QBMH01000142.1 GCA_003249025.1 Leptolyngbya sp. | reverse complement strand
GCTGCCAAAACCTAAGCTCTGTCGGCTTTCTGCCGAGTTTTGCCTAATGGATAGCTCCTCAAGCTGAGGGCATTGATTTAGCACTGATCCACGCGATCGCGACTTTGCGAATGACTCACGATGCAGCAGCGATCGGTGAACTTCGTCAAGCCGCCGCTGTGAGCATTCAGGCGCATCAAGCAGGGATGGCAGCCACCCGCACCGCTAAAACAGAAGCGGGCGTGAGAGCGGCGATCGAACAGATGATCATGGCAAATAACATGACCACTGCCTACACCAGTATTGTCACGGTGCAGGATGAAGTGCTGCACAACAATCACTATCACCATGAATTGAAATCAGGGGATCTGCTGTTGGTGGATGCGGGAGCGGAAACAGCGGCGGGTTGGGCGGCAGATATTACCCGCACTTGGGCAGTGTCGGGCAGGTTTTCGCCAACCCAACGCGCCATTTATGAGATCGTGCTATTGGCGCATGACCTCTGCATTGCCACGATCAAATCGGGTATTGAATATCAAGAGATTCACCTGACTGCTGCCAGGGTGATTGCGGAAGGGTTGGTGGATCTGGGCATTTTGCGCGGCAATCCTACGGATTTGGTGGAAATGGATGCTCACGCACTATTTTTTCCTCACGGGATCGGGCATCTGTTGGGGCTGGATGTGCATGACATGGAAGATTTTGGCGACTTGGCAGGGTATGCCGAGGGAAGAACAAGGAGCGATCGCTTTGGTCTGGGCTACCTGCGACTCAACCGCCCCTTGCAGGCTGGAATGCTGGTGACCATCGAACCCGGTTTCTATCAGGTGCCCGCGATTTTGAACGATCGCGATCGGCGAGAGAAGTACGGCGATGTTTTGAATTGGGATCGCTTGGCAGAATTCTCTGACGTGCGCGGCATTCGGATTGAAGATGATGTGTTGATCACAACCACCGGAACAGAGGTTTTGACTGCTGCATTGCCGACGAAGATTGAGGCGATCGAGCAGCTAATCAGCGGGAATTAATCGGGATCAATCCCCAGCGATCTCAAATCGATTCTGCTTTCTCGGTCAAGCGTTCTAGGCTCAATCGCAGAATGGATAAGCTAAGGATAATCAAAAACATGACCAACCCGATCGTACAGGCATAGCTCATTTCCAGGTTTTGAAAGGCTTGCTCATACAGGTAATAGACCAACGTTTTAGAGCTATTGCGCGGTCCACCCTGAGTCATGATGTAGAGTTCTTCAAAGGTTTTGGTGGCGGAAATAGCAGAAATCACCGCCACGAGCAGCAGGTAAGGGCGCATTAGCGGCACAGTGATATCCCAATGTTTTTTGATGCCGTCGGAACCATCGATCGCTGCCGCCTCATACAAATCTTGGGGAATCGCCTGTAAGCCTGCCAGGTAAATCACCATGTAGTAGCCCAACCCTTTCCACACTGTCACCGCCATAACGCTGAAAATTGCCAAAGCTGGACTGGTGAGCCAGGGCACCGCTGGAATCGCAACCATCTTCAAAAACTGATTCAGCAAGCCAGTGTCGGCATACAGCCACTTCCAAGCGATGCCTGCAACCACCATGGAAATGACTACAGGCACATAAAATGCGGCTCGAAACCATTGAATGCCACGCAGCTTTTGATTAACCAGAATTGCCAGTGCTAGCGGAACAGTAACCAAAATTGGCACAACACAGATCAGATACAGAAAGGTATTGCGAAAAGTTTGCCAAAAAATCGGATCAATCCAAAGACGCTGAAAGTTCTTGAAGCCAATCCACACGGGCGGCTGGGTCAAGTCATATTCATAGCGAGTAAAGCTGAGGAAGAAGGCTTGCAGAGCAGGATAGAACACCGTCAAGCTCAGCACAATCAGGGCAGGTAGCAAAAACAGGTAGGGCGTAAGTTGAGGCTGAATCCGGCTCCAATTGTTTCGCTTCCAGATGGGCATATCAGGTGCTTACTTGAACTATTTAGCTAATCATACGGGGAGATCGCGCGACTCAACCAGTCTTCTGCTCCTTAGTCAGTTCTTCAAGGGACATGAAATTTTGTAAGCCAAGGAAAAAGATCTGAGCGCATCCTGGCTTTTGCCTTGGTCAATCCTTAAAGATGAATCAGTGGTTCCCTGACAGCTTGCGTAATTATCAGGGCGATCGCGATTGGCTTGGAAAGGATGCGCGACTACTTTTTGGTGGGAAGGAGCGATCTGAGTTGAGAAAAGAGAGGCGATCTCATTTTGTTTGAGGGAAGGCGAGTAGGATAGGAGGCAGGGCTGCGACGGAGTTGACAAGGTGGTGTCTCCGAAATGGGCGATCGCGCCGATGAAGTTGGGAGTGTTAACGGCGATCTCGAAATTATCAGCAACTCCTGATAATTGTGATACGAAGAAGACAAAGGTTGATGTCAATTCCGCACCGTCTCCTAACCTGCATTGCACCTATGAACCTAAGTTGGCGATCGTACAATCGATGCATTATTCCCCTGATTGGGCTGTTGCTACTGAGTAGCTGCACAAAACAAACCGATAATTCCTCTTCCCAAACTCAATATCCAGGATTTGAAGTTAAGTTTTTGGTGGGTAGCGCCCTATCAGAGGTTTGTAATCAGACTGCCGAAAAATTCAACCAGCAGCGCCCCAAACTAGATGATGGCAAGGAGTTTTTCCTATCTTGCAAGGCGGAAGGCAGCGGCGATGTGGTCACTGATGTGCTTTCAAAGGCGCAGCAGTTTAAGTCAGGCACTCTTCCAGCGGATTCGCCCGATTTTCCGACCCTGGTTTCAGTGGATGGCGAAATTTATCAAAGTCAGTTGATTTACCAAATGAATCAACTGTTTCCGGGTCAAAAGTATATTCCCGACATTACCGATTCACCGCTAGTTGCCAATAGTCCGATGGTACTGATGGCACAAGCTGACATTGCCAAAGGGCTGCAAAAGGTAGATGATCCGTTTAAGGTGCTGGGAACTGCCAAAACGCATAAAGATATTGATCCCGCAAGTCCGGCGATCGCGATTCATTACGTTCAAACCGCTCCCACCCGCTCCAATTCTGGTTTGCAAACCCTCGTCTCACAGTTTGCCTCCGTTTCGGGCAAGCGCCCAGAGCAACTGACAGTCGAGGATGTCACCCGCTACCAGCCGCAAGTGCAGCAGATTCAAAGCAAAGTTACTCGCTACGGAGTCTCTACAGGTTCTCTGGCAAAAGCGATGGTAAAAAATGGCTCGTTTTGGGCATCGGTCGGCTCGGTCTATGAATCCTCAGTGATTGCAGCCAACTCGATGCTGCAACCAGGACAACAGCGCTACCAGGCGATTTATCCCAAATCCACTTTTTCTTCTAATATGCGGGTGATTTTGCCCAAAGCTCCCTGGGTCAACGCAGATGAAAAAGCCGCCGCCGAAAAGGTGATTGCCTATCTGCAAACGCCAGAAGCTCAGGAAATTGTCACTAATTTAGGGCTGCGACCCGGAAAACCTGGCGTGCCCCTTAGCCCTAAATTTACCGCCGAGTTTGGGGTGAATCCGCAGGCGCGGTATGACTCTTACCGTCCACCTAAGCCGGAAGTAGTGAATGCCATGCTGAAATCGTGGCAGCTTACGGCTAAGAAACCTTCGCTGGTAGTGGTAGTGGTCGATTCCTCTGGTTCTATGGGCGGCAATAAACTTCCAGCCGTGCAAAGTACTTTGCAAACCTACGTCAACAGTTTGGGACCGAAAGACAAAATTGCGCTGATTGATTTTGATTCGGAGGTACGACCGCCTGTGATGGCAGATGGCACCCCAGAAGGACGCGATCGCGGCATCCAGTTTATTAGCAGTCTCAATGCCGAAGGTAGCACCCGCCTTTACGATGCAGCCCTTTCTGGTCGCAACTGGCTCCAGCAAAATCTTCGCAAAGATGCCATTAACGCTGTGTTGGTACTGACCGATGGCGAAGATACCGGCTCCTCTGTCAATTTGGATGGACTCAACGCTGAACTGCAAAAAAGCGGCTTCAACAGTGACCAGCGCATCGCCTTCTTCACGGTTGGCTATGGCAAAGAAGGGGAATTTAACCCTGATGCTTTGAAAAAGATTGCCGATTTAAATGGCGGCTATTACTCTAAAGGCGAACCGGAAACGATCGCCAAACTGATGGCAGATCTACAGGTGGAGTTTTGAAAAGTACGAAGTACGGAGTGCGAGGTTTTGATATGAAACTGGCAAATCCTTTGTTGTATCCCTTGTCTGTGTTGGCGGGTGCTGTGGTGTTGGTTGCCGGGGTGCGGCTGGCAAATCTGCCTTCTTGGGTGATGTTGCCGATGGCGGCAGCGATCGCGACGGGCGGTGCTATGGTGCAAAAAGCCGCTGAACCTGTGTCTATTTTAGAAAATCCAGCCTTGGAGCAAGAGTTGAAATCGGCGCGGTTGCAGGCGACTAATTTGGCAACGAAGGCAAACAGTTTGCGGCAGGAGGCAAGCCGATTGTTAACTGAGGCGAATCAGATGGATTTGCTGGTGATGGTGCAGTCTGCTTGCGATCGCGCCGCAGAACTTCCTGCCAAAATTGATCAATTAACCCGACGAATGCATGGAGCCGATTCCCTTTTAGTCGTGGAAGAGTTGCAGCAGCAGCTAAGTGAGGTCACCACACGCATTCCTGCCAGTTCTGGTGTTGCCCGTGACCAACTCAACCGCCTTGCCGATAGCCTGCGCCATAACATTCAACTGGCACGTCAAGGCGAAGATGCCCGCCAAGCCCAAGTGCTGAGCCTCTCCACCCTAATTCTTGATTCGGCAGGAGTGCTGCAAGGAATGCAAAACCAAATTCGTACCGCTAATTTGACCGATGCGAGTCAGGCTGAAGAACTGCGATCGCTCAGCAACGAATTCAGTCTCTTTCAAGAACACATCGGACTGATAACGAATGGCGATTGACGAATGGCGTTCGCGTAGCGTCTCCGTAGGAGATATGACGCGTGACGAGGGGCGAGGGGCGAGTTCTCAATTTTGAGTTTTGAGTTTTGAGTTTGTACTTTGCACTTACGCAAGGATTTTAGTCATGAAAAAGAAAGATCAATTGACTCGGCGATCGCTGCTCTCCGGTGCCATCATTCTTACAGCGTTGGTGTTGGCTTATGCGCCCATTCCAGGGTTGCGGCAGGCGATCGTCGTGGTCAGCGGCACCGAACTGCAAGAACCGCTGCAAGCGATGGAAGCCAAGTTCAAACAGGCTCATCCCAACATTGACTTGACGCTGAAGTTTCAAGGATCGCAAGAACTGGTTAACAAATATCTGAACGACCAAAATGACTTTAAGCCGACCGTCCTGATTCCTGCCAATGGTGAACTGCTCAAAGAGCTAGAAACCCGTTGGAAAACCCAAAATAATAGTGACCCGTTTCATGAAGCGCCGCGTCCTGTGGCGAAAACCATGCTCGTGGCGATCGCCTGGGCAGAACGCGGTAAAGTCTTGTTTCCCGATGGGCGCTTCCGCTGGGATCGGCTAGAACAGGCAATGCAAAGCGGCTCTTGGGACAAAATCGGTGGACAAAAAGACTGGGGCAGCTTTGATTTTGTCATGACCGACCCCACCCGCTCCAACAGTGGGCAACTCACCCTCAGCCTGTGGCTGCAATCCAAACTGGGCGGAGCGCTGACGACAACCGGACTAAATTCCGCCGAGGCTCAATCGTTGATTAGCTTAGTCAAGCGATCGGTCTATCAACCGCCCCGATCTAGCGATGCGCTACTGCAAGAGTTCATTGTTAGAGGTCAGAATGATGCCGATGTGGCAACGGTATACGAAAGCATCGCCCTCTACCGCTGGCAGCAATCCGCTACCACTCAGGGCAAACCGTATCAGATTTATTACCCCAACCCCACCATGGAAACTACCTCTACCGCCGCGATCGTTCAGCGTGACGTGGATGGCGGCAAAGCCAATGCCGCTAAGCAATTTCTCGACTTTCTCACTCAACCCGAACAGCAGGCTGTCTTCATACAGTATGGCTTTCGTCCCGTCAATGCAGTCGTCGATCTCCAAGCTGTGCCCAACAGCCCTTGGCGACAAAACATCCCCGGCAGCGAGGTAAAGCCTACAACTCAAATAGTGACCCTACCCAATGCACCCGTGATTGAAGAAATTCAGCGCTTATGGGAGCGATCGAATTAGTGCTTGGGTTAATAGTTATTCTGCTCAAGAACACGGGCTAAACTATAGATTATTTTTCTTTTCGCGTCATGATAACTGGTCAAATTGTTGGCGTGGTAACGGGCGGAATCTTTGGAGCAAAAATAAACTCTCCTAAGTCGATGTGATCCCTAGTAAAATTGGAAAAGCGATTAATTGTGTAAAACCTATGCTACGAACTGTTGAAGGGATATATCGGAATGGGCAGATTGAATTTACTGACCTTCCCAACGATGTAAGCGATCGCACCCAAGTTCTCGTCACCTTTCTGGATGCTGGCGGAATTGGCAAACTCGATTCAACTAAGTTCCGCCAACTAATTGATCAGTTGGAAACAATTGCAGGTATTCAGCAAGGGTTTGAGGAACTCAGCGCAGGGCAAACTCGACCGATTGGGGATTTTGTCCAAGAAATGCAGCAAAAGTATGACATTTCAGGTTGAGATTACCCCAATTGCTGAAGCTCAGATCGAGAAAGCCTATTGCTGGTATCGAGAGCAAAATCCTGAATTTGCCGATCGCTGGTTTCGCGGATTGATGAACACAATTGCCACCCTGCAAGAGAAACCGCGCCGCTCTTCCTTCGCAGTCGAACACGAAATTTTCTCAGAAGAAGTCCGTCAATTGCTCTGCGGAAAATCCAAAAACCTATACCGAGTGCTTTTTGTAATTCGAGACGCAACAGTTCATGTATTGTACGTGCGCCATAGTGCCCAAGCACCGCTCACATAGATGATCTAGAGGAGCTAGAAGGTAGAACTTAGGCTTTAGTCAATTGCATCGGAACGGCAAGTTGCAAGGCAAACAACCCCGTTGTACGCCGACTGTACAGAGTCTCTTCGTTGATTCCCATAGATTACTAGCGGCGGGTGAACGGGGTTGATCGCAATACTGGCTGAATCAAGTATGGAACATAACCAGCAATGAGTGAACTTCAAATCCAATTGCCTACAGAAACTTGGGTAGCAGCCTCTTGGGATGAGTATGTGCAGGTGATTGAACAGCCTGCCTACGAAAAAGCAAAAGGCTATTACTTTAAAGGGCATATGAGGATTGAAATGCTGCCAGTCAGTTTTGATCACGGTAAAGATCACGTCATTGTTACTTTTGCAGTCAATCTATTCATCGTGCTAAACGGCATTCAGGCAAATGGTTTGGATACCACGACGTTTCGGAAGCCAGGACTAAGAGATTGTCAGCCAGATTTAGCTTACTATCTTGGCACCAAGGCGCAAGCAATTCCGAAAGGAACGGGGATTGTAAATCTTGACCGCTATCCCACTCCTGATTTGGTGATTGAGGTTGCCAAATCTTCCCTACTAGATGATGTGGGGGCAAAGCGATCGCTCTACGAAGATTTGGGCGTGACGGAATATTGGGTAATTGATGTGGATCAGGCGCAGATTTTGGCTTACGCGATCGCGGATCAAGGTAGCAAGCGCATTCAGGAATCACAAGTATTGCCAAGCTTACCAATTGCCTTGCTGGAAGAAGCGCTGCGGCGCAGTTGGGAAGCCGATCAATCCCAAGTCGGCGCATGGTTGCTGACCCAGTTTCAACCCAAACCACTTTGACAGAAGAAACCTTTGCCTTCCATAATCCATAGGCAGTCCTGAATGACTAGGATAGCACCGTTTAGCGTGGGAGTAAGGACAGGATGATACACCCAACCGCAGTGATTGAATCGGGGGCAGAGTTGGGGGAAGGCGTAACGGTGGGGGCATTTACCTACATTGGTCATAGCGTCAAAATTGGCGATCGCTGCATAATTAATCCCCACGTCACGATTTTGCCCTACACCAGCTTGGGCGCAGGCTGCAAGGTGCATTCTGGCGCGGTGTTGGGCGATGTGCCGCAGGATTTGGCATTCAAAGATGAAGCATCTTTTGTGCAAATTGGCGCAAACTGCGTGATTCGAGAAGGGGTGACGATTCATCGCGGCACCAAAGCAGGCACCGTGACGGATATTGGCGATCGCTGTCTGTTCATGGCGCAAAGTCACGCGGCGCACAATGTCAGGGTAGGCAATGATGTGATTGTGGCAAACGGGGCACTGTTGGCGGGTTATGTGGAAGTAGGCGATCGCGCCTTCATTAGCGGCAACTGCTTGGTGCATCAGTTTACCCGTGTGGGCAGATTGGCAATGATGGCAGGGGGTTCCGCAGTCCAAAAAGATGTGTTGCCCTTTTGCATTACCCGCAGCGTCAGCCCCAATACGATTATGGGATTGAATGTCGTAGGGTTGCGACGAGCCGGATTCACCGCTAGCGATCGCCACGACCTGAAACAGGCGCTCAAAGTGCTGTATGGCTCTGGACTCAATATCTCTCAGGCAACCGACCAACTAGAGCAGTTTGAATCTGCCTTGGTGCAAGAATGGTGCCAATTCATTCGCGGCTCTAAACGGGGCATCTGCAAGTTTTTCAAGCGATCGGGTCAAGGTGAAGAGGAGGACGCGATCGATTAGCAAAGATAACTCCCTGTACGGGCGCGGCATTCGGCAGATGACTCTGCTTAAGTTACAAAGATTTTCGCCCGAATGCCACGCCCCTACAAAACTCAAAACTCAATTACTGCTCCTCTTTGAAGCCGCGCCATTTCCACAGGCAGCCCGAAATAAAGTTAGTGGTCACATGCGCCAAAATGGGCACCAGCAAATTATTGGTCATGAGGGCGCTGGCTCCCAGCACACCGCCGATCGCCGTTGCCCACACCACATACGACCATTGTTTAAAGCTGCTGAGATGCAACACTCCAAAACACAGGCTCGAAAACAGAATGCCTGCCGCATCTAACCCAAAGGTGGGCAGCATCACCCCGCGAAACAGCAGTTCTTCACTCAGTCCCGGCAGCAAGCCTAACCAAATGATGTCAGGAAACACCAGCGGCTTTAAGACCATTCGCAGATAGTAGTCGGCACTCTGACGATACTCCGCCCACAGCGCATAGATGACTGAACTTGCAAGCGTGATGCCAACGCCTAACCCGACTCCCAGCAGAGCGTGTTCGCTAGACCAGGCGATCGGCAGCATTAGCCCCGATCCAAACTTGACCCACAGTTTACTCACTACCAACAGCACGACTGCTGTGATTCCCATGGCAATCAGCACTTGGGTGCGCGTCAATGGTACAAATTCAGGATCATCAGAAAAGGGATCTGCCACAGAAAAAAATAGCGCAACGGCTAAATACTAACAAGCTTTGCTCAGGAATTCAGACATTTCAATTGGAGCCTTAATCTGCTGAGTTCTCTGATTCAAAAGCCTGCTGTTCATACTGCAAAAGAATATCTCGAACTTCTTCGACAACGAAATCGGTTTGGTCTGACTTAGCGTACATCGTCAAAAGCACAACGAGGTCAAGGGTTTTGAAATAGTAGAGGACACGATACCCGCCGCTTTTACCTTTCTGAATGTTGCTGTTTCTGACTCTGACTTTGAAAACTGTGTATTCCAACCCAGGAACTTGATCACCGGGAATTTCTCCTGCTTTAAGCTGCTCAATCAGCCGTTGAATGTCATCGCGAATGCTGCGATAGCGTTTGGCAAGGGTACGGACATCGCGCTGAAAGCGGGAGGTAAATTCAACCTGAATGATGGGTAGCTCAGTCGGCATCTATCCTATCCCATAGTTGGGAGATTGGATAGGTTTGTCCGGTCATCGCCTCATGCCAGCCCTGACGAATGCCTTCTATGACCGTTTCAGTTGGGTCGTCGTCAGGGTCAAGTTTGTCGTCTTCGGGGATAAGGACGATGACTCGAACGCGACGAGATTCGGTTGGGGCGAGGGGATGATCGAGGAGGAGTTGTCCCTGGTCGTTGACAGTAGCGGTGGACTCAATTGCTTTCATAGTTTTTTATAAATTGGAGTTATCGCCAATCTGGTTGCCGTGAATAGTCACGTTCCCTGCGTTGAGGTTGCCAACAGACTCAATTTTAAAGACATTCATCATCTGCTCAAACAGAGACATTTGTTCTCCAGTTTGCACTTTTAATTTTTCATTTTGAATTGACCAGTTATAGAACTGGCAGTTGGCTTGGATGGAAGTCATGGCATCCAAGCCATTTTCGTCGCAGTAAACTCATTGTCACGCTACATTTAACCAGTGTGGTGCTTCGAAGTTTCTTTGCAAGTTTTTGCTTACTCTAAAGTTATTTGGATACGTTTTAACAAGTCGGCATAGATTTTTTCCTGTAACTCAGGGTCTGCGGTTCTCTCCTCCACCATTGCGCGTAGGGAATCAGCACGTTGTTTTAAGAAGCTAGAGTATTGACTGTGTAGTTGTAAGCATAGATCATCATCTAATGGAATTCGTACAAAGTCACCAGTACCTTGTTGAACTACTAAGAGTAAGAGTTCACGTCGAGCATCGCTACCTGTTTTAACAACTATAGAAGCTTGAGTCTTGACAACAAATTCTATTGCAAATTGTTGGAACAAACTATCTAATCGCTTTGGCTTGCCGTCTTTAGGCACTTCGTACGTATTAAATGGTTGACTATGATCAAGAAAATCATCATAGGTGCGAAGAAGCGCACCATTATTCTGTTCAATTTGCACAAAAATTTCACGTGCAATATCTGAAGGTCGAACACCTCTACGCCGATTAGATCGATTTTTATTCTGAATTGCTTTTTCTTCCTTTTGTCGTGTCCATTCAAAGAAATCAGCAAGATAAGAGTACAGTTCATCCAGGATTTTTGTTCGTTCTGCGAGAGACCGAATGCCCATCATCTCTAACACTGCATCATCTAGTTGCCGACGATCAGGTTGAGTTAGCTCAGTCTCATCAGAAAGTTGATTAAGTTCTGCTTCCTTCCCTTTGGAAACATACTGCATCCGACGCAAACGCCGCTCAGATAGAAAACCAAATATAGGGCGATCAATCATATTCCTGAAAGCTCTTGCAACCTTCTGGCGCTGGCGCTCAGTTGCCAAGCAAGGATTTGGGATGCGCATGATATTTGTATCAACAACCATAGTGCCCCATAATCCCTCATTTCCTACAGGACGACCATACTGAAAGCAAGATAGGAAGACAATAGTTGAGTTTAAGATTCCGCCCCACAGATCACTATCGTCAAATTCACTTGGAGGATAAATATCGTAAACGCGGCAATTAGCAAGTAGTCTTTCTGGATTTGCTGGGGCTAAGTGGCGATATTGCCGCTCTTTAATCCAAAGCGCAGGAGACTGTCGTCTTCCAGTAAGGTCGTACCATTCACGCTCTTGGGTAATACGAGATTGACATGTTGGTCCTTGATCAAATCCATTTGCTTCGCCCCACTCAATGTATTGTAAAGCGTATGTCCCAGCGATTAGTTTCCGTGGACTGGGAATTTGAATAATTTTATATCCGCAGTCTTCTTGAGAAACCTGGAATCTGCTTACTTCCATTGGTCCATGCATAACTGGTTGAAGAAAGTGCGACTCAATTGGATGCATCTCTTCATACCCTTCACCGCATTTAACAATTTTTACTCGACCACTCACTACTTCTTCACGTTGAGCTTGAAAACGTAAGTAAAACTCTCTATCGTCAGTCACATTGAGGGTTTCATCCGTAACATCTTTGGGATAGAAAAAGATGTCTTTCCCTGTAGTAATTCCTCGCCTAACTTCAGCTAGTTCACCTAGCAAGACCATTCGTTGACCTAAACGGTCAAGTAAGCCAAACCACAAATCAGGAGCACGAAGATAAACGCCCCACTTACCGCCATAATATGTACCTGGTTGTGCAGAAACATCTTCTTCTATTTGTACATCATCGCCTGATTTTCCCATTGCTTTACCAAGCTTCACGCCTTCCATCCAGAGGTCTCTCTGGCTAACTAATCGAGCACGATAGCGAGAGTTACGAGTTTTACTATCTAAACTTAGTAATTCATCTCGAAAGCGATCTGCTGCTTGTATAGCTCCAGCCGTTGTTCCGTCATGAGCTAAAATTTCTGCTATGGGTTGACGTATTTGTATAAAGCGAACTACGTTTTCCATCCGTTTTTGCTCATCTAACTGACGACGCAGAATAGTAACAGTTGTAATAACTCTTGCACCTACAAACCAAGGTTCATCTGAGCTTTCTAATACAGCAATAACATCAAAATTTTGTAGTATAAAATCCTGAAGTCTGAAGCCATATTCTGCATCAAGCCATTGACTAGACGTTAGGAAACATAGATAACCATCCTCTTTCAAAAATGAAAGGCTATGCACCCAAAAATAGCAGTGAATATCTGAACGCCCTGATAGCTTTCCATTGCTAGGTTTAGCAATGATTTGATATTTTTCTTTTAATTCTGCTGAAATACTCTCTTGCTGAATGTAAGGTGGATTACCAACTACGGCATCAAGTAGAGGAATCTGAACATCTCGACTTTGAGATTTGCCTAAACCACTAGCTTTTACAATACGAGGCAATGAAATGATAGTGCTATAAGGACGAATATCAAAAAAATCACTTCGTGCCACTTGTGGATAGTTTTCATCATCAACTAAGAGCCTATCCGAAAAGTCAGTAAGAGTTAGATTAAATCCTATGTTGATATAAAACTTGCGAGTTAGGAAGACGGTTATTTCACCAGAAGA
>QBMH01000141.1 GCA_003249025.1 Leptolyngbya sp. | reverse complement strand
CGAACTCTAGCCCAATGTCACTACCTCACTCAAAAATGGGCGAACCGTGAGTGTTAAGCTGCTGCTTCGCCAAATACTTGATTAAAAGCTTTTTCTACTTTGTACCCAGAATCGATCGATTCTAGGGGATCTTTTCGCAGGCGATGACGCAGACAAAGCGTCACCACGCGCCGAATGTCGTCGATAGTGACTTCGGTGCGACCTTCCAAAGCCGCGATCGCCTTTGCTGCCCGATTGGTAACAATATCACCCCGCAACCCATCCACATCTAAATCTGAACAAACCTGCGAGATTTTGACTCGTAAATCATGGTCGATCGCAATTTGCTTCAGTCGAGTTTGAGCATCCACCAACTTTTGGCGTAACGCATCTTGCTCTGACTGAGACTGATCTAAGAATTCCTGTGGATTTTGGTCAAACTCGGTGCGCTGCTCCACAATTTGCACACGTAGGGCAGGTTCCTTAACCGTGCGAATTTCGGCGTGCATCCCAAAGCGATCGAGCAATTGGGGACGCAGTTCGCCTTCTTCAGGGTTTCCAGATCCCACAAGTACAAAGCGCGCCGGATGCCGAATGGAAATGCCTTCCCGTTCTACGGTGTTCCAACCAGAGGCGGCGGAGTCCAGCAGCACGTCTACCAAATGGTCATCTAACAGGTTCACTTCATCTACATAGAGGATGCCACGATTGGCTTTTGCTAAAAGTCCTGGCTCAAAAGCTTTGACTCCTTCAGAAAGCGCTTTTTCAATATCAATCGTGCCGCACACCCGATCTTCCGTTGCGCCCAGAGGCAGATCTACCATTTGCACATTTTTTAGGGCGATCGCGATCTCCATGCCCTGCTCAATTTTCTGCCGTACCTCATCCCCCATCATTTCGGGATCAGTAGGATGACTGTTAAACGGATCATCGGCAACCACTTCAATTTCGGGGAGGAGATCGGCAAGCGCCCGGATGGTCGTCGATTTGCCCGTGCCGCGATCGCCCATAATCATCACGCCGCCAATTTTGGGATCAATCACATTCAGTAACAATGCCAGTTTCATTTCCTCCTGACCGACGATCGCAGTAAAAGGAAACACCGGGCGACGACGAGGAGTCGTAGAGGTCTGAAGAGACTGACCATTTTCGGTTGAGGCTGGATTGACTGAAACTGGATTTGCGGTGGGACTCACGGGCTTACCTAAAAAACAAAAGCCTTTCTCAAAGGCTCTTTACCATTGTGCCATACGGCATAGACCCCTGCTCAACCAACGTCTTCATTTCAATCAAACCATGCTTCAAGTCAAACGAGTCGGTTGATTGGTGTCATCGCTTTTCCCATGTCAACAAACTCACCCCTCATCAGCCAGTTCGTTGAGCCGTTAAACTCAAACCTAGACTTTACTGATCGTCTTGATTCTGAACGTTAACCGATAACTCTAAACCCATTTCACTTAACCAACTCGCTAACCCATAGATTGCCTGACTGCCCGATTGGGAGAGAATATCATCCAACTTCTGACGTTGCGATTCAGCCTGTTCAGATGACATCGTAGTTTTGCTAAATGCCTCTACCACATCCAGCAAAGCACTTTTCAACAAAGTCGGTTCTGGATCTTCCTCTTCCAAAATGGCTTCAATGTAAGCTGCCGCTTCCTCAGGCTTTTGAAGTGACTCAATCAAATAATCGTGGAAGCTAATCTTCTGTGAAATCTTTGCGCTGTTCATAATCTGCTAAAAGCCCCTTTGCTTGCTCAATATTACGGCTCTGGGTATCGTGATGTCCTCCACTAAGAATTAGAATGCCTTCCTCTATTTCTCCAAAGTAAATTCTATATCCGCCTCGACCACCAAGCCTGAACTCACTAACTCCGAAATCAAGGTACTTCCAATCTCCCAAGCTTCCTGACTCTTCTACACGTTTGAGTCTCGCCTTGATTTTTGCAGCGGCTTTAGTATCCCGCAGAGATCTTAGCCATTCTAAAAACTGAAGCGTAAAGAAAACTTTTCTAGGTTGCGCTTCCATACACAGTATTCTCGATTGGTACGAGAGTACTTTAGCATAAGACACTAATTTTTTAGGGTCAAACCATGCCTCAATACTAATTTATTAGCATAATCTACCACATATATAATTAAATGGCAATAGTCTTTATACACTGCAATGTAAGCCTGCAAAGCTTGTTGCTGCTTGTATCAGTACAGGATATAAGAACAGAACAACGATTGTTAAGTTTATTGAAGCATGAAAATTGGGCTAGAAGTAGCGTTTAGCCGTTGATAGTTCGATCGCAGTTCCGCACATAAAGCGTTGTCCATCGGAGCGGACTTTTGCAGGTTTGGGAGCGTAAAATTTGCAGGATGATGGAAAGATTGATTACTGGATGTGGAAATGCGATCGCCTGAGTTGTCTGCGTTTCAATTGCTGCAAAAAGCAGCGTCTCTGTTGATGTATCAATCTGTATTTGATTTTGAGCAGGAAGTAGGGCAAGCTTTTTTAGCATTGCTGCAAGCGATTCACAATGCTCAGCAGCAAAGAAATGCAGTGGTTGGAGATGCAGAGATTTTGGATTGTCTTCATGCCTATGGGCGCTGGTTTCGCTGTCTTGCAGAGCCAGAACAATCCTGGCAAGACGTTCTGCTAGCGTGCGTTTTGCGAGATGAGAATCCATTCACGCAGCAGGCGCAACAAAAAGATTTTGAGGCGGTGTCGCCCGCTTTAGTGTTGGCGGCTGGGCACGATTTAGAAGTGCTGCAAGAGTTGTCTCGTTGTGGAGAAGTGCAACTGAGAGATTGGGTGGAAGCGATCTCGTCAGTTTCTCTACCCGCGATCGCCTGGGATCAAGCCAGCGATTCAGCAGTAACATCTGTCAAACTTCAGCTACAGCGGACTAACTGGGCAGAAGGTGTAGAAGTGTTTGCCGCTCATTACCGTCAGCACGGCACCGGACTTGCGGCGATGTTTTCTGCGTTGCGATGGCATCAGGGCGAACTCGTGGGAATTGCCTATGCCGATCCAATAGAGTTGGGTGATCTGGTGGGCTATGGAGGGCAGCAAGCAGCACTGTTGAAAAACACTGAGTTTTTACTCAAAGGCTATCCAGCGCTACATGTGTTGCTGTATGGCAGTCGTGGGTCAGGTAAATCGTCGTTGGTGAAGGCGCTGCTGAATCGTTATAGCCAGGATGGATTGCGTCTAGTTGAGGTTGCCAAGTCGGAACTGCGAGATTTACCTGCGATCGCCGATCAACTCCGTTCATTGCCGCAAAAGTTTATTCTGTTTGTGGATGACTTGTCGTTTGAAGAAGACGAGGACGATTACAAAGCTCTGAAGGTGGTACTGGAAGGAAATTTGACGGCGCGATCGCAAAATGTAGTCGTCTATGCCACGTCCAACCGGCGGCATTTGATTCGCGAGTTTTTTGGCGATCGCCCCCATCCCAAAGATAGCGATGAAGTTCATGCTTGGGACACGATGCAAGAAAAACTATCTTTTAGCGATCGCTTTGGGCTAACGTTGACCTTCGAGCCGCCGGATCAAGCTACCTATTTGCAAATCGTTCGCCATCTGGCTGCCCAAGCCAACATTTTCCTTAATCCAGACGATTTGGAGTTTCAAGCGCTCCAGTGGGCAACTCGCCACAATGGGCGATCGGGTCGGACTGCCCGTCAATTTATCGACTTTCTCCGCGCTGATCTTTCTACAGTGTGATCCCGCTTGACGATTCACCTGATAAGCTGTTCGTGCTTATTCCTTAATGCCTTGAATATTTGGTTGATCACTATTTTGAGTAGCGCATGGACGTTGGATGGTTGACTAAGGGTGGAGTTGTGATGGTGCCGCTGCTGGGGTTTTCCCTGGTGGCAGTGGCGCTGATTTTGGAACGGATGATATTTTGGGTCAAGATTGCGCGTCGTCAAGATCGGCTGGCGCGAGAGGTGCTGGCGATGTATAGCCACAATCCCCGCAATGCATTTTTGAAACTAGAAAGAAACACTGATCTGCCGATCGCCCGAATTTTTTTAGCCGCGCTAGAACTCGATCGCCCCAATCCTGAAGAGTTTCGTTTAGCCTTGGAAAGCTCGGCTCAAGCAGAAATGCCCTTACTCAAGCGGTTTAACACGATGTTTGAAACTATCATCAGCCTGTCGCCGCTATTGGGCTTGCTGGGAACCGTGCTGGGATTAATTCGCTCCTTTGCGTCGTTGAAGTTGGGAGAAATGGGCGGCAGCAGCACCCTTGGAGTCAGCGCTGGCATTAGTGAGGCGTTGATTTCCACAGCAGCGGGATTAGTGGTCGCCATTTTCACGTTGCTGTTTGCCAACACCTTTCGCGGCTTATATTTGCGGCAAATCGCCCTGATTCAAGAATACGGCGGACAGCTAGAATTGCTGTATCGTCGATACTACGAGCAAGGAGTGCCTCAGTCCTATGCGGCTACCGGATGAACCAGACTTACCGTTTCAGATCAACATCGTGCCGATGATCGATGTGATCTTTGCGATTCTGACGTTTTTCATGATGTCGTCTTTGTTTTTGACGCGATCGACGGGAGTACCTGTCAATCTACCCAAAGCGACGACGGCTCAAGCTCAAAATTCTGGGCGCTTTACCGTGACGGTGAATGCTCAAGGGCAAATTCAGTTAAATAATCGAGCGGTGCTGTTGTCTGATCTGAAGCCGCGACTGCAAGCGTTGGTTGGCACTCAGCCAGCGCAGGTGATCATCAATGCAGATGAGCGGGTAAGCCACGGTCAGGTGGTGGCAGTAATGGATCAACTGCGCCAAGTGACCGGGGTAAGGCTGGCGATTCGTGCAACGATCCCTACGGGAATCGCAGCCCAGCCTAAATAATCTAGTTTGCCTAAAACTGGACTCCAACCGTTGTTGCCTGCCCATTGCGATCAATAGTGAACTGGGCAGAAGCGGGAGCGTTGCTGATAAAGGCTTTGAGGTCATCGAAACTGTTGAGGGAGTTACCGTTGACTCCTACTAAGCGATCGCCCACCTGTAAGCCGCTATTTGCCGCCGCTGAACCACTATTCACACTTTGAACGACCAATGTGCGGGTATCCACGATTACGCCCAATTGAGCGCCCGCGATTCGTGAAACGATCCCGTTGGGAATCGCTGGATTGGTGCCTGCTCTGGGCGATGGATAGGGTGAATCTGAGTTGAAACCAGGATCATATTGAGGAGTAGGGGCTTGGGCGCTCTCATAGCCTGGATTGAAGCGATTATCATTCGGCGTGGGAATCACTACAGCACCGCCAGAATATTGACCGCCAGAGTATTGACCATTGGGACGAGAGGCAAACTGGTTATTGGGTGTCTGCGACCCATAGATTCGGCTATTTTGACGCGATCGCCAAATTGGATCTTGTGGCTTTGGCAGTACAATTCCACCGGGAAATTGAGACATTGCCGAATCAGTGGGCGGCTGATAAATCGGCGTTTGATTAGTTTGATTATAAGTTGGCGCTCTCGAAGCAATACTAGCGCTTCCAGTACTATTTTGAGCAATAAACGACCGGGCAGTTTGCACACTAGTAGCAATGCTAATTCCCGTATTGCTACCCTGCGCCGACTCCAAGATCGCCTTATTCACTCCCACCATTTCACCCGATGCATTCAACAACGGACCTCCCGAATTCCCAGGCTGCAACACCACCCGCGATTGCAGATCGCCATTACTGCGGACACTGCTAAACGTGCCCGTCGTCAACACTCCCGGACGACCATAGGGACTGCCGATCGCTAATACTGGTTCTCCTGATTGCGGCGTACTAGTTGCCAAGGGCACCGTGGGCAGTTGTGCCCCAGTTTGCAGTTGAATCAGGGCTAAATCGGAGCGGCTATCGATCGCAATTACCTGTCCTGAATAACTTTGTCCATCAAATGTTCTCGCAGATACCTGGCTCCCCACTGCCCCATTCACCACATGATTGTTGGTGATCACTAATCCATTCGAGCTAACCACACTGCCAGAGCCAATTTCTCGCCCTGCAAACACCGTCACCACAGCCGGATTTACCCGCTGGTAAATCGTATCGGCTGACCCGGCGATCGCGCGCGATTCATAGGCGATCCGCACGGGAGCGCTAATCGTTGGAATCGGCGTAACCACCAAAGCCGAAGCAGCAAACAACAGCAAATATCTTAGTTTCATGGCATCTGAGTAAAGAGCATTGGGTGTGAACCAACCAAGCTTCCCGTTCCTCAGAACGTTGGAACAGTAATTTTAGCGTTCCCCTTTTTAAGCCGCTTATTCTAAAACGGTGAACAAACTGTCACACGATTTCCAAAACTTTTGCGGAAACAGGAGAAGCTAAAAAGTATCAAGTAGAAGAGAGTGGTTACTGTTCCGACGCTCTGGCACCCCCAGGGCGTTTTTAATGTTTAAACGAAAAGCTAGAGAGTATCGTTACCTTTCAAGGGGGGTACTCTGGCATCCGGATGGTTTTGAAGAGATACCTCAATCGTTGCTAGATTCATTACTCTATGGTGTTTAAATCTCTTCAATGTTTTTATTTCTCTCTAAGCTACTGCCGCTGTTTTTGTATCCTCTCGGTCTAGCTTGCTTGCTGCTGCTGCTAGCCTTAGGGCTAATGTTTTGGCGACGACCTCGCTTGGCGATGATCCCCGTTGGGTTAGCGTTGCTGTTGCTCCTGATCAGCAGTAATGGCTGGGTCAGCATATCGCTGCTCAAATCCCTGGAATTTCAACATTTGCCGAGTGGGGAGTTGCCCAAAGCCGATGCGATCGTGGTGTTGGGTGGCGCGACTAGACCCGCTTTTGCGCCCCGTCCGTGGGTGGAGGTGAATGAAGCAGGCGATCGCGTATTGTATGGTGCCAAGCTTTATCGAGAAGGCAAAGCGCCTCGTCTGATTTTGAGTGGAGGACGAGTGGACTGGCAGGGAAACAACGATGCTCCAGAGTCGGCAGATATGGTGGAGCTGATGAAAAAAATGGGAGTTCCCGATGCGGCAATGATCCAAGAGCCAACTTCACGGACGACTCGTGAGAATGCGGTCAATGTGAAACAGATTATGCAGGCTCAGGGAATTAGCAAAATTCTGCTCGTCACTTCGGCGGTGCATATGCCGCGATCGCTGCGAATTTTCCAAAAGCTGGGGATTGATGCGATTCCTGCGCCCACTGATTTTTTGGTCAGCGATCGCGACTTAGAAGCATTGCAGGCGAGTCCCCAATCTTTGGCGTTGAGCTTTCTACCCGAAGCCGAGCAACTAAGCAATATTACCCGTGTCATCAAAGAATATGTGGGCATGGTGATCTATTGGCTGCGCGGCTGGATTTAGCTCAGTCGTTCCTTTGTAGCTTCTAGACGAAAAATTATGAAGTTTTATAAACCCTTTGATGAGTAAACGCTCACCAAAATATGAACAAACGTAAACAAAAATGTCCTTTTTGTTATCAAATTGTTTCAGTTAAGCTCCCAAACCCGCACGAGATAAGCTTTTCTGATACAAACAGGGATGTGCAGCGTAAAACATAAGGTCTGATTTCTCGCTGTCATTGTGTTCTCGGTTTTTTGTTTAATGTCCCGCTTTTCATTTCGGTCGTGGGCAATTGAAAAATCGAAGACCTTTAGATACTTAGCATTGACCTTTAGTGACGACTGCTTGCAATCGCATGATTTAAGGAGCCTAACCGCATGTTTACTCACGTCAAGCCCATCATTAGACATGTTGCACCCGAAGCCCTGGGTGGGAGAAGTCTGGTGAAGGTGGTTTATGTCGTGCTAGAGCCTCAATATCAAAGCGCTCTGTCTGCCGCTGTTCGTTCGATTAACCAGAACCATCCTAGTATTGCGGTTGAAATTAGTGGTTATCTGATTGAGGAACTTCGTGATCCCACGAATTTCGACGATTTTAAGCGGGATGTTTCTCAAGCCAATATTTTTATCGCCTCGTTGATCTTTCTAGAAGATTTGGCAGATAAGGTGGTGGAAGCGGTGGAACCTTACCGCGATCGCCTAGATGTCTCGGTTGTCTTCCCCTCCATGCCCCAAGTGATGCGCCTTAACAAAATGGGCAGCTTCTCCTTGGCGCAAATTGGGCAATCCAAAAGCGCGATCGCCAGCTTCATGAAAAAGCGCAAGGAAAAATCGGGCGCAGGCTTTCAAGATGCCATGCTGAAGTTGCTTCGCACGTTGCCCCAAGTGTTGAAATATTTGCCGATGGATAAAGCGCAGGATGCGCGTAACTTTATGCTCAGCTTTCAGTATTGGCTGGGCGGTTCTCAAGAAAACCTGGAAAACTTCCTGCTGATGCTGGCAGATAAGTATGTATTTAAGGGCGAAGTGGGCATAAACGGGAGTGCGGCTCCGATTTTTCAATATCAAGATCCGGTGACCTACCCCGATCTCGGCATTTGGCATCCCCTCGCGCCAACGATGTACGAAGATGTTAAGGAATATCTCAACTGGTTCTCGTCGCGCCGCGATCTGCCAGAGGAAATGCGCGATCCCCTCGTGCCTACAGTTGGGCTGGTTTTGCAACGGACTCATTTAGTCACTGGCGACGATGCTCATTACGTGTCGATGGTATCTGAACTGGAGGCAATGGGCGCACGGGTGATTCCGGTGTTTGCTGGCGGGTTAGACTTTTCCAAGCCTGTAGAAGCGTTTTTCTACGATCCGATCAACAAAACCATGCCGCTTGTAGATGTAGTCGTATCCCTCACAGGCTTTGCCTTGGTGGGCGGTCCGGCACGACAAGATCATCCCAAGGCGATCGAAGCATTGACTCGGCTGAACCGTCCATACATGGTGGCGCTGCCGTTGGTGTTCCAAACAACGGAAGAGTGGCAAGATAGCGAACTGGGACTGCACCCCATTCAAGTCGCGCTGCAAATTGCTCTGCCCGAACTGGATGGCGGCATTGAGCCAATTATTCTCTCTGGTCGAGATGGCAATACGGGTAAAGCGATCGCCCTGCAAGATCGAGTGGAAGCGATCGCTCAACGGGCTATGAACTGGGCAAACCTGCGCCGCAAGCCCAAACTACATAAGCGGGTTGCTATCACCGTCTTTAGCTTTCCGCCTGACAAAGGCAACGTCGGCACAGCCGCATACCTGGACGTATTCGGTTCTATCTATAAAGTGCTGCAATCGCTGCGTGACAACGGCTATGACGTGCAAGAGCTACCCGAATCGGCAGAAAAACTGATGCTGGAGGTGCTGCACAATGCTCAGGCACAGTTCAACAGCCCCGAACTCAACATTGCTTACAAAATGTCGGTGCCTGAATATGAAGCCCTGACTCCCTATCACGAACGTCTGATTCCCTCTTGGGGACCGGCTCCCGGCAACCTGAACACCGACGGGCAAAACTTGCTGATCTATGGCAAATCCTTTGGCAATGTCTTTATTGGCGTACAGCCAACGTTTGGCTATGAAGGCGACCCGATGCGGCTGCTGTTCTCCCGTTCCGCTAGCCCACACCACGGATTTGCTGCATACTATACTTATTTGGAGAAAATCTGGAAAGCCGATGCAGTGCTGCACTTTGGCACGCACGGTTCGCTGGAATTCATGCCCGGAAAACAAATCGGCATGTCGGATGAGTGTTTTCCCGACAGCCTAATTGGCAGCATTCCCAACCTCTACTACTACGCCGCAAACAATCCCTCCGAAGCCACGATCGCCAAGCGTCGCAGCTATGCCGAAACCATTAGCTACCTGACTCCTCCTGCTGAAAACGCTGGATTGTATAAAGGGCTGAAGGAACTCAGCGAACTGATTGCCTCCTACCAAACCCTCAAAGACACGGGGCGGGGCGAATCCATCACGAACACTATCATGGATCAGTGTCGCGTGGTGAATTTAGACAAAGATGTGGCTTTGCCCGATAAAGACGCACGGGATTTAACTGCTGAAGAGCGGGATACCGTCGTGGGCAAGGTCTACATCAAGCTGATGGAGATTGAATCGCGCCTGCTGCCCTGCGGCTTGCATGTCATCGGCAAACCCCCCACCGCAGAAGAAGCGATCGCCACCCTGGTCAACATCGCCAGCCTCGATCGCGAAGAAGACAGCATCCTCAGTCTGCAACGAATCATCGCAAGCAGCGTCGAACGCGACATTGATGAGATTTATGCCAACAGCGATCGCGGTGTTCTCAGCGATGTCGAACTGCTAAACAGCATTAACATGTCGGTTCGGAGTGCTGTTGCCGCCATGGTTCACGCCCAAATCGATGAAGAAGGGCGCGTCTCCAAGCTCTCGATGTTTAGCAATCTGTTTAACAATAAAAAAGCGCCCTGGGTGGAAGCCTTGCACACCGCAGGCTATACCGCCGTTGATTCCGAACCGCTCAAGCCACTGTTTGAGTATCTCCAGTTTTGTCTGAAGCAAGTGGGTGCCGACAACGAACTGGGCGCTTTGCTAATCGGGCTGGATGGTCAATACATCATCCCTGGTCCTGGCGGTGACCCCATCCGCAACCCCGACGTGCTGCCCACTGGCAAAAACATCCACGCCCTTGATCCTCAGTCCATTCCCACGGCGGCGGCTGTGCGATCGGCAAAAGTGGTGGTCGATCGCCTACTCGATCGCCAGCGCCAAGAAAACGACGGCAACTATCCTGAAACGATCGCTTGCGTTCTTTGGGGCACCGATAACATCAAAACCTACGGCGAATCGCTTGCCCAAATCCTCTGGATGGTCGGCGTTAAGCCCATGCCCGACTCCCTCGGACGGATTAACAAACTAGAGCTATTGTCCTTAGAAGAATTGGGTCGTCCCCGAATTGATGTCGTTGTCAACTGCTCTGGGGTTTTCCGTGACCTATTCATCAACCAAATGGCACTCCTAGATCGCGCTGTCAAAATGGCAGCCGAAGCTGACGAGCCACTGGAAATGAACTTCGTCCGTAAACACGCCCTTAAACAAGCCGAAGACATGGGCATCAACCTGCGTCAAGCGGCAACCCGCGTCTTTTCTAATGCTTCCGGCTCTTACTCCAGCAACATCAACTTGGCGGTGGAAAACGGCACCTGGGAAAACGAACAGGAACTGCAAAATATGTATCTGGCGCGGAAAGGGTTCGCTTTCTCATCCGATAATCCCGGCATGATGGATCAAAGCGAAGACCTATTTAAGGCCGCACTCAAAACCGCCGATGTCACCTTCCAAAACCTGGATTCCTCGGAGATTTCCCTCACCGATGTTTCTCACTACTACGATTCTGACCCGACTAAAATCGTTGCCAGTCTGCGGGATGACGGCAAAAAGCCGACTGCTTATATGGCAGACACGACCACTGCTAACGCCCAAATCCGCACCCTATCGGAAACCGTGCGACTCGACTCGCGTACCAAGTTACTCAACCCTAAATGGTACGAAGGAATGCTCTCCCACGGCTATGAAGGGGTGCGGGAATTGTCGAAGCGGCTGGTCAATACAATGGGCTGGTCTGCCACCGCCGATGCCGTGGATAACTGGGTCTATGAAGACACCAACACCACGTTCTTTAAAGACGAGGAAATGAGCAAACGGTTGATGGATCTCAACCCCAACTCGTTCCGTAAAATGGTGACGACGCTGTTAGAAGCGAATGGACGCGGCTACTGGGAAACCAGCGAGGAAAACCTCGACAAACTCCGCGACCTTTATCAACAAGTCGAAGATCGGATTGAAGGAATCGAGTAATCTTTGAATCTCTAAAATCTGTGGGGTGGGCACATGCTCACCCTATTCTGCTTGGTTTAAGTTTCTAACGCGCATTGAGGAAATCGTCCATGCTGATTAGCTTCAACAATGGCATTGCGGCACTCAAGCAAACTAGCGCCAGTTCTCAGCGCCAGTTCTTTGAGATTAATAACAGGATAGGCAGATGGCGGCGCGCCTAAATAGAGTTCATAAGCAACGTCCAGTACTTTGGAGTTGAGCATTAACGGTCTAACGGTAGCTTCCAAAATATTGAGCATGGGGGTTCTGCACATAACTTACCCCATTATTTTTGCTCTCATCTATTGGAATGGCTTCTATCTCCAGTCGGATTTTATCGGCAGTTAAAGGTGCGGCTCTAACAAACGGTATACGCAATTTGATAGAGCAGTCAGCCCATAAATGCCTATGGCTTAAAAATTGCTTCTATAGTGCTGGCTAAAGCGATCGCGCCTGTGGTGAGATCTGCCGCTTGCACAAGCCCAGAAGCAATCAATTCTTTCGCACGATCATCGGTTGGATCGCCGCGCAATCCAGCGGCTATCAAATCTGCGGTGCGTCCGCTACCTGCGATCGCAATTATCAGTCGCTCTGCTCGAATACTCTGTCGAGCATCTTCCCACGTCACTTCGCCACCATTGATCAAGACGGTCACTGAGGGCGCACCCGCTGCGAGGTGAGTTCCGACATCAGCCAGCCAAGCAGATTCGTCTCCCCAGTTAGAACCAGGCACCAGTAAAAAATGAGAATGGTGAGGTTCTAAAGATGCGGCATCCGGTGAGGCAAGCGATTGATCGGGCAATAGTGACAAGCCAATCGGCGAAACGCCCACTAACGGGAAGGTGCCTGAAATTGACTGCCGTGCATGCCCCATGAGACGCATCACCCCTGCATCGGTGCCACCATCCACAACCGAGGCTTGATATTTCTGGGCGATCGGGGCAAGCGCGTCGTGAAACAATTGTTCAACTTGACGGTAGTCTGACTCACTCAACTTACTCGCGCCCCCAACCACCACTAAAACAGGTCGCCCAGTCACAAGCCCCCACTGACCCAAAACATCAGGAAGATTGGCACCTGGGGCGATCTCCGCGATCGCGGCGGTCTGCTGATTAGAAAATGTGATTGTCGCGGATATTGCCATGTTTTGCATTCTACCCTCGAATCTTCTGATTGGCGTTGTTTTAGTGGCAGTGCTGAATCGGGAGATGAAATTTGGTAAGGACAATCCCAGTTCAAGAAATTAGAAAGTAAATCACTCCTGGAATAGGATCGCCTCATTCGTCTCTGTCAACTCTCTCAGGCAAACAGTTGGGTTATGAGAGATGTTTTGTACGCGATGTGCGACTAAAACTACTGTGTCACAAGCTGGTCGAACTGCAACGGTTC
>QBMH01000140.1 GCA_003249025.1 Leptolyngbya sp. | reverse complement strand
AGGCTTTTGTCTCAGTGAAGGATACAGAATAAGGGTACTCTAACTTCCGCCCTCTTGTACTAGATAGAGTTTGAATTGTTTAGTAACATCCCAACCTGGCAGAAAAGGCTTGTTGGGTAATAATTAACCAGCAGCGGCGGCGATCGCGAAGTAAACCTAAATTCAGACAAGGACAGCGATCGCCCCAAAAATTGCTCCCAAGGAAGCGAATCAGTCTAAACAGTAGTGACCTCTTCCCTTGTTGGTGTACAAATGTACATATAATCAATTCATGGCGTATCAATGGGATAGCGACAAAGCGATCGCGAATCTCCGTAAACACGGGATAGATTTTGCTGATGCGGTCATTGTTCTCTCGGATGATCTAGCGATTACAGTGCAGGATGAGCGCTTTGATGAGGAGCGATTTATCACAATTGGAATGGATGGGCTAGGTCGAGTGCTTGTAGTGGTATACACATGGCGCGGAAATAATATTCGGTTGATTTCGGCTCGACCTGCAACTCGTCAAGAATGTAGACAATACGAAGAGGGCTGATTAATGGAAGCGGAATATGATTTTAGTCAAGGAAAGCGCGGCGCGGTTGAATCGGTAGGGGCTGGAAAGACTCGGATTACAATTCGGATTGATGATGAAATATTAGCGTGGTTCAAAGAGCAAGTTCATCTGGCAGGTGGCGGCAACTACCAAACCTTGATGAATGAAGCACTCAAAGCTCATATTCAATATCAGCATGAACCGCTGGAAGCTACGCTGCGACGGGTATTACGAGAAGAGTTAGATCGGGTTGAAAAGTAACCCTACCTTGTCCTGTTGGAAATGCGATCGCTAGCAGATGCAATTGACGGACAGAGAGATGTTTTAATGAATCAAGTTAACTACGCAGCCATGTCTGATCAGGAGTTGAGACAATATTTTCTCCGACACCGTGAGGATAAACTAGCGCTTCGAGCCTATCTGGAGAGACTGGGCGATCTCCCACGCACTGTAATAACGACTGTGGATGATCCCGACTTCGATGCCAAAATCCAAGCAGCCGTACTAAAACAGATGCAGGCAGCAGGCAACAATGGCGAAATGGCAGGCTAAACAACAGTTTTAATAACTCTTTCTCAATGAGTGAATTCAGCGATTGCTATTATCTTTTGAACGCAACCACAGAGGAAGTCGTTTTTCTGCTCAAAAAAGCTCGTCGCTATGGCTTGGTTCTCTCGGCTATGGGATGTCATGTTCCATTCTTAGTCGATGGATCTTGGGACGCAGGCAAGCTAAGTGATTTGGTTGTAGAAAATAACTCTGGATTATTACTGCACTATTCCTATGCTGAGGAGCATGGGCTGTGGATGACTGTTTACGAATCCCACAATGAGGCTTTTACAATTGATATACAACGCCGTGGGCGATCTGAGAATGATTTAGGGGCTATTTTGGCAGAGGTGGAGCGGCTAAACCTGGTTACTCGCGATCGCTGCACACAACTTCGAGCCATTCTTGAAGAAGTTGCTTTAGAAGACACCGTAGAACTAAGCCGCGTTCAGACTCAGTTGAGTGAAATTTTTGGGATTGATTTCTTTAGCTGGCTTGGATGTGCCGATTTATCTGCTCAAAGCCAAAAGAATCTATCTCAGAGGTTTCCAGACGCAACTTTTGTCCTCAAAAGTCAGCGAGGTAAGGCAGATAAGGCTATAAAACCGACTCCAAATAGATGGTGTCCTCAACCAGATCTTCCAGCATTTATGTATCTGCCTGTTCCAGATGGAGTTATTAATGAAACATTACTTGAACAGCACATCAAACATTGGATAGAAACCCAAGATTGGGATGAGGACAGGCAGGCAGGATGTTGGTTATATACAGCTTACTGCCGTACATTACCAAGTCGTATGCGGTATCTTGCTAACCGCATAATGAACCTAGGGTTAGCGTTTGGCGATGAAATGTATGAAGCGGAATTACGTCGAACTATTCGAGGGATTCTTGCAGTGACCGATTCAACGTTTGACTGGCAACCTTATCTAAACAAGATGGCTGGAGAACAAAGGTTGTGAAGGATAACCGAGTCAACACTCAAAATGTGGACTTTCATCTAATTCATTTTGCCTTCCACTTTTAGCCCCGCGATCGCGCCTGATTCAACTTTGAGGGGCTGTTTGCTGACGTTGTGCAGATCGTACTGTTCGTTGTCGCTGAAGGAATTTTGCTTAAGGGTGGGGCTGGCGTTATTGGTGACGACAATGCCATCGCGTCCATTGCCGGTGATGCGGTTGGAGGTCAGCAAGGGACGGGAGTCGCCGTTGATCACCATGCCGTCTTTGTTTTGGCTGACCTGATTGCGGATCAGTTTGGGGCTGGCGCGATCGCTGACCGAGATGCCAAAGCCGTTATAGCGGACTGTATTGCCTTCCATTGTGCCGCCACTGTCGCGGGTAAAGGAGATGCCATTGCCGCCGTTTTGTTCAAACAGATTGTTGCGAATTGTGGGCGTGGCAGTCCCCGAAGCAAATACGCCTTCGCGATCGCTGCCTACAAACCGATTGTCTGCAATCAAGGCTGCACCCGTTTCCACCCAAATTGCCGTGCCGCGTGTATTCGGATTGGTCAGACTTAACCCCACAACCTGACTACCATCGGTCGCTAAGATCGTGACGCTTTGCCCTGCCCAAGTGGGGCTGAGAAACTTGCCGCCGCCCGTGATTTGAGTGCCTTTTCCTTGCGCTTCTGCATTGCCTCGCAGGGTTACGCCTTGGGGCAGCTTCAGCGGAAATACTTCGCCCGTGCCCGTGTTGTAAACACCGGGACTCAGTTGAATGGTCATGCCGGGGCGCACTTGGGCGATCGCCTGGGTAATGGTTTTTAAGGGTGATTGATTATTGCCCGGATTGCGATCGCTGCCATTCTTAACATCCACATACAAAATTGTGGGTAAAGGGGCTGGTTTAGATGGGGTGGTTTCAGATTTGGGGCTAGGATCATCTGCGGGTGGAGTCCATTCCGGCTCTGGATTGTTACCAATCACTGCATTACTGGGTAAAACGGTTTTCAGCACTCGTCCCATGCTGTAAGCAACCCGAACCTGCTGCTCAGCTTGGATTTGCTTCAGTGCCACTTGATAGGTATCTGCGCCCGCTTCTAGCTCTCCCGCACCACAGACTAAGGTATACTTCACCGCTCGATATAACTCCGGCGATGCAATCCGCTCCCCTGTTTGACGACTTTCTGCTAGTTCGGTCGCGGTAGGTTGGGGCGGCACGACTGGAAACCACACGCCATTCTGCTGAGTGCCAGGTTCCACTGGGTTCGCTTGCGACTTGGGCGGTTCAACTTTGCCATTGCGAGTGACTAATTTTGCACTGCCAAACTCCACGAGACGCTGATTATTGGGGTTTAGACGGGTGCGATCGCTGTAATAATTCACTCGCCATGCTTGAGTCGCATGAGCGATCGCCTCAGTACAGTCCGTTTCACTCACCAATTCGCCATTTGTTGTGCAGCTACTCAGCGATAGCAATGCCCACCCCATCGCTACCCATCCAATCACCTGCCGCTTTATCCCGCTATTCTTAAAATTTTGCTTCACCGCTGCACCCCTACTTCTCCCTACAATCCATATTCCACCCAATAAATCGCGTCTAAATCAACCCTACGGACGGTTCCTGAAATGGGCGTTTCGCATTAGAATCTAGTTGTAAAGTTCTGTTTCTGCTAGATGAGAGGTTCCTACTGAGGAACGTGTAATCCGTCCAGGTAAACTACCTTGCAGAAAGGCTTTAGATCCTGATCCTAGATTTAGTAGAGAGAAGAACTCATGGCATTTGAACAGTCCCCGCTCCCCTACGACTTTAACGCGCTAGAGTCGTACGGTATGAAAGCCGAAACTTTTGAATACCACTATGGCAAGCACCATAAAGCCTATGTGGATAACCTGAATAAACTTACGGCTGATACCGCACTGGCAAGTTTGCCCTTAGAAGAAGTCATCAAAGTTACCTACAACGATGCCAGCAAGCAAGGTGTGTTTAATAACGCTGCCCAAGTGTGGAACCACACGTTCTTCTGGAGCAGCATCAAGCCCGGTGGTGGTGGCGCTCCTACAGGCGATCTTGCTGCTCGGATTGATAAAGATTTTGGCAGTTTTGATAAATTCAAGGAAGAGTTTACTGCGGCGGCAACCACCCAGTTTGGTAGCGGTTGGGCGTGGTTGATTGATGACAATGGCACCTTGAAAGTGACCAAAACCCCCAATGCGGTTGACCCTGTAGCGGAAGGTCAAAAAGCTTTGCTGACCTTGGATGTGTGGGAACATGCCTACTACATCGATTTCCGCAATGCTCGACCCGCTTTCATCAAAAACTACTTGGATAATTTGGTGAATTGGGATTTTGCTGCTGCAAATCTGGCTGCATAAATTGATTAATTTTCCAATTTTCTGAAAGCCAGCCCTTCCACTAGGAGGGGCTTTTTGCAAGGTTTGGACACGAATGATCTGGATGAGCGAATGACCAACCCCGTTTCAATATTGCCGGAGATTGATCAACTGGGTACGCCCTTTGGTTGGCGGCAGGGAACCGGAGATTGGGCGGGTGTCGATGCCGAGATCGCCCGTGGGGAGTCAGTGCAGGTGATTCAGGAAGCAGGATCAACCCAATGGCAATCAACTTTGCCAGCCCAGCATCCGTTTCAATTTGGGTTTCCAGAATTCACTGCTGAGGTGCGAGAAGAACGACCCACTCCCAAAGCAAGAGTCTGGATTAGTCCGATTCAGCGGCGCTTTGCAGACAGTACAGATTTGCCGAAAGTGCAGTGGCATCCACGGGTGCTGTGGATCGGCATCGGCTGTGAACGCGGTACGCCCGAAATCGTGATTGCCCATGCCATTCAACAGGCATTGCGATCGCATCACTTGGCAGAAGCCGCGATCGCCGGACTTGCCACCATTGACCACAAAGCCGATGAAGCCGGACTTATGAACTATTGCCACGATTTATCCTTGCCGCTCAAATGCTTTTCAGCCGCAGAATTACGGGCGATCGCAGTCCCTAATCCCTCCACCCACGTTCACTCCAAAGCAGGAACTCCCAGCGTCGCCGAAGCCGCCGCTATCCTCGCTACTTCAGGCTGCCTCACATCTTCAGCCCCCTCTCGCCCCTCGCCTCTCGCCTCTCGCCTCATCGTTCCTAAACAAATCTTTCGCCTTACCGATCGCCCCGGAGCCGTAACGATCGCGATCGCCCAAGCAGAGCAAGAATATACCGATCAAGTTCTCCCAATGACTTGAATCGCTTTATGATTTGGTGCTACAGAATGATTACACTGAAAGATGCCCTGTCGCGATCGCTGCCCATGCTGACCCATCACCCGCTCTCTTTTTTCCAGCGTCCGATTCGATGGCTGCTTGGGGGATTATGTGCGATCGCTATTCTGTGCTGTGCCTTGCCAGCCGAAGCCGCTCCCGTTGGGGCAAAATACACCAAGCAATATACGCCGCCACCCTCCTACAGCAACAGCGAATTGAAAAACCAGGACTTTTCTGGGCAAAGCCTGCGGGTTGCAGAATTTTCCAACGCCAATCTGAATGGGGCAAATTTTTCCAACGCAGATTTGACGGGTGCGGTGCTGAGTGCCTCCACTATGGTTGAAACGAACCTGCAAGGCGCAGATTTAACCCAATCCATGATGGATCAAATCAGAATGACTCGAACTAATTTGCAAGATGCCGTTCTAGTCAATGCCATCTTGCTTCGCACCAACTTTGATCATCCAGAGATTACTGGGGCAGATTTCACCGATGCCATCTTAGATGGTGCCCAAATTCGAGAGTTGTGCCAGATAGCGAAGGGAGTCAACTCTAAAACTGGAATCTCCACCCGCGAATCCCTTGGTTGTTCTGCGTAAGCTTGGATTCTTTGACCTAGAGATATGTCAGTGCCAATGGTTTTTCAAAATTCTGTAGCATCTTCACAAACGCTGGTGCGGCGAGTAGGAGTGATTGGCGGCGGACAACTTGCCTGGATGATGGCAGAAGCCGCTGAAAAGCTTGGGCTTGAATTATGGGTGCAAACCCCCAGCCACACTGATCCAGCCGTCGCGATCGCCACCCAAACGATCCTTGCGCCTGTAGATGACGCGATCGCCACGGCTCAACTGGCTGAGCAATGCGATGTGATCACCTTTGAAAACGAGTTCGTTGACCTCCCAGCATTAACACATCTCGCCCAGCAAGGCACCTGCTTTCGTCCTAGCCTGGATGCCCTGCGCCCGTTGCTCGACAAATACGATCAGCGCACACTAATGGAAAGCTTGGGACTACCCACTCCATCATTCACCATTCAGGAGCTACTTCCTTACGCAGACTCCTTTCCGCCCTCTTTTCCAGTGGTGCTTAAAACCCGGCGACATGGTTACGACGGGCAAGGCACCTTCATTGTCCGCACCCCCGCCGAATTAAACGAAACCTTGGCTCAGTTAGCCTCAGTGCCCGTGCTTTTAGAGAAATTTGTGCCCTTTGAGCGAGAGCTTGCTGTCATGGCAGCGCGATCGCTGAATGGAGAAATCGCCATCTACCCCATTGTGGAAACGCAGCAGGAAAACCAAGTCTGTCGGCGGGTGATTGCGCCTGCGAAAATCAATCCAGAAATCACGACGGAGATCGAAACGATTGTCCGCACTTTACTAACGCACCTGCAAGTGATTGGCATTTTTGGCATTGAGTTTTTCTTGACCAAAGACGGCACGGTGCTGATCAACGAAATTGCTCCCCGCACCCATAACTCTGGACATTACACCCTGGATGCCTGCGCCACGTCTCAATTTGAGCAGCAATTGAGGGCAATTTGTGGATTGCCGTTGGGTAATGCCGCGATGACTACTGCTGGAGCCGTGATGGTGAATTTATTGGGCTATGAGCAATCAGTCAGCGATTATGCGGCTAAACGACAAGCCTTAGCAGCCATACCTCACGCTCATGTGCATTGGTATGGCAAAATGGAATCCCGTCCGGGGCGCAAGTTGGGGCATGTGACGGTGCTATTAGACGAAGCGGCAACGTTGCAAGATCAGGCGAACGACTCCGTCGCACGCAGCGCGATCGCTCACCAGATCGAATCCATTTGGTATCCATATTGAGCTACCCCTCGCCTCTTGCCTTTCGCCTCTCGTCTCGCACCCGTAATCCCTTCATGGCGGTTATCTCTCTCCTAGGAAAGGCATTTCTTGAAAAGGCTTGCGCTACTATTGGGTTGTGCTAATATCAATAGCTGAAATCGATGCTTCTATAGAGCTACAAGGACATCTGGTTTGTCGAGGGACGATGTTGAAAAGTAGCTAAAGCAGACTGAAAGACTTTGAAATCTGCAACTTTGCAGTTCATCAATAAATTTTCGGAAAAGCTTTTGAGAAGCTTGTTGTTAGAAATTCACACCATTAATCCATGATTACAGACGATATGAATCAGCAGGTTATACACCCGCTGGCTAGGCTACAGCGGCAGGTGCGATCGCTGGTTGAACGTAAATTACTTAAACCATCCGATAGCATTTGGAAAATCGCATTACTATACGGTGATGATTGGGCATTCTTGAAGCAAGAGTTGCTTGATTACGAATTCACTATGCAAGATCCGGTCAGCGAACTGCTTCTGGTAGAACGATGGGATGACGAAGAGTAGCCAGCCGGGTGTTTATGCTTCTATAAGCAAGCTTTGAGCGCCTGACTGAGTTCTTGGGCAGTTTGATAGCGATCGCTGACCTCTACTGCTGTTGTTTTTTCGATCACAGCTTTCAAATTGTTAGGAATTCGCGCTTCGCCCTCTAGATGCAAGCGCATTGCTTTCCCCTGTTTTTTGTAGAATCGCTGCGGGCTAATGCTAGTCAGCAAAAATACTAAAGTTGGAGCGATCGCATAGAGATCGGACTGGGGCACAGGTCGCCCTTGCACCTGCTCTGGTGCGCTATAGCCTTCTGCCCCAATGCGAGTACCTGGAGCAATTGCAAACGCTTTCACGGCACCAAAGTCTAGCACAACAATTTGGTTGTCCAGAGTGCGTACTAATAGATTGCCCGGTTTAATATCGCGGTGAATCATTGGTGTGGGACGAGTATGTAAATAGGTCAACACCTCACACACTTGCACCATCCAGGCGATCGCTTCTTGGGTTGAAACTGCTCCTTGTTTGCGAACTCGCTTCTCCAAATCTTGCCCATGGATCAATTCCATTACCAGATATTTTTTGTCCTCTTCCATAAAAAAGTCGTAATAGCGCGGGATGCCGGGATGATTCAGCGACTTTAGCGTATTGGCTTCTCGGACAAACAGTTCTTGCGCTTTTGGAATCCGAGCCACATCAGCATTCATTTCCTTTAGCACTTGCAGCTTTCCTTCTGGCATTCCGCTTGCTTTTGATAAACCAGTCGGGTTCCACACTAAATAAGTGGTGCCCATGCCGCCGCGACCCAAAATCCGCAAAACTTGGTATTGCCGAACGGTTTTATCCACTCGAATTGGTTGCCCACAGTGAATACAAAATAAGTTATCTGAGGGATTGCCCGTGTGGGTGCAGCGCGTTGGAGCAGACTGTCCAGCGTCCCGTGAGGAAGTCAGTGACCCCACGAATGGGGTGATGATTCCTGTAGGAGTCGTTTCATAAATCGCAGGCTGAGGCAAAAGTTGGAATGGCTGAGACGTTGAAATGAGGAACGTTTCAAACCGCAGGATAGGACCATTTTGGGCAAGCTGAATCAGCGTGTCGTTGACAAGGAGTTCTTGGACGATCGCTTCTCCTTCAACAAAAGTGCCATTGTTGCTGAGGTTAATTAATTGCCACCTAGCACTTGCCTGATCTGCCTCTAGTTGACGAAGCTCCAAATGCTGGCGTGAGACGACCGCCTCGCTCAACACCACCTGATTAGTGGGGGCACGCCCAACCCGAATAATTGTTTCATGGTCAAACTGCCATTGCCGCAAAGGGGTGCGGTCTTGAGGATGCAATAGGGTTAAAACAACCCTTGGCGAATTGGCTACCATGAATTGGAGTAAAGCACCGTGAGTTAGAAAAAGTCGCCTTATCGCAAATGTTCTAGACTGGGACGCACTTTAGCGCGAATGGCGATCGCAGAGATATTATCATGACCATTGTAGCCATTTGCCAATTCAATCAATTCACTCACGCCTTTATCAAGGTTCGTTTGGGAACTCAGTAATGGCCGCACATGGCTTTCCCAATGATTTTCCAGCAAATCATTGTCAGATAATCCATCGGAACAAAGCAGCAAGATCATATCTTCGTTCAGTTCAAAAAACTGGACATCTGGTTTAACAAAGGGTTCATCCCGTGGTCCAAGCGCCTGAGTTAACTGGTAAGCATCCGGGCGACTATAGGCAACATCGGGATCAACCCCCCGTTGAATTTCTCGCTGACCCACTTCATGATCGATGGTGACTTGCTCCAAGCCGCGTTTGCGAGTGTAGCGATAAAGGCGACTATCTCCCACATGGGCAACTGCCACTTCTGTATCCTGAATCAGCACCATGACGAGGGTTGTTCCCATGCGTCCGCTACCAGATCGGGCATTTTCTTGGTTCACATCGTAGATCGCTTTGTTGGCAACTTGGACGGCTTCCGTCATCATGGCAACATTGGGCAAATCATTAATACCAGCACTAGGGAACGGTGATTCTTGCCACTTTTCTTTGAAATATTTGCGAATCGTGTCTACGGCGAGGGCGCTAGCCACTTCACCGCTGGCATGTCCGCCCATGCCATCACACAGAATGTAAAGATTACGAGCATGAATTGTTTTGCCAGAGGGACTTTCTAGCTTGCTAACTTGAATGTCAAGTCCAAAGTAGTCTTCGTTGTGATCCCGTTGTCGCCCCACATCGGTGCGCCCTACTTCTTCCAAATTGAAAAGCTGCATGGGTAAGACGATGGTTGGCATATCGTCGTTATCTAGCGGATCATCTTCTTCCTCCTCTTCGGGAGGAAGGGTGACTGCCATACCGTCGGTTGGAGCGTCACTTTGCGGGTCGGTTATTCCATTGAGATTGTTAAGATTTGGGGCTGCTGCTACAGGGTGAATCAATGGCTCTAGCGGTTGAGTGGGTGGTGAGGTGTCGGGCTGTAGAGAATCGGCGATCGCCTCAATTCGCGATCGCACGGCATTCACTGTTTTTAACGTGCCATCTTCTACATCAGCCAACAGTTGAGAAACAGGTTCTAACTGAGTCCGCTGAGATTCTGCAAACATCGCCTGCCACTGCTTACCTAAATGGTGCAGGGTCAATAATTGCCCCGGTGGATTGGCATAAAGCCGTTGCAGCAGCAATGTATCATCTTCAGCATCTGCCCGGAGATTACTAGAAATTAGGACACTCTGCTGACACTGCCAAGGTTCTAGCGCGTGCCAAAGTTCCGTCATTTCGTATAGCCATTGCAGCACTTGCAGCAGTGGCGGAAATCGCTCTTGATCACACCATACGTCCATTAAAAGAGGAAAGTGAGAGCGATCTTCTAGCAGTAATATGTCTTGATCATGCCATTTCCAGGAATTGTGAATCGCTGGCAAAACCGGATAGAGATCATGGTTGAGGGCAACGTAGGGTTGAGCAACTTCTGGGATCGCCAAGGCATTCATGGAGTCTGTCCAGCCTTCTGCGCCAGGAGTGTTAAATTCTAAAGCTGGGTTCTGCGATGCTGTTTCATTAGAGTCTTGTTGCAGCACCAATGCTTCCAACAAAGACAGTTGAAAGGGCTGGCAATCCAGCACTTGCAGTTGGCGTTCTCCTGAGTCATCGGTTACCGGAAGCTGATCGATCAGTTTATAGCGTTGCTGGATGTCTAGATATCCATTACAACCCGTTGCTAACGTTGCGTTGTCTAATGCAGACGATGGCTCGGTGGTGCCAGATTGAGCGGATAGAATTGCCCACCAAGTGACCCCGGCGATCGCATCACAGACTTGGCAATTCATTTGGTCGAATGGCACGAGACTGCTGCACTCAGGGCAAGTATTTTGCACTAGAGAAGTGCCACACTTCTGACAAAACTTATTTGCCGTGGGATTTTCAAACTGACAATGGGGACAAACCAGCATGATGAAATCTTCCTCAATTCCCGGCAGATCAGATGATTAATGTCACACACAGGAACGGCTTCAACGATGTCTTTTGCCTTTCTTTTTAAGGAACACTTTTGAGGAAAACTTTGATCTTTCCCTTAACAAACTGTAATAGCTTGCCTAGTGTTCACTTGCAGAAAATTTTTGAGACGGTTCCTCTAGCAAATAAACCTGAAAACGCGAGTTTAATCTATTTAAACAGGATTCGCCAAAAAAATCTCTGCCTTATCAGGTTATTTGCAGATTATGAAGCTTTAGGAAATGAATTCCAAGGAGCGATCGCTCCTTTAAGTGACTTATTCCTTCATCTTTACTCTTAACAGATACTTGCGCATTCGCGCTATTTCAGGGATTTTCTACAAAAGACCTTTAAATTTCATTAATCCGACATAATTCTTTCAAAGCAATGACCTCGGCGTGAGTTAATTCACGCCATTGACCTGGGTTTAATCCTACTAAGGTGAGATCGCCGATCGCTACCCGCACCAGCCGCAGAGTCGGAAAGCCAATCGCAGCGGTCATCCGCCGCACTTGACGATTGCGTCCTTCCGTCAAAGTCATGGCTAACCAGGCGGTGGGAATGGTCTTGCGGAAGCGAATGGGGGGATCACGGGGCGACAGGGATGGTTCATCGGGCAATAAGGCGATCGCGGCAGGGCGAGTCTGGTAATCCTGAAGGGCAATGCCTTGCCGAAGGCGCTCAAGGTCAGATTCATCGGGCACGCGCTCCACCTGCACCCAGTAAGTGCGGGGATGGCGAAACCTTGGGTCGCTCAGGCGATGCTGAAGTTGTCCATGGTTGGTGAGTAAGAGCAGCCCTTCACTGTCATAATCGAGCCGCCCAACGGCATAGATATCAGGAATTGGGATGTAGGACTTGAGTGTAGGGCGTTTCCCGGAGGGATCGCTACGCAAATCGCCCTCTACGTCAGTAAATTGGCAGAGGACGTTGTAGGGCTTGTAGAACAGCACATAGCGGCGAGGTGATACTGCCTCATTTTTTGAATTTGTTCGTTTAGCTGGTTTTTGCCCCATAATTCGATGATTCTGCTGGTTCTACTCGATTTTGACCCGAAATTGAGCATACCCGACGTTGTTATTGGGCAAATTGGACAAGTCGCCTAGGGAGAAAATCAGGGAACCATTGGGATTTGGCATTGCTGATTCGAGATATGAACTGATGGCTGAAAGCATTGAAACCTCGCTCAGAATTTTACAAAATCATAGCGCCATTCAGTAACGCCGGAAAGCACACGGACGAATTGATTGAGGAATTAGTGGTCAGCAGCGAAGGAAAGACTGACTGTAAACGATGGGATAGCGATGTACGCCTTGGGCGGAGCGAAGCTCTATGGGCAGGTTATGAGTGCGTATTACCACCAGAGATTCTCCATTACATTGGCAAAGACAGGACACAACCGTTAGAGAGAACCAATGGAATTGTTAGGCAACAAACGGGGCGTTGGCTAAGCCTGCGGCACGCTACGCGAACGTAGACAGAATAAGTTTGGCAAGGTGTGGGGACAAACAAAAGTGACGACTCGGTTAGTGGTGAGTTACTTCAATTGGATTTGGCGGCATAGTCGATTCAAGACGACAGCGACTCGACGAGCAGGATTGACGCGAATCCCTTGGACATGGCACGATCTAGTTACTCACCCCACTGCTATTTGATGCACGACCGAATAAAGATAGGTTTGAGAAGGATGAACACTATTGAGTGGATCACCTGGAAATGGCTGACCAATCACTTGCCCACCTGCAAAGTTAATGGAACCTGTTTGGATGGACAACCCACCTGCAAAAGGAGGTAGTGGAAGCGGTGGGAGGTCTCTCGGATAAACGCCATCCCGACAGGGGAAAGATCGCTGCTAAATTACGCGTTGTTGTTTAGGGGTGTAGGCGGCGCGACGGGTGGTACCAGGAGGGCAGCTATTCCCCACAAAGGTTTGGC
>QBMH01000013.1 GCA_003249025.1 Leptolyngbya sp. | reverse complement strand
CATTTTCTCAAAGCTTTGTCCCCTATAGCTTTGAGTTGCCTTGTCACCCGTTAAGGCTGCTTATCTTCTGTTTATCCCAGTCAATGAAAAAAGGGATAGCGAACTATCCCCGGCGTTGTTCTTGCAGTTAGGAGAGAGGAGAAACTTAACCCAGCGCTTCGAGGTAGTCGCGGACGCGGTTGCGGCGTTTGGGTTGACGCAGTTTTTGCAGCGCTTTTGCCTCAATCTGGCGAACTCGCTCACGAGATAACTCTAGCGCCCGACCAATTTCAGCCAAGGAGTAGGGTTGTCCGTCGCCCAAGCCAAACCGCATTTGGATGACATCCCGTTCGCGGGTGGTGAGGTCTGCGAGTAGCTGCTGCAAGTCGCGGCGGAGAGCCTCTCGCATGAGGGTCTCTTCTGGTGTGATTTCGTCCGTTTCCAGCAGATCGCCCAGTTCCGTATCTTTTTCCTTACCTACCTTGGTTTCCAAAGAAATGGAGCGGGGCACCCGCAGCAGCACTTCCCTGACTTGGGTGGCGGTCATGTCTAGTTCAAGGGCAATGTCTTCAATACTGGCGGTGCGTCCTTTCTCTTGAGAGATTTTGCGCTGCGCTTTTTTGATTTTGTTCAGTTTTTCGGTAACGTGGACGGGTAGGCGAATCGTGCGGCTTTGAGTGGCGATCGCGCGGGTAATGCCTTGGCGAATCCACCAGTAAGCATAGGTGCTAAAGCGATAGCCTTTGGTGGGGTCAAATTTTTCTACGGCGCGTTCTAAGCCTAGGGTGCCTTCCTGAATCAAGTCTAGGAGTTCTAATCCGCGATTTTGATACTTTTTGGCAACAGAGACGACCAAGCGTAAATTCGCCTTAATCATGTGTTCTTTCGCACGGCTGCCTTCAGTTTGGATGCGCTCTAGCTCATCCACGGGTAGATTTGCGATCGCTGCCCAATGGCGTTTTCCGGCTGCCAAACTAGGCTTGAGTTCCGTCATATCTACGCCACCTTCGGTTGCCCAGCGTTCTAAGGAAGGGCGATGTCCGAGTTGGGAGGTGAGGCGATCGTGGGCTTCCACCAATTTGACATACTGCTGAATCGCTCCCGTTTCTTGTTCTACCGCTTGTGCGCGCAACTCTAGTAAAGCCATATAGCGCTGCACTCGCTGAGCTTCTGAAACTTCTTCGTCTCGTCCTAGCAAGCGAACACGCCCAATCTCTTGGAGATACAAACGAACAAGATCGGTTGTGCGGGGAGAGGCGGCTCGATAGAAACTGTCAGGATCAACAGTATCGATGTCCAAATCCATCGCATCAATCGGGGGGTCTTCAGCGTTAGGGCTACTCGGCTGAAAACGTTGGGAATACACTTGTTGCTCGTCGTAGTCTGCTTCAGCGTAGAAAGTTGTTGCTGGCATAGTCTCGTCTCGGTTGCTCCAGATAAGAATTAGCTTCAGTCAGATATAAAAGTAGTGTTCCCTTCAGGGGGGACTGATGAACACGGCTTAGGGTTCCGTAATGATCCCTTTTTGAAGCTGTCAACATAAACGGTCAGAATTATGCGATCGCTCAGTCACATAACCAGTCTTAGATTGCCGCATCCAATACCTAAAAAAGCAGAAATTGGCTGGTGTCAGAAAAAACTGACTTTTACAACAGTTGCTGCGTTTTGGTTAGTATAGGGAGCTATCAAGCAACGGGTCGTGACTTGAATCAAGGCATACGCTAACCTACATCACCCTCTTGCTTCTTTCCTGACTTTGACAGCCTAATCCGGCATCTTTACTAAGGCTTTGAATGACGGTTTGTTTGATTAGGAAACCGTGAAATATCAGGAAACCTGCTTGCATTCAGATGAGGGAGGAGTTTTGAGTTACCATTCGCCATTCCCTGGTTTTATCAATTTTCAGATTTGCGATCGCGCAGCATTAAAGCTTTAAGAGCGGCTTGGGGCGTAATCTTTCCTTGGAGCAATTGATCAACCTGATGAGAAATGGGCAGGGCGATCTGCTGTTGGCTGGCAAGGCGCATCAGAACTTGGGTTGTATTGATGCCTTCAGCCGTGCCTTGTAGAGATTCCAATACAGCGGACAAGGGTTTTCCTTGAGCCAAGCCGTAACCGACTTGATAGTTGCGGCTGAGGGCGCTATTACAGGTAGCAAGCAGGTCGCCAAGTCCTGATAAACCGTAAAAAGTTTCGGATTTAGCGCCCCAATCGGTGCCGATGCGGATGATTTCTGCTAAACCACGAGTGACCAAAGCAGCTTTGGCATTGGTGCCCAGTTGCAAACCGTCGCAGGCACCCACGGCGATCGCGATCACATTTTTCAAAATGCCGCCCAACTCCACCCCTAAAACATCAGCATTCGTGTAAACCCGAAATCTGTTGGAAGAAAGTGCCTGCTGTACCCGTTCAGCCGCCATTTCGTTGGCACTGGCAACCACCGTTGCAGCGGGCAAGTGTTCTTGAATTTCTGCTGAAAGATTGGGTCCCGATAGCACCACCACGGGGTGATCAGGGAAGGCTGCCTGCCAGATTTGCGACGGTAAGCAAGGTAATTCTGCTTCGCTGCCGGAATCGGGGTCAAGCCCTTTAGTGGCAGAAACGAGGATGACATTGGGCGAAATTTGCAGCGATCGCACTTGCTCCGCCACCTGCCGCACCCCTTTGATCGACACGGCAGAAACTATCATGTCTGCCCCAGCTAACACAGACTGCAAGGATTCCTCACCTTGTCGCGACCATAGCCGCACCCTATGCCTTTGTTGGGAAGCTAAGGTTGCCAGAGTGGTTCCCCAAGCTCCGGCACCGAGAATGGCGATCGTTAAGGGAAAAGGGAAAAGGGGAAGGGAGAAAGGGAGAGGGATTGGATCATTCATCACTCAAACCTTATCACTCAAACCTGTACTGCGTGGGTGGCGTTCCATGAGGGCGCGCACCTGTTCGGCGTGGTAGGAACTGCGGGTGAGAGGAGAAGACACCACTTGTAGAAAGCCGATGGATTCGCCATAATCACGCCATGCATCGAACTGCTCCGGCGTGATGAAGTCTTGGACTCCTAAGTGCTTTTGGCTGGGCTGGAGATATTGACCAATGGTGAGAATGTCACAATCCGCTTGCCGCAGGTCATGCATGACTTGTTTCACTTCTTCATCGGTTTCACCCAAGCCTGCCATGATGCCGCTTTTGGTATAGACCCAAGGGGCAAGTTCACGGGTGCGGCGCAGTAATTCCAGCGATCGCCCATAGTCTCCTTGGGGGCGAACCCGACGATAGAGGCGCGCGATCGTTTCAGTGTTGTGGTTTAGCACATCTGGGTTGGCGTTGAGAATGATCTCTAGGGCGTTCCAATTGGCGCAAAGGTCAGGAATCAGCACTTCGATCGTCGTGCCGGGGGATGCAGCGCGAATGGCGTGAATGCAGCGATCGAACTGAGAAGCACCACCATCGGGCAAGTCATCCCGATTCACCGAAGTCACTACCACATGATTTAGGCGCATCCGGCGAACTGCTTCCGCAAGGCGATCGGGTTCCGTGGGGTCAAGCGGCTGCGGTTTCTTTTCAAAGTCAATATCGCAATAGGGGCAGGCACGAGTGCAGGCAGGACCCATAATCAAGAAAGTGGCAGTGCCATGACTAAAGCATTCGCCAATGTTGGGGCAAGAGGCTTCTTCACAGACCGTATTCAGCCCTAAATCCCGCAGAACGTCTTTGACTTTGCCAACCCGTTCCCACTGAGGCGCTTTAACTCGTAACCATTCTGGCTTAACAACCACGTTCAAATCCTGGTGTGTGTATGGGTTTAGTGTATCAAAGAGGCAGGTGTCGGGTGTCAGGTGTCGGGTGTCAGGCGTTAGGTGCGGCTGACTTTGGCGGGGGAAAGAAAAGGTGATCTGCGCTGGGTCGTTATACTAACATCCTCCCTCCCTGGCACGTCTCATGGTCATGCTTCAGTTTCGTCAACTTGTCGTTCAACCTAGACAACGAATCCAGCTAGATACGACATTCTGAACTTAACAACAATTGGTGGCTGGATCGCAACATGCGCTGCCAGTATCGGCGATCGTATCGCGGTAATTTACGCCCTTGGTTTCGCGGGGGTGACGTAGGGAATCTCGTGAGCAATCGAACACCGGAGCGGATTCGAGTGGAATGGTGGCATGAGGTAAGACAGGAATCATGTCTTGATGATAGGGACTGCGTGGGTCAGTATAAAGCTGAAAGGTTTTGTCGCAGACTGCCATCCGTTGACCCCGATAAAGCGTATGACCATCATCATCTTGGACGGATTTCCAGGGACCTTTATAAATCACAGCTTGATTCCGTTCCAAGCATAAACCTTGTTTCCCTTTGTAAGCCCGCACTGTGAGCGATCGAAACTCGATGCCATCAATCACTTGCCACGGTTCTTCTTGCCGCGTCAAAATTTCGATACCGTGGAAACCCGCTTGTTCAAACATTTCCAAGAAAGTGTGTTCACGAAATGCTCCGGCAATGCATCCGCTCCAAAGTTTGGGGTCGTTGAGAATGGTTGGAGTGGGGTCTTCATCGCACACGATATCTGAAATGACTGCCCGTCCACCTCGTTTTAGGACGCGAAAAATCTCGGCAAATAACTGCTGTTTATCTTGAGGGCGAACCAGGTTCAGTACACAGTTGGAGATAACGACATCGATACTATCGCTGGCGATGAGTGGGGTCTGACTGCGGAGGCGATCGCGCTCTGTTTCAAAGGCGGCAACACCCTCCAGGGTCGTAATCGGATTTTGCTGCAACCACGACTCCATGCGATCGAGGTTTAGGGCTAAGTCTTGAATTTTGCCTTTGACAAATTCCAGATTGCGATAGCCCAGTTTGTCACCCATTTCTTCTAAATATTTGCGCGATAGGGCTAACATTTCTTCGTTGAAATCTACACCAATGACTTGCCCCGCTGCACCCACCCGTTGTGCCAAAATGTAGCAGTTTTTTCCGGCTCCCGACCCTAAATCCACCACGGTTTCACCCAGATTCACATAGCGAGTCGGATCACCACAGCCATAATCTTTTTCGATGATTTCTTGGGGCAATCGTTCTAAATAGGAGGAGTCGTAGCCATCCGTTGGGCAACACAACAATGCTTCTGGTTCTTGCGCTCCAGCTTCATAGCGTTCCCGAACGGCTTGCTCGATGTTGTAGGCGATCGCGGTTGTTTGAGCGGGTACGACCGTGTTTGCCCTGGGTTCAGTCATGGAAGAGTCCTTTTATTAGCAACGTTACACGTCTATCCTGACCTTTGGATTCGCTATTTGGCGCTATGCGTTTTCTCATGCCAATTGAATGAAAGTTCCTAATGGCTCAAGGACACGTGCCCACAGCGGTGGTGTTGGTTTGGGTTACGGCTCCGGTGTTTGCGCCCAAAACCACTTGCAGTTGAGAACCTGCGCCAAATGCAGCATTGTTGGCTAGCGTGTAGCCTCCAACTAAGCTGCTGTTGCCATTCAGATTGACGCAAAGTCGTTGTGGGTTGTTGAATGCAAAATTCAGGGGCACGTTGTCTAAACCAGTGAGGGCACGAAAGCCAGGATTACCCGGTCCCGTCAACGTATTGAATCGAACATTGGCAGAAATCAAGGGATTGCTGCCTCCCACTAGAAAGACCAATATAGGAGTAACGCCAAAGGTTTGTAGATTAATCGCTTGAGCCGCAGGATTATTGGCATTAACGGTGTTGTTTTCAATGGTGACTCGGGCTTCGGTTCTGCCTCGTGCTTCCACTTGAATCCCTGCAAACGTATTGGCTAAAAGGGGCGTGGTGTTGATAGTGACAGTGTTGTTGCGGATGTTTCCGGTGACTTGAGCATTTGCAGCACCCAAGGGAAAGAGGGAACCAAGCCGGAGATCAATACCATCATCGCCGTTGTTTTGAATCAGGTTGTTTTCAATGAGCAAGTTGCTGATGCTGGCGTTTTGATCGGCAGCGATCGCAATTCCATCCCCCCGAATGGGTACAGGCGTAGGCAAAATTCCATTATTCTCAATCGTATTGCCGCGAATTGTGACTGTTGCGGTGGCGGTGTTGGCAAAGGTCATGAATACGCCATCATTGAAATTATTCCGAATTTGGTTGTTGCTGAGGGTGAAATCAAGCTGCCCAGAGAAGTTACCCAACACTAGCCCCTGTCCACCGGGCGGAATCGGTAAAGGGTTCACAGGCACGCTGCCATCCACGCGCTCGATCGTGTTGTTAGAAATCGTCAGGCTACCCGTTGCGCCTGCAACAAAGATGCCTTGACCGGTGGCAATATTGAACGCAACTCCGCCTAACGCGGCAATGGGCGGGGTGGTAAAGGCACGAGTACCCACCTCTGAGATGAGGTTATTGGTAATGGATACGGTTGCGGCGGTGCCTGCGAGGGTGAGTCCTTGATCGAGGGTTTTCGTCAGGGTGTTGTTGGCGATCGTCACGGTGCCGCTGGCTCCAGCAAGGGTAAGCCCCTGTCCACGGGTATTGCTGACGGTGTTTCCAGAAATATTAGTGGTGCCGTTTGCGCCACCGACCACAATGCCTTGCCCAGAAGGAATATTGAGGGTGCCAATGGTGGGAACGGTGACGGGTGCATCTGCGCCGATGGTGTTTGCTATGGAGTTATTGGCGATCGCTAAATTGCCCGTTGCATTCAGCACCACAATTCCTTGAGTCGCGGTATTTACGATCGTGTTATCCAGAATGTTCGTGGTGCCGTTGACTGAACCGACTACAATGCCTTGACCGCTGGGAAGAGGAATAATGCTCCCAGGATTGGGAATGGTAATCACGCCGCCGCCCAGCGGATTGGTGAACGAAACATCGTTGGTGATTGGGTTAGAAATCGTAGTGGTGCCGCCCACCGTACCGCTTACTTGATTGCTAATCAGATTCACCGTGCCGCTAGCATTTTGGATGTAGACTCCCTGATTGGTGGCACGATTAATCTGGTTTCGCAATAGCAGTAGGGTGTTTACGCCATTGCCAAGAACTCCGGCATCGGCGGTATTGCTGATGACGTTATCTCGAATCTCCACATTGCGGACATTGCTAAAGGTGACTCCGGCTCCGGTTGCACTGGTGATGTTGAATCCCGATAGCACCGTGTCGTTTTGCATGGTGACAGTGCCCGTCACGTTGGGACGAATGGCACCCAGATTCGATAAGGGCAATTGCAAGTCGGGAATTCGCTGTCCTTGAAAGGCGGCAGGAATGATTTGGGCTGGAAAGGTAGACAATACTTGGACGCGATCGCGCACCGTAAAGGCAGGAATTCCTGAATTATTGCCAGCCTGCACATACACAATCGAATTACCATCTGATCGCGTTGCATTCAACGCAGATTGCACAATGCCAAATGGGTTTTCAAAGGTGCCATCGCCACCGCTCCGTCCGACAATCACATGTTGAAAGAAATAGGGTTGTCCGGTTGCTGGATTGTCGATCGCTAAATCAGTGAAGGGGGCAGTAATGTTAGTGATTTCGCGCTGCTGATCGATCGCGATCGTGCCGATGCGGGTTGGAGATTCCGCCATCCGTGCCAGCAGCGATTTGGGCGCGGCTCCTTTAGGACGCACTCCTGGCAACGTCAGGGAGATCGTGCCAAACACATTGGTGCCAAACAGCCCATCATGCTGCACCGCAACGCCCAGCAATAAATTATCTGTCACCCGTGCCTCTAACCTGCCCCGTACCCCCCCCACGCGGGGGCTACCCGCCGCACTCAGGTAATACAATCCGCCATAGCCCCGCAGGTCGCCGCCATCATCGGGAAACTTAACCAGTCTGCCGCCGACTTCGGCATCAAACCCTGCCATCGCTGCTTCCACATCGCGGATGGTCAACTGTTGGCGGGTGCCCGATGCCAGCAGCGAGTTCGTTTGAAAGCGCGTACTGCTGACTGCGTAATTGGATGCGATCGCGGTTTCTCGTACCGTTTGGCGGGTACTGCCAGCGGGAATGTAGCCATTGATTCGCGCATCCCACCCTTCGCCCAAGGTTTCCAGTCCCAGCCCCACTTGAGAAAATACGTTGGAGCCGGTGTCGCGGTTATCGTAGGCAAGATAGGCACCATAAATTCGATTTGCGGCGGATTGATAGGCGCGATAACCTAAAACTAGGCTGCCGCCGGGATTGGCATTGTTATCTAGCAAAAATCGCCCATCCAAAAACAGCAAACTTTTGCCGGGAGTTTGCATCAGGGGAATAAAGCCTTGAATATTGGCAAAACCGTCGTAGCCTCCGCCTGGAGTGGTGTAGCCGACCCCAACTCGTGGCGTAATCACTAGATCAGCGGCTTTAGTGCTGGTGGGAATGGGAGCAACTTCATTGGGCTGTGCTTTTGCAGGATGGGCGATCGCGATCGCAAATAGTAAACCACCGTAGACGCAATGCGATCGTCTTCTCATTGCCTGATCCCTCAAAACACACTTCCCGTATTTCTAGCCGAAACTATCTTGCCTGTCAATTTATTTAGAGTCGGCGATCGCCTGGGCTGATCAGCTGATCAATAGTTATTGATGACTTGCTCTACTTGTTTCTTCAAACTCAAATAAAACGTACTTCGGATGGCAATCGCCTGACTCCGACCCTGATATAATCGCCGCAGGTATGGTGATTTTGGGAGAGTGACATGGCAGCATGGCAAGTGATTTCAGGTGGAGTGACAGCACCGAAAGGCTATCGGGCAGCAGGGATTACAGCAGGACTAAAACCATCTGGATTGCCAGATTTAGCGCTGATTGTGTCAGATGTAGAAGCGATCGCGGCGGGAGTATTCACCCTTAGCGTCGTTCGAGCCGCTTGCATAGACTACTGCCGGGACAAACTGCGCGCCAGACCCAATGCCCGTGCCATTCTTTGCAACGCAGGACAGGCAAATGCCGCCACTGGGTCGCAAGGTATTGTGGATGCTATAGAATCTGCTCAATCGCTCAGCCAACAGTTGGGAATTTCATCCGATACCATTTTGCTGGCATCTACTGGCGTGATCGGGCAGCGAATCAAGCTGGATATTTTGAAATCTGCCTTGCCAAAGTTAGTTGAGTCCCTTTCTGATACCGGATCAGATAGCGCTGCCAAGGCAATTTGCACAACCGATTTGGTGCCAAAAACGATCGCCTTAGAAACAACCTTTGGCGACAGACCCGTGCGGATCGGCGGCATCTGCAAAGGTTCCGGCATGATCCACCCCAATATGGCGACCATGCTGGGTTTTATCACCTGTGACGCGGCAGTTTCCCCGCAACTTTGGCAGCAAATGTTGAGCCGTGCCGTAGACAAAAGCTTCAACCAGATTACAGTGGATGGCGACACCAGCACCAACGACACGGTGTTAGCACTGGCAAATGGCGAGTCTCGCACTCCCGCGATTACCGAGCCGGGAACGGAAGCCGACAAACTCGAAGCAATGCTAACAGAAGTGTGCATTTATTTGGCAAAGGCGATCGCGCGGGATGGTGAAGGCGCAACCTGCTTGATCGAAGTGCAAGTTTCTGGTGCAGTAGATGATGCCTCTGCCAGGAAGATCGCACGTACGATCGCGGGATCATCTCTAACCAAAGCGGCAATTTTTGGACGCGATCCCAACTGGGGCAGAATTGCCGGAGCCGCCGGACGCGCCGATGTCCCATTCAACCAAGACGACTTACAGATTAAACTAGGCGACTTCTTGATGATGGATCAAGGTCAACCCCAGCCTTTTGATCGCATGGCTGCCAATGCCTATCTCAAACAAGCTGCTGCCGGAGCCTATTTGCAAGATGATACAGTCTTGATTGCCCTCAGCGTGGGAGATGGATCGGGAGTTGGCACCGCTTGGGGCTGCGACCTCAGCTACGATTACGTCAAAATTAATGCTGAGTACACGACCTGAGCGAATGACGAATGACGAATGACGAATGACGGAGGTTGAACTCAAAACTCAAAACTCCTCACTTCGCATTTCACACTTCGTCCTTCGTCCTTTCCTCTACCCCATTTCCATTGGGATTAAAGAAAATTCATAGCGTCCTTTGCCTGATTGCTTTGCTCGATACATGGCATTGTCTGCCTCTTTTAACAAAGTTTCTAAATCGGATGCTTGGTGGGGATAGAGGCTAATGCCGACACTGCTGGTGATGGAGATGAGGTGTCCTTCCAGTTCAAATGGTTTAGCCAACGTGCTAAGTAGTTTTGTTGCGACTCTGGCAGCATCTTGAACGCTAGGAATCCCAGGCAGAATGATAGTAAACTCGTCGCCGCCCAACCGAGCCACGGTATCACTGCCGCGTAAACAACCTGTAAGCCGACCGGCTACGGCTCTGAGCAACAAATCACCAATGTCGTGTCCTTTGGTGTCGTTAACTTGTTTGAAACCATCGAGATCAAGAAAGAGTAAGGCAACTACTTGGTCTTTTTTCTCTGCCCAAGCGATCGCCTGTTCCAACCGTTCATGAAATAGCTTGCGATTGGGTAAGCCGGTCAGAGAATCGTGATTGGCAACATGGCTGAGTTCGGTTGTGGAGCGCTGAAGCTCTGCATTGGATTGCACCAGTTCAGCCGTGGTACGTTTCAGGTCATCCTCCATGCGTTTGCGCTCGGTAATATCTCGAATGATGCCCACCAAAAAGCGGTTTCCTGCGGCATCTTTATGCAGCGATCGCTTGGTTTCGATCTGGTGGGTAAAGCCATTGCGATCTGTAAAAGCTTCTTCGTTATGGCATTCTCGCTCCGTGTGAAACACAGTATCGTCTTGCTGTCGAAAAATATCAGCTTCAGCTTGCGGAAAAACATCGTAGTCCGATCGCTCGATTAATTCGGTGAGGGGATAGCCCAAAAATCTTGAAAACGCTTCATTCAGCACTACCCATCGATAGTTTCGATCTTTTACAAAAATAGGGTCGGGAATCGTGTTGATAATGGTGTTGAGAAATTCTTTAGATCGCCGCATTTCTTCTTGCACACGGGCAATATGGGCAATGATAACGATCGCCGATGCGGTCATAGTGACCAGCGGCGGCACTACGGGAATCCACCAGCCAATCAGCAGAGAACCATGGGCAATCAGCACTAAACTTGTTCCAGCGATCGCAATTCCTAAAGCAGACAGGCGAGGCGATCGAAGTTGCGAGCTAATTGCGGCTCCTATTCCTGCCCAGGCAAGAATCCACAGCCATTCCATCGGGTCAGTCCAGCTATTGATCAATGTCCGTCCGTCTTGCGCTGCGCTTAGAATTTGGCTAATTAAGTTCGCGTGAAATTCTACGCCTGAAATGGAGCGCGGTGCCCCGATCAACTGACTGCTGTAGGACGTGAAGACAAAATCGTTGATGCTAACGGCGGTGTAGCCGACTAATACAATGCGATCGCGAAACACTTCCGGAGCCACTTTTCCAGCCAATACTTCTGTAAGTGACACCTGCCGAAAGCTATTAGCGGGTCCACGGGGATTAAGCAAAATCTGATATCCCCCGTCATCCGCCAAGATATAGGCACCATCATGAGCCGTATATCGCCGAAAGATGGCATTGCCCAATTGCAAGTTGCCTGATTGATCAGCTGCCGTCTCAGGCTTAATGCCCTGCATTTGCAGATACTTCAGGGCTAGCACCAATGCAAAACTTTGACGCGCTGCGCGTTTATCTTCTGGTTTCCAATACAGCAGTCCTCGTCGCACTTTGTCATCTTGATCATGCACCAAGTTATTAAACCCAACTTGATTCAGCCGTTTGAGGGGGAAAGGGGCTGGAACTTCTGGATTGTCCTGATCTGCAATATAGGTAATTCCAATCAAATTGGGGTTTTGCTGATAGGCTTTCAGCAAGGCTTGGTGTCCAGGTGCAACGGGCAAGTCGCGATAAATATCTAAGCCAATGGCACGAGAATTCGTGGTTTGCAAGATTTTTAGGAGTTTAGCTAACGCGGCATCGGGAATCGGATATTTGCCAATTTGACGTAAATCTGAATCGTCAATAGTGACAATTACAATGCGATCGTCCCTTGGCTCAGGGGGGCGCAGACGCATCATTTGGTCATAAGTTGCGAGTTCCCATCCTTGCAGCAGCCCTGTTAATCGCACTGCAAGTACACAACTAGTCACGCTTACTGCCGTCAGCATGACTCTATGTCGTTTTTGAGTGACTTTGTGGAGACGTTGCAAAATGTCTCGATATTTGCCAAACGCCATGGTGTGTTCCAGTCTACAAAGAACTTGACAATTCCGCCTACCAGTGAGTCACAAAAAAGTGTGGAGATGCCCTATTGATGAGATGGTGAAGGTAGTAATTATCAGAGTGCCCTATCTAGGGATGACCATAACCTGTAAGCATGAATGATTTATCAATAGGACTTAGGCAAAAGTCATCTTCAGCGCTGGACTTTTAAGCTGCTGACAAAGGTAATCATCAAGCAACCCGTGCTTAAGTTGATAAACTGTTTGACCCGTTTGAATCGCTAACCCTTTGAGTTTGACCCAAACCAGGAATGCACACCCAATGTGGTTACGCTGAATCCGTGCTTTGCGGCACTGGCAAGCCTCTAACCCAGTCACCTGCTTTCCTTCTCGGTGCAGTTGCTCAATTTTCCAACGGAAGCCACACGCCTGTTGGGTTGCCTCTGTAGAATCTTGAGCCAAATCGTTGGTGACGACGAAGTCCGTGCGGTGGGTAGACACCTCAACCCGGAAACACTGTACCTTGTGGTCTTTAGGAAAGCCCTTGATTTTGACCAATTTGCCTGGTTCAAGTTCTGCCGCACTCCAATCGAGTCCATCGATTCGGTGATAAGGCTGTTGTCCCCCTGAATCATCGACTTGGCGATTGTCTTTCAGGGGGCAGTAATAGGTCTTCTGGAGTGACTCAATCAACAGCATCAGGTCTTTGGTCGCATACCAGGTGTCCATCAGCACCGCCTCAAACGGCACTTGCTTGTGATAGACCGTGTGACTCAACATCTCCCGCACATGCTCCAGTTTGCTTTTGCCGTCTCCCGCTGGGTCGTAAATCCGGTAATCAATGAACCAGAACTCATTCAACTCAGGATTGACATAGACACAGGTGACTACACCAATTCCTTTGATCACCCCATGGGCATTGCCACTATAGAACCCATTTTGGATCTTTTCAGTTAAGAGCTAGGATGAGAAAGTCGTAGTATTCTCTAGCCCTAGCCCATGCCGTACTCCAGCAGCTTAACTGACAACGAGTGGGAAATCATTGCGCCATTATTACCCCAAAAGAAGCGAACCAGACCGCCTCGATGGACAAAGCGGGAAATCTTGGATGGCATCTTCTATCAACTCAAGAATGGGTGTAACTGGGGCGATTTACCCAAAGACCTGCCGCCCTACTCCACGGTATTTTGGCACTACAAACAGTGGAGAGATGAGGGAGTACTCGAGCAGATTCGCGATACTTTACATGCTCAAGTGCGCGAACACGTCAAAAAAAACCACAGTGGACACCCTTACTGCTGATTGATTCACAAGCGGTGCAAAACACCTGTAACGCGAGCATCGAGTCGAAAGGGTTTTGTTTCTACAAATGCACCAATGGCATCAAACGACATTTGGCGGTCGATACCCTGGGATTTCCCTTTTCACGCACTGCACTAAAGCCAACGTCAGCGATGACCAGGGGTTAATTGAAATGCTCAAGCACACCATCGATTACTTCAAGGCTAGACCTGACGATTTAGAGAAGCTGACGATTCTGCTAGATAACGGGTATCACCCGGACAAGCTCACCGAAGCCTTAGAGCCGATTTATCCACAGATTATGACCAAGATTCAATTTGAACTAGCTCCCAAGCCGATCAAGGCTGAAAAAGTTGCCCAAGGGAAAACAGGATTTGTGGTCGTGGCAACCCGCTGGGTCATTGAGCGATCGAATGCTTGGATGGAACGCTGTAAGAGTTTGGTCAAGAACTTTGAGAGAACCCTGGACAATGCTACTGCCAAGGTTAATCTTTGCTTTATCCGATTGATGCTCAAACGGCTAGCGGTAAATTAGATGCCAAATGGGTTCTATATATTTGGGTTGCCCTTCCCTTTTCGCTCTGCGTAAGTCCTATCATTGATGAAAAGCGACTGTTAGGCAGGTTCATATCTGCTGCAATCAAGCTAGATGACCTTTCTCATTTTTCTAGGTGTGTTCGAGTTCAATACGGCATAATCTTTGCAATCATTTTTAATAATGCTTATGCACTCTGACTCTAAGCTACCCTGTTTTCTTTCTAGCCTTGCTGGTTTTCTGCTGGTGTTTCCCAGTTCAGTTCAAGCGAACAGCCTCCAATCTTGGCGCTTTGATGTTCGGCAAAATCGGCTAGAGTTTTCGACTGATGAAGGCGTACAGCCGATCGCCCAGCTAGTTTCCAACCCCACACGTTTGGTGATTGATCTACCCGGTGCCAAGTTGAAGCGCCCCAAGGTCAGCGAATCTTTTGGCGGAACGGTTCAAACGTTGCGGATTGGTCAGTTCGATGCTCAAACGACCCGTTTAGTGATTGAACTGGCTCCAGGCTATGTCCTAGATCCAGCCCAAGTAAAAGTGCGGGGGCAATCTTCGACCCGCTGGTCTGTACAGTTGCCTGCGCCGCGCTTTGAGGTTGCTAATACGGCTGTTGTGATTCCTGGTCAATCGGCTATTGCGACTATTCCTCAACCCACTTTTCCTTCAATGCCTGGGATGCAACCTGTGCCGCGTGTAGGGATGCCTCAGAGCGGAAATTCTCCAGCGATCGCATCGGTGACTCCATCTAATATTGATGCGAATGGATTAATTCCAGCGGGGCGATCGCTCAGTTGGCTCCAACAAAGGCTGGCAAGCTTGAGATCGGGGGCATACGCCTCGCTCAAACCTGGCATGTTTTTTATGGATTTAGAGACTGGAAACTATGCGGAGGTCAATGGAGATAAAGTGTATCCCACGGCTAGCATCATCAAACTGCCAATTTTGATTGCCCTATTTCAGGAAGTGGATGCCGGGAATATTCGTCTGAACGAAACCTTGACCATGACCAGAGATGTGATTGTGGGCGGCTCTGGAGAAATCCAAGACCTGCCGCCAGGAACTAAGTTTAGCTTGCTGGAAACTGCAACCAAAATGATTGTCATCAGTGACAATACGGCGACCAACATGATCATCAAGCGCATGGGCGGCATTCAAGTACTCAATGCGCGATTTCGGAGTTGGGGCTTACAAAAAACGGCGATGCGAAATATGTTGCCTGATCTTAAAGGGACGAACACGACCACTGCTAGAGAACTCGTTCGTTTACTGGCCATGCTAGATAAGCAACAACTGCTATCGTCCCAAAGCCAAGGGCAAGTGCTAAATATCTTGCAGAGGGTGCGTAACCGAACCCTGCTGCCAGTTGGTTTAGCTCGTGGCGCGACGATCGCCCACAAAACAGGTGATATCGGCTTTATTTTAGGTGACGCAGGCATCATTCAAATGCCCACAGGCAAACGCTATTTAGCGGCTGTACTGGTAGAAAGTGCCTATGACGACCCCAGCGCTAGAGATTTCATTCAAGATGTTTCTCGGATTGTCTATACCTATCTAAGTCAGCCCAGCAACGCAGCATTTGCTCCATAGCAGGGAATAGGGGTCGCATTTTAGGGCTTATCGCTTTTTTAAAGGGTATGAGGTCTGCCTTGAATCCTGATCATTGAGATCGCCGATGCAATTCATCGATCACCCCTTTCCTATTCTAGACTTAACGTTGAATGAGGCAATGTTGGTGATCCTATCGCAGCTTGGACTGAGAAGATCAGCCTCTTCACGATATGATGGCTGGCACGGTAGTATAAAAAACCTCATCTTTAACTAATTTATGCCTTCTGCTAAAAACAGCGGCACAGTTTAACAACCCCCATGTAAGTGATCATGACTGCGATCGCGGTGAATTCTGGGCAAAATGCTTCTGTGGACTACACTCCTCAGCTAAAGCAGTTGATGCAACAAGCCGGATTGATTAGCTTTAGAAGATTGAGTCAGTCGGCGGCTGTTTCAGAAAAGCAGATTCGTCGGTTGCGGCAAGGGTTCGTAGGTCAAATGCCAGTTTCTATATTGCAAAAACTGGCTGAGGCATTGCAGGTTTCTCTTTTAGAATTAGTCTCTACTTTTTCAGACATTACTACAGTCCCTAGCTCTCAGCCGTCAGCCCTCAGCGACGTTGCCGCTTTACAGCAGGAGTACGATCGCCTGCAACGTCAGCTAGACCAGCAAAAAGAAATACTTTGGCAAGAATTTCAGCAGTCCAGCTTGCAAGTTTTGGAATCGATGCTATTGCAGTTACCTACTGCGGCATATGCGGCTCAGCAAAATCCCCAAGTGCCAGCGGTAAAGTTGTTGCCGTTGCTGCGTCCGATTGATGCATTGTTGCAGCAGTGGGGCATTGAAGCGATCGCCCAAGTCGGCGTTGAACTTGCCTATGATCCACAACAGCATCAACTGATGGAAGGAATGGCAGAAATGGGAGATCGCGTGCAGGTGCGGTATGTGGGCTATCGGCAGGGAGACAAGCTGCTCTATCGGGCAAAAGTCAGTCCGACTGTGTAGTATCCGGTGCCAACCACAAGGCTAAATTCCGCAGGTAGGCTTTCAAATCGGGAAGCGCTTGGGGTTCGGTTTGCATGGTGTCTCCGGGTGGCTCATTGACAAAGCTAGGGCAGTCTAAGCGAGCATCCCAGTTGTAATCGCAAAAGTGGTGAAAGGTGGATTCAGCAACGGCGCGTCCCAGTAGGTTGCCTTGGGGATCTCGTTCGCGCTCAAGGGCGATCGCCAGGTTGAATGTACGTCCAGTAACGAGGCTTTTTCCTGTGGCGATCGCCCGTGCATGAGGATTGTTGGCAGGCGCGCCCACCGCCCCTTCATGGGGATGCGCTGGCAAAAACTGGATTATACCTGTCGTCGCAGCGGGATTTTTGAGCAAGTCGTGCATCGGCTCCGTAATTGTGATGCTTTGACAGTCACCATTTCTCCCAGAATGATAATTGGGATAGGAGATGGTGGTTGTGTAAGGATCATCAATGCAATGGCGCGACGAATCGGGTTCAGGATTTTTAGTATGAAAATAGTGAGCGTCGCCCACACCCGCTAGAGAGCAAACAGAGCATCCTAAATCCATATGGTCGCGGGTGACGATCATGCCGCCGCCCCGCCGTCGAAAATTTGAGATGCCTTGACAGTCTTTTTCACTGATGCCATCACCCACATCCACGGCAAACAGCCACAGTTCATCAAAGTCGGAAGTATCTAGCGTACTCATCACCGGATCATCACCGTTTTCGTTGGCTTCGCGATCGCGGGATGTGACCTCGCACAGGAGAGTGCCTGCCTGATCTCGCAGTGAAGATAAATAGCCATGCAGCAACGAGAACCGAGCAATGCTCCAGTCATCCGCTGTGGTCGGAATAGTAGTTTGCAGCAAAATCCGAAGAGGCGACATAGGCGATAGGAAAAAGGGAATGGGGAATAGGGAATAGGAGATAGACTGATCAAACCCTATCGGGTTCCTACTACCTTAGTAAAAAACCCCCGGACGTAAATGTCTAGGGGCTGAAGTTTCACTAAGTAGTTCAAAAACTATGCGTTGTAAGGAGCCACACCGCTGAATTTCAGCTTGGCTGGCTCAGGGTTGCTGCCGATGTTGCGATCGACTTTGTTGACAGTTGCACGACCAGGATTGACTTTTTCAGGAAAAACGCCATCAGCAGGGTGAAGATATTGCACTTCTCCATTGGGGAAAATGCGATAGATTTTGTAATCCATGATCTTCATCTTCCGCAATTGCTGACCGCCTAGTGCGAGGCATTGCTCTTTACGAGCTAGGTATAAAAGGTTCTCGCCTTGTCGCATAACGGCTGCGCCGCCAGTCGGCATTTCAAAAACCTGTTCACTAGGACTAGTCCAAGTGATTGCGTATTTTTCTTCAACAAGGGCTTTCGTCAGTAGTCCACCAGTGCTACCACCAAAAATGGGAGGTTGTCCAGTAAGAGTTTCTGCCATTGGATGTTTCTCTCAATGTTTTAGGGAATCCTATCACTGAGTTTGTCCCCTGATACGGACTTTTGAGGGAACTGTAACAGTTCTTTAGCTATCAGCGAAGGTATCGCATTGTTTGAGGCTACCCGATTGAACGCCGCGCTTGAACCAGCGAACCCGCTGGGCAGAACTGCCGTGGGTGAAAGAATCGGGTACTACATAGCCTCTTGCTTGAGATTGCAAGCGATCGTCCCCGATCTGGCTAGCCGCATTTAAGGCTTCTTCAATGTCACCGGGTTCCAGAATTTGTTTGGTTTGATTCGCTCGGTTTGCCCACACGCCAGCAAAACAGTCTGCCTGAAGCTCGGTTCGTACTGAAAGCTGATTGGATTCGGTTTTGCTGACTTGCTGTTGGAGTTTGTTCACTTTGGGCAAAATGCCAAGCTGATTTTGCACATGATGCCCCACTTCATGGGCAATCACATAGGCTTGAGCAAAGTCACCGGGTGATTGAAGCTTAGTTTTCATATCGCGAAAAAAACTGGTATCGAGATACACTTTGCGATCGCTAGGGCAGTAGAACGGACCCGTAGAAGACTTCGCGACACCACAAGCAGACTGCACCGCACCCGAAAACAGCACCAGTTTTGGCTCCTGATAGGTTCGTCCCAAAGCCTGAAACTGCTCATTCCACACATCTTCTGTTTGAGCCAGCACCGCAGCGACAAACTTAGTTTCTTGAGTTGGCGCTGGAGTCTTGTTGCCTTGAGGAGCATTCGATACAGGCGGATTGTTGGCGGTCTGTTGCAAAATGATACTTGGATCGCCGCCCAGTAAGGTTACGACAATAGCAATTAGGATAGTCCCAATGCCGCCACCCACGACGGCTGTGCCTGCCCCACGTCCGCGCTGATCTTCCACGTTGCTGCTTCTGCGCCCAAACTCCCACTTCATGGCGATCGCTCCTTTTCGTAAATCGGTGAGCTAACTATAGCGATTTCAGTCAAATAGCCCATCACTACAAAGTAAGAGTTGACTAGAGAAAATAATATTTGCTGATGATAAGTCGTGTGGGTGACAGGCGATAGGCATAAGAGAACTGAATAGTTGCGCTCTTACAGTTGGGCTGCGATCGCGATCGCAGGCGGAAAAATGCGGTGTTCCTGCACTTGAATTCGGGCTTGTAAGGTTTCTACTGTGTCATCGGGCAAAATGGGGACGGCAGCCTGCATCAAAATGGTGCCGCTATCTACTTCCAATTGCACCAAGTGAACGGTGCAGCCCGTTATTTTCACTCCCGCTGTGAAGGCTTGCTGAATGGCGTGCGCTCCTTTGAAGCTGGGCAGCAAACTCGGATGAATGTTGATCACGCGATCTGGAAAGGCATCAATTAAACGGCTCGTCACAATCCGCATCCAGCCTGCCATGATCACCCACTCCACATCATGTTCACGCAGGGTTTGGACGATTGCCCCATCCAGTGCCTCTCGACTCGCAAAGTCACGGTGATTCAGCAGTACAGCGGGAATAGTCCATTGTGCGGCTCGTATTGCTGCTTTTGCATCGGGATTGTTGTAAATCAGGACGTGAATTTTGGCGTTGAGTTGACGATCAGCAATTGCCTGAGCGATCGCCTCAAAATTACTGCCGCTGCCCGATGCCATCACGCCCAATTTCAGCGGGGTAGCATCGGGATTAAAGGGCAACTCACTAGGCGCAATCAGGCTTGGCGTATTATTCGGCGCAAGAGTCATGGAATCAGCAGGGATAATCGAACACGTTGATTATGCCAGCAGTTCTGCATAGTCTACTTTTTCAGCGTGTCCCCAAAAGGCTTCTAAATCGTAAAACTCACGTTCTTGAGGCATCATCACATGCACAATCACATCGCCATAATCCAGCAAGACCCAATTTGAGTCTCCCTGCCCTTCCATATGTTTAGGCAGACGCTGCAAGTCTTCTTCCACTGCATCCGCGATTGAATTGGCGATCGCCCGAACTTGAACTCTAGAAAAGCCCGTAATAATGACAAAGTAGTCTGCCAATAGAGACACTGCTGTCGTCCGCAATAGCGTGATGTCTGCACCTTTTCGATCCTCGGCGGCATGAACGGCGCTTAGCGCTAACTGCAAGCTATGATCTTCCATTGGTAAAGCAGTTGCCACACTGGAGGTTACGACGGAGGTTGGAGAAGGGTTAGAAAGATTTTGCATTCAGTGGTTCCTTAATAAATTTGAGCGGTAGGTTAGAGACGTTGGGTTAGAAAAAATCAAACTTTTATCGGTTTACGACCTCTCATCAGACCAGAAAAGTGGATTGAATCGGCTAGGAGCTACTCAATTTAGGCTTGTCGCCTTTCGTAGTAGATTGTTGCGCCATTTGTAACGCCCAGTTACGGGTTTGTAAAGCGCGAGGATGAATCAATCCCTGCTTTGCAAATAGCGATCGCATTGAGTCTTCACAGGTTTGCAAAACGGCACGATACAGATTCTTGCGGCTGAGCTTTCGGAGTTCATTCAATTCCAAAGTGTCGCCCCGACCCGGCTCCATGCTATCCGCTAAAAATACAACACAGCTAACCAGACTCATTCCAGGGCGACCCAGTGTATGATTGCGAATCGCTGCCAACACTTCAGCATCACAGACCCCAAACTCTTCCCTAGCGACAATCGCCCCCACATCGGCATGAAGCAAATGAGGATTGATTTCATCCATCGGATCAAGTTCTAGTTCATCAGCTTTGGCTAATTCCAATAGACGCTTTGGCTTAAAATATTTTGCCAGGTCATGCAGCAATCCAGCTTGAGCCGCTCGTTCCCAGTCTAAATCATGATATTGAGCTAACTTAATGGCGGTTTCTTCTACCCGAAGAATGTGATTCAGTCGTTTTTCGGGCACATTCTCGCTTAACCAACTTAAAACTTGCTTGCGATTCAGCGGCTTCAGTATAGGTTCTGATGTAGTGAGAGCTTGGGAAGAAGGGTCAGATTCGCAGATGACTGGTAGATGCAAAGCATCATTCAAAGAACCGCAGTCAACTGAATGCGAAGGATGACCCATCAACGCGAAATTCTCCTAACTCTTACCAACATGATTAAAACTATCCTTAATCCGGCAAATAACCTATTTTAGAACTAAAAACTAAGGTATTTCCATTCTAACCCAACCACTTCCAAGAGTATGAGACAGTTGAGGCAAAAAATTCATGCCTGTACCATACTTCCCAGTCGTCCTTCAATTTCGGCTTCGGCTTCCAGAGAAAGCGATCGCAACTGATCCAGCATGGTTTGATCCACGTTTTCCCACATACCCCGCTGATGTGCTTCCAGCAGCCGTTCTGCCATGTCGCGCAACGCCCAAGGGTTTTTCTCTTGGACAAACGCCTGCACCTGCGGATCAAGCACATAGGCTTCTGCCACGCCTTCATACATATAGTCTGCCACGCATTGGGCGGTGGCATCGTAGGCAAACAGGAAGTCGATTGTTGCTGCCATTTCAAAGGCTCCCTTGTAGCCATGCCGCATGGCTCCAGCGATCCATTTTGGGTTGACGACGCGCGATCGATAGACCCGCGCAATCTCCTGTTGCAGCGATCTCACCTTGGGATTTTCTGCCAGGGAATGATCGCCAAAATACACCGTTGGGTTTTGCCCTTGGAGCGATCGTACCGCCGCCGTTAAGCCCCCTTGAAACTGGTAATAATCATCAGAATCGAGCAGATCATGTTCGCGGTTATCCTGGTTTTGCAGCACAACTTGCAGATTGGTCAGACGGCGTTCAAAGGCTTCTGGTGCCGAGTAACCCACGCCCTGAGCGCTATACGCATAGCTGCTCCAGTTGAGGTAGGCACGGGCAAGATCTTCTGTGGTTTCCCAGTTTTGCGATTCGATTAATCCCTGCAATCCAGCGCCATAGGCACCGGGTTTGGAGCCAAACACTCGATATTGCGATCGCTGCTGTGCTTCTTCAACCGTCAAGCCTGCCTGCTGCCACTCTTGGGTTTCTTGCTGCACCTGTGCCGCCAGCGGATTTTGATCTGCCGATTCATCCAATGCTGCAACCGCAGTCACCGCTTGGTCAAACAAATCAATCAAGTTGGGAAACGCATCCCGGAAAAAGCCTGAAATTCGTAGCGTCACATCGACCCGTGGACGACCCAACAGCGACAGCGGCAATATCTCAAAATCAATCACTCGACGCGAGGCACCTTCCCAAACGGGCTGCACGCCTAATAGCGCCAGTGCCTCCGCCAAATCATCGCCCCCGGTTCGCATGGTGGAAGTGCCCCAAATCGAGAGCGCCAAGGTTTTAGGATACTCGCCGTGTTCTTGAGTATAGGCTTCGATCAGAACCTCAGCCGCCTTACGACCCACATCCCAAGCGCTTTCGGTCGGCACTGCCCGAATATCGACTGAATAGAAATTGCGTCCCGTCGGCAACACATCCGGGCGACCCCGCGTGGGCGCACCCGACGGAGCCGCTGGCACATAGCCTCCTGCCAATCCATGCAGCAAGTAAGACATTTCTTGATCAGTGTGTTGTAGATCGGGCAAGAGGCGATCGCGAATCCAGTTCAACTCTGTTGATATCTCATCGTTATCCGATGAATCACACTTTCCATTCAGCAATTGCTCAACCTGTTCGGCGGCGTAGTTTTCAATCAGATCAACGGCATCTCCGATTGTGTAGCAAGTTGCGAGTCGAGAGTCAGGTCGCATTTCCCCTTTTCCCTTTTCCCTTTCCCCTTCCTCAACCAACTGCGCTGGATCAGCTGTCAATGGGTCGAAATCAAGGTTCCAAACTTGGGCGATCGCGCGGGTCAAGCCTAACCGTCCCGGTGATGGATGGCGAGCGATGGAGACGATCAGGTCGCGTAACTGTCTTCCGGCGGGGCATTGTCCAAAGATGTGTAAGCCGTCGCGGATTTGAGATTCTTTCAGTTCGCACAAATAGCGATCGGCGTTAGTGATCAGTTCGGTTAGGGCAGCAGGGGTAAATTGATCAAGATCTATATCGCCTGCCATGGATTGGACTTCCTGACTGAGATTCTCTTGCTGAATCAATGCCGTCATGCGATCGCGAATTACTGCCAAGCGCGATGGATCAAGCGTTTGGGCTTCATAGTATTCATCAATTAAGCCCTCAAGCTGCTGCAAACCACCATAGAGTTCGGCGCGAGTCATGGGCGGTGTCAGGTGATCGATGATCACGGCTTGCGATCGCCGTTTTGCCTGGGAACCTTCCCCCGGATCGTTGACAATAAACGGATAGAGATGGGGAATCGCCCCAAAGGCAACTTCGGGATAGCAATCCTCAGACAGGGCAACACTTTTGCCAGGAAGCCATTCCAAATTGCCATGCTTACCCACATGGACGATCGCATGGGTGCCAAAATCCGATCGCAGCCAGTGATAAAACGCGAGATAGTCGTGGGTTGGTTCTAAATCTGGCGCGTGATAGTTGAGTGCTGGATCGGTGTCATATCCGCGTGAGGGTTGAATGCCCACAAAGATATTACCCAGTTGAATTCCAGCGATCGCAAATGAGTCTTGGGCATCTCCCCAGCGTTTTTGAACCTGAGTTTTTACCGTCTCTGGAAGTGTTTCAAACCAAGCTTGGTAGGCTGCGATTTCAAGGGTTTGCCTAACTGGATTCATCCCTTTCGTTTCTGGGTCATTTGTGATGCCTGCCGTGAGTCGTTGAATCAGTTCATCATCGGTTGCAGGGATATTCTCAACGTGATATCCAGCCTGTTGCAGCGCCTGAAGAATTGCCACACAGCTTGCCGGAGTATCTAGCCCGACCCCATTGGCAAGGCGACCATTGCGGCTCGGATAGTTGGCTAAAATCAACGACACTTTGCGATCGCCCACCTGCTCCTGCCGCAGTTTCGCCCAATTTGCCGCCAACTCCGCCACAAACTGAATGCGATCGTCCACGGGCTGGTAATTTAGCACTTCCGTTTCTAAGGCTGCATTCCAACCTTGCACCGCCTTAAACGAAACCGCACGGCTAATAATCCGTCCATCGACCTCTGGCAATGCCACATTCATCGCCACATCGCGGGGCGACAACCCGCGCCATTCCTGCTGCCATTGCGCCAATCCGCCCCCACTCAGAATCACTTGCAGCACAGACACATCTAACCGTTGCCACAACTCTGGAAAGTCAGAAGTCGGTTCACCGCCGCGCTCTCGCTCTCCCAGTTGAGCCAGAGAAAAACTGGTGGTATTCAGCAACACCTGGATGCCAGCTCCATCTTTAGGACGGAAGTAGTGCAGCAATTCTGACTGCACATCGGGATCTCGCAGCGACGAGACAAAGATAGGAATCGGGCATATATTGCGATCGCTCAATGCCTGACAGAGTGCATCGATTGGAGCCAAGTTTCCCGCTAAATAATGCGCTCGGTAGAACACGATCCCAACTTGAGGGGCATTCTGGATTGCAGGTGGAATTAAGAAAGGATAGATTCCAGCAGACGGCACCAGTTGCGGCGGCGCATAGTCATAATCCGGCGACACCCCGTGATGTGCCAGCCAGCACAACGCGTTGACCATGTTCTCGACACCACCTTCCAAAAAGTAACGCCAGCACTGGTTTACCTGGGCGATCGCTAAAGTGGAATGGCTGATCAGCGTTGGATCAGGCTGATTATCTCCCGGCAGCACAATCAGCGTTGCTCCCGTGCGTTCGACCGTCTCGCGCACCACTTCCAATCCATAGGACCAGTAGGAGCGACCGCCCAACAGCCGCAGCACGATCACTTGAGCTTTCTCCAAAACAGTTTCAGCATAGGTGTCGATCGACAATTGCTGCTGAAGTTGCAACAAATTGACCACCCGCAGAGCCGGAAAGTTGGCAGGGAGATAGGGCATCGCCTGGGCGATCGCTTTGATGTCAGTATCCGCTGCGGTAATCAACACGATTGGGGCGGGAGTCTGATCCACAAAAATCACCCCTTCTGTGTCAGGAGTCCAACCGCCCGGTGTTGCTGCCAGTCTATGCATGATGATGTCTTTCGAGTGAGTGAGGTTGCCGTGAATGGGGCATTGAGTGAGTGTATCGCATCTCCATTAGGAGCGATCGCTGGGTGTCTAGTCATTACCAGAATCGACGCTGGAGAATCACTTGTAATAGTCAACGGTGAATCCTTCTGCATCGCTTAAACGAATTTAATTGGGAAAATAATCAACAGTCGCTCAATAGTTTTTCACCTAGTCTGAAAGAGACGACGAACTTACAATCCAAGCAAGCGAAAGCCCCACGTTGCCAATATCATAAAATTTAGAATAAGCTAATCTCTGAACCCCCCTCTCCTACTATTGGTGCCGTTTGTGAAATTTGGAATTGTTGTATTTCCAGGATCAAATTGCGATCGCGATGTTGCCTATGTCATCCGTGATTTGTTACAGCAACCGACTCGCATGATCTGGCATGAAGACAGCGATTTATCGGATGTGGATGTGGTGATCGTTCCCGGCGGGTTTAGCTATGGTGATTATTTGCGCTGTGGGGCGATCGCCCGGTTTGCTCCGGCGATGCGATCGGTGGTAGACCACGCCAATCAAGGCAAGTATGTTCTCGGAATTTGCAATGGCTTTCAGGTTTTAACGGAGGCGAGATTGCTTCCGGGGGCGCTGGTGAGAAATCGGGATCTTCATTTTATTTGCGATCGGGTGCCACTACGAATCGATCGCACCGATCTGCCGTGGACAAGCCACTACCAACCAGGGGAAGTGATTACTCTACCCATTGCCCATGGCGAAGGCAGTTATTACGCCGATGCAGACACGCTTAAGACCTTAGAAGATAATCACCAAATTTTGTTTCGTTACTGCTCAGCCAAGGGCATAGTCAATCCTGAGAATAATCCCAACGGCTCTTTACAAAATATTGCTGGAGTTTGTAATCTTCAAGGCAATGTTCTTGGCATGATGCCCCATCCTGAACGAGCCGCCGATCCGGTTTTAGGCGTAACTGATGGCATTCATCTATTTCATGGATTGCTGGCGGCGATCTGCGCAGATATTCCAGTTTAGACCATCATTTTGAAACCACGACTTGAACTGCTGCATGGAGAACTGCTGCATGGAGAACTGCTGCATGGATTCACGCAGACTAGCGTAGCCAATGCTTTCTGAAATGGCGCATTTTTCTAGGAACACCAATTAAATATCGCAACGAACCTTAAGAGCGCGTTTCTCGCCTGTTTTCAAGCAATCAGGGTGAGCCTCTATGCAAGTTTAGGCTGCAAGTTTAGGTTGCAAGTTTAGGTGGCAATTTTAGATTTTAGATATTTATGGCTTACTTAGAGTCGTTATCGTGCAGATGACTCTAGTTAATTACACTGAGGTCTTCTAAGTAGAAATACATCTAAAAACGATGAGGCAATCTCTATAAGCAGTGGTTTTCCATCCCTTTAGAGTCCAGCCAGATTAATAAAGATCCCTTGAATCCGTGGAGATTCGGTGGATTTCTTACAAACAGGTTTGGTAACTTAAGTTACAAGAAAGGTTGAATCTACTCGCAAGCAAAATTACATCTGTCAAAGTTTTTTCACCTCATCAAACTCTCAAGGCTAACTATGAAACGCACTTTCTCTACTTCCTCTGCAACTGCTTTCGCTGCTGTTGGCTCTGCGATCGCTGCTAGCATTGTTGCCACGGCTCCCGTTCATGCAGCAACCTTTAGTTGCCCTTCTGGCACTGCTGATAATGTCTCTGGATCATCTGGTTGCCAGTATAGCAATACCGCAACTCAGGACTCTGTTACTCCTAGCAAGCCGCTTACCGTCAACGAAGAAGGCTTTTTTGGACTCACCAACTGGAATTTTGGCGGCAAGATTGGCGAAAATGCGGGTTACGGCGGTAACGGATCTGGACAACAGGGTCTCTGGAATATCGCTCAAGTTTTTCAGCCAACCTGGCAAAACGCGATGCTAGTCTTCAAAAGCGGAACAGGCACCTCATTAGTTGGCTATCAACTGGAAAAGGGAGTTACCTCTGGGACTTGGACTTCACCGTTTGAAAAACTCCTCTTTGATGTCCGTAATACCAAAGATGTCTCTCACATCAGCGTTTACTTTACCGAGGGTGGCTCCACGGGTTCCACGGGCGGAAGCTCTGCGGCGGCTCCTGAACCTAGCACCATGGCAGGCTTGGCGCTAGCTGGAGCGGGTTTAGCGGCTTATCGCCGTCGTCGTGCTGCGGTTAAAGCTTAAACTCAAGCACCTACTTTTCCCGGCTCTATAATTCATCAGGTTCAAAATAGTGAAAGCGATCGCTGCAAGAGGAAACTCAAACAGCGATCGCTTTTTTATTGAGACGTGATAGTTCTGACCTGCAAAGCAGCACATTTTTCTAGGAACGCCAATTAAATTCGCAACGAATCTTAAAAGCACGCTCTTCCATCAGCTTACGGTTGCCCATAACCCTTGCTACCTACACACATCTCGTCTTGGGTGAGAACCTGTGCCGGGGGACTTCCCCCCGCGCCCCGCTGCTTGGGGGCCTCACTCCCCCAAAACCCCCGCATAAGAGTTCTGGGATGTAGCACCAAGACTCAATGCAACTGTTCTTTATTCAATCGGTAGGACTCCAGTTTGGAGGGAGTTTGAGGGAAGCAATTGTTTTTGCATGTTAGAGCACGAGACGAGCTTTGTCTGCTCTAACATGCAAAATCCCTCAATGGGGGTTTGGGGGCATCCCCCAATGCCTTGATGGTTCTAGAGCTATAAACTACTCAGGTGATTCTGTTGCAAATGGGTCGAGTGAGATGCTCAGTGCTTCACAGTCTCGGTTCGGGTTCAAATTGCACCCTTCTGGCAATCTAGTGTTACAAAGTTTGGTTGCGGCAAGCTGTTCTTCAGTCCAATTCCGAGCAGCAGTGCCGGGGATAAAAGAGGAGAGGTCGGCATCGCTGAGGTTAGGACCGCTAAAATTGACAACGCTAAGGTCGGCAAAGCTGAGGTTGGCACTGAGGTCGGCAAAGCTGAGGTTGGCACTGAGGTTGGCACCTCTGAGGTCGGCACTGCTGAGGTTAGTACCTCTGAGGTCGGCACTGCTGAGGTTAGTACCACTGAGGTCGGCACCACTGAGATCAGCACCGCTGAGGTCGGCACCACTGAGGTTGGTACAGTGGAGGCTGGCACGTCTGAGATTGGCACTGCTGAGGTTAGTACCTCTGAGGTCGGCACGGTTGAGGTATACCCTGCTTAAATTAATGCGCTGGTGAGGCTCTTCTTTTTTTAGATTACGTCGTTCAATGACGGTTAATGCCGCTTGTAGATCAGTAGTAATCTTAGGCTGTATGCTGTCTTCATTTTGCAGGATTGAAACAGGCGATCGCTCCCTCACAAATGCGGTCAGAACTTCCATAATAGTCCAGTGGTCTTTTGGTGAATCTTTAGCGATTCGCTCCAGGGCATAGATTCCACCCAACCGGACTTCGATTTTTTCACTTCCGAGTTGGTTAATGGCTTGGGTGAACCGTTCAGTGATTTGTTTTGCATTAGCAACTTGAAGGTTTCCCCAAGTAAAATACGCAGTGATAAAGAAAAATCCACCCGTAAGGATTTGAGCCAGAGTGCTTGTGAGCGTACTTTCTAGCGCAATGCGCTCTTTCTCTAATTTAAGTTTCTCTTCAGGGGGAACAGATGCTGGCAGTGATTGAATCTGTTTGCCAAAGTCTTGAAGCGTCTGGTGCTGTCCATATAAACGGTAGCCCAAGCAACCTAAAATTAGAATTCCTAGTGCTGCGATCACGATTGCTGTAAATACCTTCGGTGAAACTTTTACTTTGCTGGCAAGCTGGTGCATAGTCCCTAGAGTTATTTACCACCATCAATTACAGCATCTCAGTGAAGCATTTCTGAAAACATCAGGGCTAACAGGATACACAGGGTTGTTGAACTGGTTATGTTTTCGCAGTCTTTTTAGATTTTTCCTTTTGCTTATTGCGTTTGGCTTCCGCTTTTGCAGCCTTCTCAGCTTCGATCTCTTCTAGTTTTGCCTGCTCTTTTTCCGCCGCCACTTTATCTAAGTAGTAGTGATAATCGCCGCGAAATAGGCGTAGCTGTCCTTCGTGAATGTCCACGATCTTGTTGGCGACTTGGGAGATGAAATAGCGATCGTGGATGGCTATGAGAGGATAGAGAAGCCGCATATTTTCTTAGCCTTATGCTAACAGTAGAGCTATTTCCAATTTTAAAAAGCTTGCCTCGCGCAGATAAATTGAGAGTCATGCAATTTCTGATTGCCGAATTAGCGAAAGAAGAAGAGCCAACCTTACAAGCTGGAGCAACTTACTCACTCTGGTCACCTCTCAATTCACACGAAGCGGCTCACACACTCAGCCAACTCTTGGAATCGGATCAGACAGCGCAAAATGCGTAACGCTCAGCGATTTAACTTTACAGAGGGGCTTGATACCTTTGGTGTTCCTGATGCATTGCCTCAATTGCCGTTATCCCTAACCTATCGAGGTTTATCGGTAGAAGTTTTAGCATTGCTGGATACAGGTGCAAGTGTCAACGTCCTCCCCTATCGTGTTGGAATTCAGCTTGGTGCGACTTGGGAAGAGCAGACAACCTCTGTGATTGTGGCTGGAAAATTGGCTTCGGTCGAGGCACGGGTTTTACTGATTTCGCCCAGATTGGTGATTTCAACCCGGTGCGGTTAGTTTTTGCGTGGAGCTTGTCTGATGATGTGCCTTTGCTATCGGGTCGGATGAACTTCTTCTTGGAATTTGATGTCTGTTTCTATCGTTCACAACTTGTGTTTGAAGTTCGTCCCAACTCATAACAATCCACTTAAACACCGAGCGATCGCCCCCTGCATCACTGCTACAATCGGGACACACCACAGGTTCTAATATCATTAGGCAGGACAAGAAAGACAACTCCTCTCATTCTCTCTTATTTCCACAGGTCTAGAGCATTGCCAAGTCGTTCGCAGGTCGAGGCAGGTCATTATGGCAAAATTGTGGCGGAGTGATTGCAAGATTGGACAGGGATGAGGGATCAACGTCCTCGGTGGCGGCGAGGCTACTTGGGTTTCAATCATCGTTGAAACCACACCAGACAGGAGATAAGTTCCTACACCCAAAATCTTTACTTTGAGTTGATGCATGAACCACTCTCCCTTCAAAGTCGTAAACGATTGGTTCAGAAACGATTGAGTTAGATACCGGCTTTTTATCAGGAAAAGCCCTAGCCTAGACAATCACTGCTAGCATAATTATTTTCATAATTCTTTCATCTTTCTCTACTCGTGTTACGCTTTAGGAAAATGAAAGGATTATGAAAAACAAGTCTAGCCGTACTCAGTAATCTAGCGATCAACTAGGCATTGGGAAAAGATCTTACCAAGGTAATAGAAAACCAGCGGTATATGGTCACTTGTGAGAGTGCATTTTCTGATCTAATCCGAGACTATGGGCTTGGGAATGGCATCTATGGTCGATTAATGCTGCACAAGAAGGAACCCCGCAACAAATTAGAACGGTGATGGATCAACTGAAGAACGAGAAATTTCAGTTGTTTTCTGTGAAAGTACCGTCAACGACAAGGCTCAAAAGCAAGTTGTCAGTGAATATGAAAAAGGTAAGCCGCGACGCAAATGGGACAAATTCCTTCTCTGCCAGAAGTACACCGAAGCATTAAAGTGCCTAACCAAGGTGGTTTCTGGCACAAAATGTTGGCTTATGCGGGACCCGGATACCTAGTTTCAGTGGGCTATATGGACCCTGGCAACTGGGCAACTGATTTGGCTGGTGGTGCCCAATTCGGCTACATGCTGCTGAGTGTCATTTTACTCTCTAATTTGATGGCAATTTTGTTGCAGGCGCTTTGTGTCAAGCTGGGCGTAGCAACGGGGCGGGATCTGGCACAAGCCTGTCGAGACTATTTCAGTCCGCGTGTCAGTTTTTGCTTGTGGATTTTGTGTGAGATTGCGATCGCTGCTTGTGATTTAGCAGAGTTGCTTGGCAGTGCGATCGCCCTACAACTCTTGTTTGGCATTCCATTAGCGATAGGGGTTTGCATCACAGCCTTAGATGTCATGATAATTTTGTTTTTACAAAGCAAAGGCTTTCGCTATATTGAAGCGTTAGTTATTACTATCATTGCTCTGATTGGCATTTGTTTTGTCATTCAATTGAGTGTGGCTCGTCCTGACTTGGGTGGCGTGCTGCAAGGTTTTGTCCCGCAGTCAGAAGTAGTGCGAAATCCAAAAGCGCTCTTTATTGCTATTGGGATTTTAGGGGCGACCGTCATGCCTCATAATCTCTATCTACACTCTTCCATTATCCAAACGCGCGCTTGGCAAGAAACACCTGAGAAAAAGCGTGAAGCCATCAAGTTTGGTACTATCGACTCAACTGTTGCCTTATCGATCGCTCTATTTATTAACGCAGCTATTTTGATTCTGTCCGCTGCGACCTTCCATTTTTCCGGGTATCAGGATGTGGCAGAAATTCAAACCGCTTACAAGTTGCTATCTCCTGTGCTGGGGTTTGCGCCTGCGAGTGTTCTTTTTGCGATCGCGTTGTTAGCATCAGGGCAAAACTCTACACTGACAGGCACCCTAGCCGGACAGATTGTGATGGAAGGGTTTCTGCAAATTCGACTGAAACCTTGGATGCGTCGCTTGCTGACTCGTCTAGTGGCAATTGTTCCTGCTCTGCTGACTATCGTATTTTTGGGAGAAGGTAGCACCACCAATCTGCTGATTCTGAGTCAGGTCATTCTGAGTCTACAGCTTTCTTTTGCCGTAATTCCGCTGGTAATGTTCACGAGCGATCGCCGCTTAATGGGAGAGTTTGTTAATCCTCGCTGGCTCAAAATACTGGCTTATGCCGTAGCAACGATGATTGTGGGCTTAAATGCTTGGTTATTATTACAGACATTTTTAGGATGGTTGTATCCCGTTTCATAGGGATCACTAGCTTGGTGTTTACTAGATTTTTGCGTTTGCTATCATGCTGATTTCTCAAGTGAAAAGCAGGAGCGATCGCTAAATCTCGTAGTGCCAGAGGTCTTCATTCTTCACAACAATCCGGTGCAATGGTAGACGCTGAATTAGTCCCTGTTGTTCTAGCTGGCTCAGGGTGCGCGTGATAGTGACGCGGGTTGTGTTGAGGATTTCGGCAATGTCTTGATGAGTCAGGCGGACATCAAGCAGCAATCCAGTTTCTACCGTCCGACCAAACTTTCTGGCTGTCCAAGCTAGAAACTTCAACAACATGACATCGATTTTGCGATAGCTGCGAATCAATAAAAACGCTTCGGATTGACGAATATGACTTAGCAGGTCATGGGTGTTTTGCATCCAGCGATCGCCCGACAGCAGAGACGCTTCCACCTTAGTCAAGCACTCGATTTGATAGGGATCAATAGTCGATAGTGGTTTACCAACAATATCTCCTGCGCCCCATACGCCGAGGGTAATCATCGTGCCATCCTCTAGCCAAGTTGCACTTCGTACAACCCCCTTCTCAACCTGCCAAAGACAGTTGAGTTTGTAAGGCAGGATTGCTCTAGGCTCAAACCGTAGTTCGTTCGCAGTCCCATACAAAGATGGAGGTTGTAGAATAGCAGTCATGGTTGTAAAAAGAACTGTATTCCGGTAGGTTATCCGTAATTTGCCAGGGTGTCAATGCAGTGAACCGCAAGCAAAAATTATAGGCAATGATTCTCTTATAAAAATCTGTAGAAATATACGATGAATCGATAAAAATACCGTACTTTAATAAGTTGGAGTTAATAGTACTTGATTGCTAAAGTTATGTGACAACTCCTTATTTCTTAACAGAAAACTCCACAACGATCGCCCGTTATAGCGACAGGGTGGGTAAAATAATCACCCAGATAGCAAGGGCAGGGAGCCATCGATGAACCAAGCGCCGATTTCAATTACCACTGCCCTCGATCATCAAAGAGCCGGACGCATGGCTGAAGCTGAGCAGGTCTATCGATCGCTCTTACAACAGCAGCCCGAATCGATTGATGCGCTTAATTTGCTGGGGGCATTGCTGCATGAACGGGGTCGTTATGATGAAGCACTGACCTATTTTGAGCAGGTATTGACCTTAAGACCCGCCGCTGAGTCGCATAACAGCGTGGCGATCGTGCTGAAGGCGCAAGGGAACTATTCAGCAGCGGTGGAGCAATACCGCAAGGCGCTGGCGCTGAAACCCAACCAGCCAGAGGTGATGAGCAACTTAGGGAATGCCTTAAAGGAAAGCGGCAGTGCGGAGGACGCGATCGCCTGTTACCGCGATGCGATCGCCCTGAACCCCAACTATGCCGAAGCCCACAACAATCTTGGTATTAGCTATAAGGAGCAAGGCAAGTTAGACGAGGCGATTTCGTGCTATCAGACCGCGCTACGCCTGAAGCCTAATTATGTGGAAGCCCATCACAATCTCGGTATTATTTGGCGGCTTCAGGGCAAACTTGACCAAGCAATTGACTATTTTCGGCAGGCGATCGCCCTCAAGCCTACTTACGTGGATGCTCATACCAGCTTGGGATCGACTCTACATCAGCAAGGCAAGTTAGACGAAGCGATCGCCCAGTTTACCCATGTGCTAACCCTAAAACCTGACTCTGCCGAAACCTATAATAATCTGGCGATGGTGCTGCAAGAACAGGGGAAGGTGGAGGAGGCGATCGCGGCATTTAAACAGGCGCTGGTCATCCGTCCTGACTATCCTGGTGTGTGCAACAACTTGGGCAATCTTTTGCTGGAAAGCGATCGCACCGAAGAAGCGATCGCCTCCTATCGTCAAGCGCTGGAACTCCGCCCCACCTATGCGGAAGCCTGCAATAACTTGGGTAATGCCCTCCAACGCTTGGGTCAGCGAGATGAAGCCGTGGCTGAATATCGCCGTGCTTTAGAACTGCGCCCCAATTTTGTGGAAGCTTTGAGCAATTTGGGAGCCGTACTGCGAGATCAGAAAAAAAACGTAGAAGGAATTTCTTACCTGGAACAGGCGCTCTCGCTTCAGCCCGGTTTTGCAGAAATCCATAATAATTTGGGCAATGCCTACCAAGAACTAGATCGCTTAGAAGACGCGATCGCCTGCTACCGCAAAGCCGTTGAACTGAAGCCTGAGCTTGCCGAAGTGCGGAGCAATCTGGGCAACATGCTGCAATATATTGGCGAATTTGACGAAGCCTTTGAGCATTTTGCCCAGGCGATCGCCACCCAAGCCGACTTTGCCGGAGCCTACAATAATCTGGGTATTGCTCGGCGCAACTCTGGTGATCTCGATGCTGCTTTTATTGCCTATGATCGCGCGATCGAACTCAAGCCCGATTTTATTGAAGCACACTGGAATAAAGCCCTCAATTACCTGCTGATTGGCGACCTGAAAACTGGCTTTGCTGGATACGAGCAGCGGTTTCAGTGGAGCAAGTTTATTGAGCAAAACCCTTCCCGCAACTTTACCCAACCCCGCTGGGATGGCACCCCATTGGATGGCAAAACCGTCTTGCTCTATGCCGAACAGGGTATGGGCGACACCATTCAATTTATTCGCTATGTCTCCTTGGTTGCTCAGCAAGGCGGACATATCATCCTGGAATGCCACCCGCCCTTGGTTAATCTGCTGCAAGCCATTCCCCACATCGAACAAATCATTCCCTACGGCACCCCATTGCCTAGCTTCGATGTCCACGCGCCCTTGATGAGTCTGCCCTATATCCTCGGCACCACCCTCGAAACCATCCCGACTGACATTCCCTATCTATCCGTAGTGAATGGCGAGGGGCAAGGCTTCGACGTGAGCGCTCAGCCGAACGGGGCAAGAGGCGAGTTAGCAATTCATCAGTCGCAATTTAAGATTGGTTTCGTCTGGGATGGCAACCCCCAAAATCCCTACAATAGATCGCGCACCTGCCCCCTAGAATTACTGCTTCCCCTCGCCGAAATTCCTGGCGTAACCCTCTATAGCCTGCAAAAAGAACCCAAGCCCGAAGATGTGGCACTACTGCAAGCCCATCCAGAAATTCAAGATTTGCGATCGCGGCTGGATAACTTCACCGACACTGCCGCCCTGATTCAGCAGTTGGATCTGATCATTGCCGTCGATACTGCCGTCGCTCATCTTGCCGGAGCCTTAGGCAAACCAACCTGGCTGCTGTTGCCCTTTGCTCCCGACTGGCGCTGGATGTGCGATCGCACTGATAGCCCCTGGTATCCCACCATGCGTCTACTTCGTCAGCCTAGCTATGGCGACTGGGAAACCGTTTTAGTGGAAGTGAAAGCGGCATTAAGGGACAGAGATCAGGTTTCAGGTTTCAGGTTTCAGGTTTTAGGAAAAAGGGAAGAGGAAAGAGGGAAGAGGAAAGAGGAAAGAGGGAAGAAAAAGAGCAAGAAACAGAAGGGCAAAGGGATTGATGTAAAGTCTGCTCCCATTCATTCTCTTTCTTCCACTCAACACTCAAAAGCGCAAAGCGCCGCTGACGCGAACAAAATATTCCCTGCGGGAACGCTACGCGTGGGCAAAGCCAGTCCGCAGGACTTACAAAACTTCCCCCCAACACCTGACACCCGACACCCGATATCTCAGCCCAAATCCACGTTGCCCGAATCGCTCAAGGTCGCAGTTCGTTATCATCAAGCGGGAGACATTGAAGCGGCAAAGCAGACTTGTCGAGCGGTGCTGGAGCAACAGCCAGATCTGGCAGATGGCTGGCATCTGCTGGCACTGATGGCGCATCAGGAGCGCAACTTGGATGAGGCGATCGCCCACTATCAACGGGCGATCGCGGCTGATCCCACCCATTGCGACTCCTACAACAATCTGGCAGTTGCGTTGCATGAACAGGGCAAGTTTGATGACGCGATCGCCCATTATCAGAAAGTATTAGCGCTGAAGCCCGACTATGCCGATGCCCACAATAATTACGCCAATGCCCTACGGGAAAAGGGGCGCTTGGAAGAAGCGGTGCAGCATTACCAGCAGGCGATCGCGGCAAACCCTACCTACGCCGATGCTCACAACAATTTGGGGCTTGCCTACTACGCCATGAGCAACTTCGAGCAAGCCGCTGTTGCCTATCGGCAAGCTGTGGCATTGCGTCCCAACTTCCCCCAAGCGCTGAACCATTTAGGTAATGCCCTGAAAGAGATGGGCAATTTTGCCGAAGCTGCCGTTTACTATCAACAGGCGATCGGCTTCAAACCCGATTACGCCAAAGCCTACAATAACTGGGGCAATATCTTTCGGGATGAAGGCGACCTGCAAACCGCGATTCAGTATTACGACCAGGCAACCGCGATCGAACCCAATTTTTCGGAGGCGCACTGGAACAAAGCTTTAACTTTATTAGTGGGCGGCGATCTAGAGCGTGGCTTTGCGGAATATGAATGGCGCAAACACGTCAACCTGCCCAGCTTCAAATCTCTGCGCGACTTTCCCGGTCCTCGGTGGGATGGCTCCCCGCTCAATGGGCAAATAATCTTTCTCCATGCAGAACAGGGGATGGGCGACCTGATTCAATTTGTCCGCTATGTGCCCTTGGTTGTGCAGCTTGGCGGGCGTGTGATCTTGGAATGCCATCCCCCTCTGGTCAACCTGCTAAAAACTCTCCCCGGCGTAGAAACTCTGGTTCCCTACGGCAGCGCCCCACCGCCCTATCACATTCAAGCTCCCCTGCTCAGCCTACCCAACATCCTGGGAATCACCCTGGAAGCCGTCCCCGCCGACATTCCATACCTCAATCCAGCCAGTTCCGAATGTCGATTGCCGAATGGTGAATTCCCACAGAAAGAAGAAGTCACTCGTTCGCAACTCGGAATTCGTCATCCGCAATTCAAGATCGGTTTGGTTTGGTCTGGTAATACTGGAAATCCCTACAATCGCAATCGTGCTGTGCCGCTCGCATCTTTGCTATCGCTGGCAGATTTACCTGGAATAGAACTTTATAGCTTGCAAAAAGATCTGGTTGATAATGATGAAACTTTGCTGCGATCGCATCCTCAAGTGCATGATCTGCGCGACTTGCTGACCGATTTTGTAGATACTGCCAGCCTGATTCAGCAGTTAGATCTGATCATCAGCGTCGATACTGCCGTCACTCATCTTGCCGGAGCCTTAGGTAAAACCACCTGGCTGCTGTTGCCCTTTGCCCCCGACTGGCGCTGGATGCTGCACCGCGACGATAGCCCCTGGTATCCCACCGTGCAAATTTTCCGCCAGCCCACCGCCGGAGATTGGGACAGCGTGTTGCAGCAGGTCAGAATAGCCTTGGAAGAAGTACGGAGTGCGAATCAAGTGCGGAGTGCGGAGGATGGAGTGCGGAGTGTGAACCAAGTGCAGAGTGCGGAGTACGAAGTACGGAGTGTGAACCCCGAACCCCGAACCCCGAACCTCGAACTCCAAACGCCCGAACTCCTTTCCACCGCTTTACAGCACTATCACAACGGCAACTTAGCCGAGGCGGAGCAAATTTATCGTCAAATTTTGCAGCAACAGCCGGATCAAGCGGATGCGCTGCATGTGTTGGGCGTGATTTTGTGCCAGACGAAGCGGTATGAAGAGGCGATCGCCCAGTTGCGTCATTTAACCAATCTCCAGCCAGATTTTGCGGAAGGCTGGGGCAACTTGGGCGGCGCACTGCAAGAACAGCAGCAGTTTGAGGACGCGATCGCCTGCTATGAGCGATCGCTGGCGCTGAATCTTGCCAATCCGAATGTACATCAAAATCTGAGCGTGGCGCTGTTGGATCTGAACCGTCCAGAAGCGGCAGTGCAACATGCCGAACAAGTCGTGGCAGTCAGACCGGATTCACCGGATGCCTTCTATAACTTGGGGTTTGCCCTGCGGCGATCGAATCGCATCCCCGAAGCAATCGCGGCTTATCGTCGGGCGATCGCGCTCCAGCCCGATTTCGTCAATGCTCACAAAAATCTGGGACACGCCCTGTTACTGACAGGCGAATTCACCACCGGATTTGTGGAATATCAATGGCGTTGGCAGCAAGAAGGCTGGGCAGTCCGCCCGTTTACGCAGCCAGAGTGGGATGGCGGCGACTTGCATGGCAAAACCATTTTGCTCCACGCCGAACAGGGCATGGGCGACACCCTGCAATTCATCCGCTATACGCCCCTCGTCAAAGCCTATGGCGGACGAGTCATTGTGGAATGCCAGGAACCCCTGCTGCGCCTGCTGACCAACACCCCCGGCATCGATCAACTGATTTCCCAAGATGCCCTACTGCCGCCCTTTGATGTCCACGCGCCCCTGCTCAACCTACCCCGTATCCTCGGCACCACCCTCGATACTATTCCCGCCGATATTCCTTACCTGCCCGTGCCGAGTGTCGAGTTAAGAATGCCGAGTGTCGAGTGTCGAATAGAGAAAGACCATTTGGTCTCCTCATCCACTCGAAAATCGAAAATCGAAAATCGTCAATTCAAAGTGGGTCTTGTCTGGGCAGGCAACCCCAATCACCGCAACAACCGCTTCCGCTCCTGCCGCTTGGAGCAGTTTCAGCCCTTATTTGACCTGGAAAACGTCGCCTTTTACAGCCTGCAAAAAGGAGATGCCGCCGCCGAGTTAACTGCTGAATTGCCAGTTCATGATGTTGGGTTGGAGCTACAGGACTTTGCGGATACAGCCTGCGCGATCGCCCAGCTAGACCTGATCATCACCGTCGATACTGCCGTCGCTCACCTCGCCGGAGCGCTCGGAAAACCCGTGTGGGTACTTTTAGCCTTTGCTCCCGACTGGCGCTGGATGTGCGATCGCACCGATAGCCCCTGGTATCCCACCCTCCGCCTATTCCGGCAACCCCAACCCGGCGATTGGCACAGCGTGATGCAGCACATTCGGCGCGAGTTAGAACGCACTTTGAGTGATCCCTTACGCAGTGCAAATGACCCATCCCAATCGGCAAATGATGCAGTGCAAACACCGCCTACCGCACACCGTACGCTTCACGCCGAACATCCCATCGCCACTTGCCACTCGCCACTCGCCATTTCTCTTTCCTGGCATCTCAACGGACTCACCGACTGGGGCATTTTAGGAACGCAATTGGCATTGCACTTGCGGCACCATTCCCAGTTTGCGCCTGCGCTTCAGCATCCGTTAGCTGCCTCTAGTAATTTGACTCCGCTGGAAATGGCGCTGCTGCGATCGCTCAAAACAGAAAACAGTGATGAATTAAATGGAATACGGCTACAGGCGATCGCCGATGGCTTTACGCCCATTGCCGCTAGTCCGCCTGCCGATCCACAGCAAACCATTGCCTTGGTCACTCTAGAAGATACGCACCTCGATAACCCAGCATTGGCAGCCGCAAAATCCTGTCGGGCAATCATCACGGCTTCCACCTGGAATGCGGATCTGCTCAGAAGCTACGGACTGGAAGTCTCTCAAATGTGGCTCCAAGGCATTGATCCAACCTTGTTTTATCCCAGCAAGAAGGGCGATTGGTTGAGCGATCGCTTTGTCATCTTTTCCCCTGGCAGATTGAGCTATACCCACGGTCAGGATATCTTGATTGCAGCATTTAAAGCCTTTCATACTCGCCATCCTGATGCACTACTGTTAACCTCTTGGTGGGCAGATAGCGATTCTCTGAAAGGTCTGGATCATGCCCATCATGTCATCGGAACGCCAGAATTCAACCCATATGGACAGCTTGAAACCTCTCAATGGCTAAGTCAAAACGGATTGCCCAAAGAGTCTTTTCTGGTGCTTGAACCTGTGGCTTATGCCTTGCTGGGTCAAGTATTGCACCAAGTCGATGTTGCCGTTTTTCCAAGTCGCTGTGAAGCTGGCATTAACCACAGCGCGATCGCTAGCCTTGCCTGCGGGGTGCCAACGGTGCTATCCAACAACACGGGCAACCGGGATTTGACTCAACAAAACCTGGGCTTCCCACTGCAATCGCAACGCCGAGTCAAAGCATCCGCCGAGTTGGTCGGTGTGGAAGGCTGGGGTGAATCGGATGTGGAAGAACTGGTGGAAAACCTGGAATATCTTTATACTCATCGGGCTGAAGCGCAGCAGCGCAGCCTTGCCAGCGCCGACTGGTTGCGATCGCGCCCCTGGTCAACGGTCACCAAAGACTTTGCGGATCTTCTCAGCACCATTGTTACGCCGTAAGTCCTTAGGAAAGATGCTTAATTCATGAAATTAGCCGACATTCTCAAAGACTCAAATTACAAGCTGTCGCAGTTTACGATCGCTGAAATTGAGCAATTCGAGCAGACGATCACCCTGAAGCCAACTAAAAGCGGCGACGTTCCCTATACGGTTTGTCTAGTCCGCCAGAAGGCAATTAGGCTCACGCCAGAGGAAGCGATCCGGCAGCTATATCTACAGATTTTGACCGATCGCCTGCACTATCCCCTCAGTCGGATTCAGGTCGAGTATGGGGTGAACTTTGGGCGCGAGGTGAAACGAGCAGACATTGTGGTGATGGATAAAGATCGTCCCACTACCGTTTATATGCTGGTGGAGCTAAAGAAGCCGAAGCTGAAGGATGGTAAAGATCAGTTGCGATCGTACTGCAATGCCACAGGTGCCCCGATCGCAGTCTGGACAAATGGCGATCAAATCTCTTACTACCAGCGCAAAGACCCCAACTATTTTGAAGATATCCCCGATCTGCCGAATGCGAATCAAACCCTGGCGGATATTCTCCAGATCAAGTTTACGTTGGAAGATTTGATTGTCAATGACAAGTTGGTGAAGGAGAACAAATCCCTCAAAACGTTGATCGAAGAAATGGAAGATGAGGTGCTGGCAAATGCCGGGGTCGATGTATTTGAGGAACTGTTTAAGCTGATTTTCACCAAGCTTTATGATGAGTGGTATTCCGGGCAGGGAACCCGGCGATCGACCCGTTCTCTAGAGTTTCGCAACACGGGGCAAACGGAAGCAGCCCTGAAAACCAAGATTCAGGATCTGTTCGACAAAGCCAAGAAAAAGTGGGAAGGGGTATTTAGTGAGGATGCCAAGATTAGCCTTACGCCCTCTCACTTGTCGGTGTGTGTGTCGTCGTTGGAAAATGTGAAGCTGTTTAACTCCAACCTGGATGTGATTGATGAAGCCTTTGAATATTTGATCAACCAGAGTAGCAAGGGTGAAAAAGGACAGTATTTCACGCCCCGGTATGTGATTGATCTGTGTGTGAAGATGCTCAATCCCCAAGAGGATGAGTACATGATCGACACAGCAGCGGGTTCATCGGGGTTTCCGGTACATACGATTTTTCATGTGTGGCGGCAAATTTTGGATGATGAGGGCTTGCAAGCGAGTCATTTATTTTCGCTGGAAGACAAGCCGCCCCGATGCAAAGAGTATGTGGAAGACAAGGTGTTTGCGATCGACTTTGATGAAAAGGCGGTGCGGGTAGCGCGGACGCTGAACCTGATTGCAGGGGATGGGCAAACCAATGTGTTGCACCTGAACACATTGGATTATGAACTGTGGGATGAAGTCACCGAACAAGACGATTGGGATGATATTTACCATGAGGGGTTTAAGCGGCTGAAAAAGCTGCGACCCAAAGGCAGTAAAGACTATCGAGAGTTTCAGTTTGATGTATTGATGGCAAATCCGCCCTTTGCTGGAGACATCAAAGAACCGCGCATGATTGCCCGCTATGACCTGGCAAAAAAGCCCGATGGCAAGTGGCAAACCAAAGTGGGGCGCGACATTTTGTTTGTTGAGCGCAACCTAGACTTTTTGAAACCGGGAGGACGAATGGCGATAGTCCTACCGCAAGGACGCTTCAACAACTCCTCCGATAAAAACATTCGAGATTTCATTGCGGAACGATGTCGAATTTTGTCAGTAGTAGGGCTGCACGGCAACACCTTTAAGCCGCACACAGGCACAAAAACTTCGGTGCTGTTGGTGCAGAAGTGGAACGACGACCCCAAAGCAGGCGCACTCTGCCCTCGCCAGGATGACTACAACATCTTTTTTGCCACGATGCGGAAGTCGGGCAAGGATAACTCTGGAGACAAAATCTGGCGCAAGATTACCTCGTCTACCACTTCACCCGAAGAGGAGGAACTGAGCGAATTGATGCCGCCTTCTCCAGTGCAACGAGTGGTTGGGGTCGAGGGCGATTTCTTGCAAGATGAACACGGTCATTTGGTGGTGGATCATGACCTGTATAACCACGAAGGATTGACGGAAGACGGCATTGCAGAAGCCTTTATTGAGTTTGCCAAAAAGGAGAAGCTCAGTTTTTTTGAACCCAGCCCATCTGTGACACCGTTTGATGCTGTGAAGTATCAACACTTACGGTTCGCTCATTTTCAGGGTGGCTCGTCAGATTGTGGCCCAAGGCGAGT
>QBMH01000139.1 GCA_003249025.1 Leptolyngbya sp. | reverse complement strand
TCTCATCTAACTGGAGGACGGCAGGGGCAGATTTCGGCAAGGCTTTTGTCTCAGTGAAGGATACAGAATAAGGGTACTCTAACTTCCGCCCTCTCGTACTAGCCGTTTCTCATACCGTGCAGTGTCCCTATTGTATTGATGCCTATAGCAAGGAATGCTTACAGCACGAAGCAGATTTAGAACAAATGACCGAGGCGATTCATGTTGCAACAGCCATTCGAGGCGGAGCTTCTCTGATCCACGGCTTGCAAATGCTAGATCACGTCAACTAACTGGGTATGTAAACAAAGAAAATTTTGAGTTTTGAGTACGGACTTCACACTTGGTACTCCGCACTCTGCACTCCGTACTCATCGTCAGGTCACCCGTCCAACATCATCTAAAACACTTTGGAGTGCAGCACCTGCTGCTTCATCAGAACAGTACTGAGCGGCATAATTCCTGGCATTTTGACCCAGTTGGTTTCGTAGTTGAGGATCATCCCACAGCATCTCGATCTCCTGAATTAATGCTGACGTTGATCCGGGTTCAACCAGCAGACCCGTTTTCCCATGGGTAATGTAGTCTTCAGCGCCATTGCAACGAGAGGCAATCACAGCTCGCCCCATCCGCATCGCTTCAACAATGGTGACTTGTCCAGCAGCCGTGATTTGAGAATTCGTTTTCATCGGCACGATATTAATTCGGGCTTCTTGTGCTAATTGCAAACAGTCTTGCTTCCCAATGCCGAGCGGAACCTGCACGCATGATGGCAGTTGCAAACCCGCCAGTGCATGAACACCAGATGCAATCACAGTAGGTAGCTTGAGCGTTTTCACAGCTTGAAAAAGTGTCGGAAAATCGCGATGGGCTGACCCGATCGCCGCAATAAACGGTTGAGTTGTATTTTCCTCATAGATGACGGGAATATCAGCCACTTGGTAAGGGAAAAACACAAATCGCTCTTTTGGTAATCCTAGCCATTGACTGTAGATATCGCATTCACGCCGGGTATGTACCACAAACCGATCAATGTGCTGCAAGCTTGATTGCGCTACCCAGCGGCGTAGCCCTGAGTGGCAGGTGCCTACGTTAAACAGCCACGCAACGACAGGAATATGCTTCCCAGACAACTGTTGATACATGCCAACGGCACTGGCAAGCTGCGGAAAGACCGTAATCACTCCGCCTTCAGCCGATTGAGCAGCATTTTTGCCATGCGTTAAATAAGTTAACCACTCGGCATAGTTTGTAAATGTGGATGATTGATGGTGCCAAGAACGGAGCGGCTTGGGACGAGGAATAATATTGAAGTAATGGCGATCGCCCAACACATAGGGGGCTAACCATTGTCCATCTCGCTCCAGATCATGAATGAAGGGAGCGGCAATAGTCCAATGAGTTACTTTTGAGTTCCAAGGAGTAGATGAAGTAGACTGCACTTTGTTGACTCCGGGCAACACACGCTGATTGGCGATCGCTTTCATGCTTTTTATGGTTTTTTTGAAATACAAGGTGAATGCAAGTATGATTTGGTCGTCTACCCAATTACTCTGACAAGCATTCGGGTTTGTCTTTTAAGACAGTCTTTCTAGGACAGCCTGTCAGGTCAATCATTTGATCCTTTTACTGACTTAAATATCAACATATTTGCATGAAAATATTAGGCAAATGAGAGCTTCATCGTTACTTTGCATTTGCAAAATAAATACTTAGGTCTGAAACCGAGCCAACCCTAGCGATTTGGGCTTCCAAGAAAAGTCTTCTGCTGACTAGATTCATGAAATATAGTTAAAAAGCCTAAATTCCAGTAGCTATACGGAGATTTTGTCAGCAATTGTCAGGTGGTCTAAAAATCTGGGTATTCTGGGTGCAGCAGACAGAGATTATGGAAGCAGAGAGGTCGTCCCCATGAGTCAGACAATTCAACTTGATGTGGCTGGTGCTGGGAATGCTTTTCAACAGGGATTAGAGTTAAGCCAACAAGGACATTACGCAGATGCGATCGCCGCTTTTGAACAAGCGATTCAGCTAAATCCTACCGATCCAGTGCTTCACTCCCATCTTGGCTGGGCAGCATTTTCGCTAGGGCACTATGACATCGCAATTCAGGGCTATCAAACCGCCCTAGCATTGCAGCCGGATCTAGAGACTGCTCATCATAGCTTGGGCTTAGCCCTTTATGCTACGCAGCAATACGAAGGTGCGATCGGGTATCTTCGCACGGCTTTAGAGCGTCAGCCAGATTCCGAAGACATCTGGTTTTGCCAAGGATATTGCCTCTACGCCACCCATCGCTATGAAGGTGCGATTCAGCATTTTAATACCGCGTTGAAACTACAACCTACCTATTACGAAGCGCTAGTTTTTCGAGGAGATGCTCTGAAAGAATTGGGAGACTGGGAAGCTGCCCTTGCCAGCTATAGCAAAGCCTTGGAGGAACGAGATGATGATAGTGACCTGTGGCTTCGTTGGGCAAATGGGCAAAAACAGGCGGGGCATTCTCAAGAGGCTCTTCAGGGTTATCAAAAAGTCGTCTCTTTTCAACCTACGCAGTGGGAAGCTTGGTATGGTCAGGGCGGTTCTCAAATGAAACTGGGAGATTTTGAGGGAGCGATCGCTAGCTATGACCAGGTTTTAGACCTTAACCCCGATTCCTATGAAGCCTGGTTTAATCGAGGTGTAGCGCTGAAAAATCTCAATCGCCTAGAAGACTCCATTGCCAGCTACGATAAAGCGTTGGAACTACGACCTGATGACCACCGGGCTTGGAACAATCGAGGCGGTGTGATGCACAGCATGAGAGACTTGCGAGGTGCAATCTCCTGCTTTGACAAAGTATTGGAAATCAACCCCAGCGACATCAAAGCCCAGAAAAATCGAGCCGGGTTGGTGAAACTTTTAGAAGCCAGTCAAGGATAGTGGCGAAGTGCGAATGGCGAGGTGCGAATGGCGAGGTGCGAATGGCGAGGTGCGAAAGTTAATTGTTGGTGCTCGATATTCGGCATTCCCTTCACATCTCCTCCAAATACTTTTCGTATCCCATCTGTTCTAGCTTCGCCTGCTTTTCTATCACCATTTGCTCTAGGCTTTGGCGGTATTGCTGGACTTTTTCTAGTAAAGCGGGGTCATGACTTGCCAGGATTTGCACGGCGAGTAGTCCGGCGTTTTTGGCATTGCCGATCGCGACGGTGGCAACGGGAATTCCGGCAGGCATTTGTACAATGGAGTAGAGAGAGTCGATGCCCTGCAAATGACGACTAGCAACGGGCACTCCGATCACCGGTAACGGCGTGAGAGCGGCAACCATTCCCGGTAAGTGGGCTGCCCCTCCCGCCCCGGCAATGATCACTTTCAAGCCGCGCTGATGGGCAGTTTGGGCATAGCTCACCATCCGTTCTGGGGTGCGATGTGCAGAGACGATACTGACTTCGTAGAACACTCCAAACTCTTCACATACTGCGATCGCTGCTTGCATCGTCGGCAAATCTGAATCGCTGCCCATGATGATGCCAATAAACGGGTGCTTGAGTGTCTCCATCACAAGGATTTATCCCTTCGGGTTGTGGAATGGGAGGATTGAGCAAAACTGCTGATCAGCAGACACACAATCCCAACATTGATAAATGTATCTGCCAGATTAAACACCGGAAATCGGATTAGGCGAAAGTCCAAAAAATCAACGACTTGTCCCAAGATGAAACGATCAATGCCATTGCCCAACGCTCCCGACAAAATGAAGCCATAGCCAAGCTGTTCCCACTTGCTCAGGGTGGGTCCAAACCACGCTAACAGCAGCAAACCTATGCTGACCCCCAACGAGAGCCAGCGCAGCCAACTGACCCCCTGATTAAAAAAGCTGAAGGCTGCCCCCGTGTTTACTACATAAGTAAAATGAAACACATTGGGGATTAACGCCCAAGTTTGCGGCGGATCAGTGAGGGGAAAGGTATAGACTACCCAAAACTTACTCAAGCGATCCAGTACCAAACCCACGAAAGCCGCAAACCAAAAGAAGCGATTTTTAGAAAACATTGAGCTATTCAAAAAAGGTCAAAAAGAGCGATCGCTATAGGTGGGTAAAAACGCGAAATGGCATGTCTCTACGGGGGATAAAAGCAGGTAGGGTGTGTTAGGCGCTAGCCATAATGCACTAATCCTGAAAATAATGCTGGTTTAGGGCTTAGTAAAATAGCAAATGCCGCAATCCATAGGCTAAAATCGTCACCGCACACACCACCGCAAACTGACCCGGCAGCGCTTCCACTGAAAATTTTAGCAATAACTGGATAAAATCTACCGAGTTGACCACCCCCAACAGCCGCAGTCCCCCTAAATACAATAATCCAGTGATGTGAATACTCAGCAATCCTGTGAGGCAGCTAATCAGGAGTACTTCTAATTTGGGAACCGCTTTGAACGCCAAATAGCCACAGATCCAAGCACCTGGAATAAACCCCAAAATGTAGCCGAAGCTGGGTTCTGCTAAATATCCCAAGCCGCCGCCCTTTGAAAAAACGGGAAACCAAGGCGTTAGTCCCAAAAGCACGTAAGCGACTTGAGACAAGGTTGCCGGATTTTTGCCCGCGACACAGCCCACCAGCAACCCCGCCCCAAACTGGTAGGTGATGCCCAAGGCGTGCATTTGAATGGCTTGGTGCCCCCAATCGCGGCTAGGGACTGCGACTGAGGCTGGCAGAAAAGTGCCACCAATCGTGAGAAGCAAGCCAATCAGCGCCCATAATAATTCGGTCGAAATAGCCACAGTAAGACGGTCAACCATTAAAATGCAAGCGATGTTTCGTTCACAGAACGATATTCGGCTTTAATAATGTCACATTCGACAAAAAGGAAGCGAAATTTTGCAGAATGTGATGAAACGTGAGAGAGCGATTTAAATTTAACGTTCTTTGGGCAAACTGATAGGGTTCGGCACCCATAGAGTCTTTGAATGGAATCTTCATCCTACACCACTTCCTATTGGTACTATCTGCAACGTAGCGGTTTTGAGCTGACTGAGGAAACAATGGCTCGTGTTCACCAATTGCTGGAAGCTACCCACTGGGAAGAGCCTCAGTCGCCGCTAGATTTGAACAATTATGCGGTGGTGGCATTGGTCGAAGCTGAAAATAGCCCTGATCGCGTCACTCGTGAAATGTATCTAGAATTGGCGATCGCGGCCTTAAGTGAGGGTGCCGCTAGCCATCCGCTGTGTGCGGCTCATTTAGCAATCACTCAAAGCCTCCTAGGAGCAAGAGACGAAGCCATCCAGCAAGCATTTTCTAGCTTCATGGGTGGGTTGCAATCTTTCCATACCCATGAAGCTAGTCCTCCAGGTTTAATCTACTTGCCGCTGCAATGGTATGCCCAACCAAAAGCGCACCACGATCTGCTAAGCGAACTTTTAAACCCAAGGGCTGGCGATGACCAAAGTTTGCTGCTGCTGGCAGAGATTTTGCAGCAAGCGCAGTTTGTGTTTTACAACGCAGTTGGGCTACGTTTTTTGCAATTGGCGATCGCTCTATTTCCGCAGTCAGCATTCCTGCAACACAAATTAGGCATCTCTAGCCTGATGAATAGTCGCTGGGAAGGAGTGCTATTTCTACATCGTGCCCAACAGCAGCAGCCCCACAATCCCTTATTTTTGCAAGCGCTTTATCTAGCCTATCGAGATTTAGATCAGCCAGAGCAGTCAAATTATTGGAAAGAGACAGCACAAGCTCTAAAACCGCCAGACACTAATACACCAGAGTGGCAATGGATTCACCTGGCAGATTCTAGCCAGTTTACCTACGTTCCGTTCGAGCCAACCTTGGCGCTTGCGGTGGAGCCGAGCTTTCGTAGCGTGGTGACGGGGGTATTATTGGCGGAAGGAGATTGGTTTGAAGCAGAGATGGAGTTCTGGCGCGATCAGGCTCAGCCGGGAATGACGGTAATTGATGTGGGAGCGAATGTGGGCGTGTATACCTTCAGCGCAGCACAGCGGGTCGGAGTGACGGGGCGAGTGCTGGCAGTAGAACCCTTTTCTGGCTGTGTAGATTGTTTGGCAGAAACTCGCCGGGTTAATCACCTGGATTGGGTGACCATTTGCCGGGGAGCCGCCAGTGATCGCAATGGCACCGCTCATCTGGCGCTCTACAGTGCCAGCGAAATGAACCAGGTAATGACAGAATTAGAATCAGATGCGTCTGCCACCGCCACCGAAGCCGTTCCCTGTTTTACACTGGATACTTTGATGGAGCAGGAAGACCTACAGCGGGTTGATTTGCTCAAAATTGATGCGGAAGGACATGAACTGCAAGTGCTGCAAGGCAGCGATCGCCTGCTGAAGCAACACTCTCCAATTATTCTGTATGAAAATATCGCGGGGAAACAGGGCAGCAACTTGCCTGTAGCGGAATTTCTCATCGAAAATGGCTATCAATTATTTCGCTATCAGCCCTTTGTGAAGCAACTCATTCCGTTATCTTCTCTTGCAGAACTTCAGGGCAATCTCAACATTATTGCCCTTCCCGCTCAGTAAATCGCCGCGTTGCTGGTTCCTATTTATCGGAGAGTTTAGATGACTTTTTTGTTGCCTGAATTGAAAGAAAAGGACTATCTAGAGTCCGTTTCCATGACCATTTGCAGCGTTGGCTCACGCAAGCTCACAGATGCCCATGATTATGGCAGCCAAGATTGGGAATTATTTGCGCCAAACCTGACTATTTATGGTTTCGATGCCGATGCCGATGCTTGCGAGGTTGCCAATGTTGACATTGAAGCTAGACAGGTGAACTGGAAAGAAAAGCATCTTCCTTATGCCCTGGCAAATAAAATTGGCGAGGCGACTTTATATGTGACCAATAGCCCAATTTGTAGCTCCCTTTATCCTCCCAATGATCCTTATCTGAACCGCTTTCTTGACTTACCAGAAATGGCAGGGTCGGATTTTTCAATTGAAATAGAAACAACCACATTAGATGCGATTTGTCAGGAAGAAGGTATTGCAGAAATTGATTTCCTGCAAATTGATGTGCAAGGAGCCGACTTGCAAGTGTTGGAAGGCGCTTCTAACTTGCTAGATCGCAGCGTGTTTGCGATTCAGATTGAGGTGGAATTTTCTGAGCTATATCTCAATCAGCCCCTATTTGCCGATGTGGATAGCTACTTGAGGAAAAAGGGATTTGTCCTATTTGAATTGGAACCGATGGCACGGCGTTTTCGCTCTAGCCTGTTCTCCACGCGCCATCCGGGACAAGTGTTGTGGGCAGATGCAATTTATCTGCGTGATCCACTTCAGGACAACTGTCCAGCTTACTTTAAACAACCAGAACAACTCTTTAAACTTGCCTGTATTGCCGATGTTCTAGAATTTACAGATTATGAAATTGAACTGTTAGAATTTCTGACTGTGAACTATGGCGAGGGCGATCGCCGCTTCAACTTCGCAGACCTATTAGTCAGCAATTTTGCCAACGTTCCTGAACTGGTACAAGCCGGATTAGAATCGCTTCCCACGGTTCAACGGCTGCAAAATTTTCTGACCCAGCCAATTTCAGATTTTTGCTTTCCTACTCAATCTTCAATGACCAAACTTCGCTTTGATCCACCGATTGAATCATTTCATACAGATTATTACTTACGGCATAATCAGCGACGACTAGAGCATTTAGCAAGTTTAGGATTAGAAATTGCAGAGCAAACGGTGCTTGAAGTCGGTGCAGGCATTGGAGATCACACCAGTTTCTTTCTCGATAGACAATGCCAAGTAACCAGTACCGAAGGAAGATCAGACAACTTGCTAATTCTTCAGCAGCGCTATCCAAACTTACCGATTAAGCACTTAGACTTGAACGAACCCGATCCAGAGTTCAATGGACAATTTGATATTGTTTATTGCTATGGCTTACTTTACCATCTGCACCAACCAGAAACCGGAATTGCATTCATGGCGACTCATTGTCAGCACTTATTGCTGCTAGAAACCTGTGTATCCTTCGGTGAAGATGAATTAATCAACCTATGTAGCGAATTTGCTGATTCCCCTACTCAAAGTGTCTCAGGACAGGGTTGTCGTCCAACTCGGCGTTGGATTGTGAATCGATTGAAACAGCATTTTCCCCACGTTTATCTGCCGCTCACCCAGCCCAATCATGAAGAGTTCCCGTTGGATTGGACGAACCCACTCAGTACCGCTGCCTTTACCCGCGCCGTGTTTGTCGCTTCTAGACAACCACTGAACAATCCCTTGCTGACTCAAGAGATTCCCTTACAGCAACAACGCCACTAAAAAGCGATCGCATCCTGTTGAGCATCCTAACGATTCTCCCACACTGCTCGTAGGAGCGTTCCATGTCGCGGGTAAATTGGGTAGCGTCCCATAAGGACGAGGTTTGGCGCGATCTACGGCAGCGTTACCGACTTCATAGATGCTCGTAATGCATCTCGCTTTTAAGCCCCCCAGCAGCGATCTCGTGTTTTGCCCATCGGGCAGCCGCAACAAAATTATTTTGCGTTTTCCGAAATGATTCTTTCCAACGGGCTTCATCCTCGTCTTTACCGATATAGCGCAAAATCTCAGGTGGAAGTACTTGTTCATAGCCTCCCCATTCAGCACTATTCCAGCGCTTACAGTTTATTTCCCCCTCTATAACTCACGACCCATTCCTCAATAAGCCCATCGGTGTATTTACTCACTCGTGCCGCTAAAATTAGCCCACTTGTCTCCGCTAAACTGGCACACTTGAAAAAGTTAGAAAAGAATTAATCCAAGGATTTACTCTTTATTTCGTTTGGCAACTTTACGCTGAGCTGCATCACGTTCAGCCGCATGTTCTGCGTCATCTTCTAGATGAATTTGATAAACATCGGCATCGGCACCAATAATTTGGGCGATCGCTTCAGAGTGCAGCACCCGGTTCGCTACCGACAGCGAATCGGTTAAGATGCCAAACAAAGCAATCACTTCTTCTAAGTGTTGGACATTTTCTTGAACTTGGGCAGTTTCTTGAGCATCTACATGCACTCTATTTAACAGGTTACCCTGCTTCAACTTATAACGAGAGTGGGCTGTTTTAAAGTAGTGATGCAATTGGCTCACGGTTGACGCGATCGACGCACCATCGTCCAAAAAATTCAAATTATCAGTACTCATAAAAAGTTAGCTAAAATAGCCTGCTTACGACTTAGAATCCAGAGCGGACGGGAAAGCTTGATGATCCACTCAAAACTTTACAGAACGCTTTCACTATTCTAGGGATAACCCACCAAACGAGCAAAGGTTACTGCTTACGAACTGCACTTGTTTTGGTCGTAGTTTTAGAAACTTTTTTAGCAGCGGCACGTTTATGAGTGCTTGCTGGTGCCGGATCTGGGGTGGCAATCGGCTCAACAACTGGCAAAACAGGTTCCAGCAACATTTGATGCAAGTAACTGCGGAATGCTGGATCAAGATATTGCTGCCGTACCCTATCCCAATCTGCTAATGCCTCGAAGCGGGTTTGGTGAATTGTCGCTTGCAATGATGGCATCTCAGCGCGTTTTGGCAAATATTCCTTTAGAAGATCTTGCAACACATAGCTATCTTGCAGTTTGCCCAGATTATCTTGCAGCGATTTGATCTCTTGAATCCAGTCTTGAAAGGGTTGACTATAAAAGGGCACAAAAAACTCTGCCTGATAGCGAACATGCTTACACGCTTTTCGCAAATCATGAAGAATTTCTCCACCTGCTGCTGAGGAGCCGCTCGCTGGAATCAACCAACCCGGATGCAGCAGTAGGTCGGCAAGTAGAGGACTGAGTAAATCGGGCAGTAGAGGAATGATTGGCAGTGTTGCCAAAGAGGTATATTTGGGGTTTTCTAGCCAGTGTTGGTAGCTGGTTTTGAGGTCCTGATAGCGCGATCGCGCCAGTGTGCGTTCAACCACATCAAAAGCCTTCCGACGCTGTTTATAAAGCACTTGCAGCGCCTCATGCAGCAAATCTTCTTCCACCCCATCTACCAAGGGTAAATAGGTGCCTTCTAAGGCGGCGATTTGCACATCTAAATCACGCAATTTCCCTAACACCTTGCCGACGGAACCTACCCGTTTTGAGTCAGCGTGTTTAGGCATTTGAACTGCCATCCCAAACACTTGCAACGCGGTTCGCAATTTGCGCGTTCCCACCCGCATATGATGCAAATCTTCTGGATCGTTGTCAGCTAAAACTTTTTTTTCATATTTGAATATGCTGCGGTATTGCTCACTAATCACAGAATGGGCATAGTCCCCCAACGTTACGATCTGATCTGTGGTGGATGCAACCTGAAGCGGTGTTTTTTGTGCAGCTTTCATAAACCTAAACCGAAAAAGTCCGAGAATCTTATAGTATAAGCGCTGGAGAAAAGATATAGGGTGACACTTACTTAAACTTCAGCGATCGCCCCAGTGCTGATCCAGTGCGGAATCAGCGAGGCTTGATCACTTGGACACCACTGATTAAAAAACCATCTACCCAAACGAATACGAGAAATTACTGAAGGACTTAGGCAAGAAGACTAAGTTAATCTAGTCACAGAGTTTCAGGGAGCCACTCAAAACTTTCATCGCTCAATTATTTAGGTTATCCAATCTATGAAGATTACGTTCATTATTCCCCATGCTGATCTGTCTGGTGGAATTCGAGTGATTGCAATTTATGCAGAGCGGCTTAAAAAGCGTGGACATGATGTACTCATCGTCTCTGCCCCAAAACCTCTATCCACTCTCAAACAACAGGCAAAATCGGTACTCAAGGGGAAGGGCTGGATTCCCTATAACGACGATGAACCCTCCCACTTTGATAACAGCATAGTTCCGCTCAAAGTGTTAGAGCGCTACCGCCCTATTACCGATACGGATGTGCCCGATGCCGATGTGGTGATTGCAACTTGGTGGGAGACTGCCGCTTGGGTAGCTCAGCTATCTCCCTGCAAAGGTGCTAAAGCCTACTTCATGCAAGACTATGGAGCGCCGGGTCAAGAGCTAGAACAAATTGTTCCGACTTGGTCGCTACCGCTGCACATCATCACGATCGCTCAATGGCTGAATAACCTGATCACAGAGTACTGTGGCAACATTCCTGTCACCCTCGTTCCCAATGCCGTTGACTTTGATCTCTTCTATGCATCGCCCCGTAGCAAGCAGCCCAACCCAACCATTGGCTTTAACTACCGTTTGCTAGAAAGTAAGGGAACCGATATTGCTTTGAAGGCAATTAAACTTGCCAGCCAATCTGTTGCTAATTTGCAAGTGATTGGGTTTGGTTCAGAGTCACCCAGTGAGCCGCTGCCGCCCAATATCACCTACCACTATCGTCCTTCTAATAGTCAGCTTAGAGAAATTTATGCCGCGTGTGATGCGTGGATATTTTCTAGTCGGCGAGAGGGCTATGGATTGCCTATTTTAGAAGCAATGGTTTGTCGGACTCCGGTGATTGCCACCCCTGCGGGTGTAGCACCTGAACTGTTAGAGCAAGGCGGCGGCATTTTGGTGAAACCGGAAGATCCGACTGATATGGCGGCTGCAATTCAAACAATATGTCAATTGTCCGAGGCAGACTGGAAAATGATGTCCGATCTCGCCTATGGAACTGCCGTAGGTTATACGTGGGAGGATGCTACTGATCGCTTTGAAGCAGGCTTACACACTGCCATTGATCGACAGCGAAGTGGCGATTTTTCTCCATCTAAAACTGCCATCACGTCCAAGCGGTGAAATCCTGCAAAAATTGGGGCAATGATAATAGGTGAATTCGAGGATTTGCCTGAATTGATGCCCGCACTGCTGGCGTATTCAAGCCCCAGTCGGTCAAAAACATCTGCACATCCAGCAAATCGGGTTGTTGCTCTACAATATGTAGCGCTTTGACGTGGTCTTCCACAAACCAAATCGTGGCATTACCAGACACTTTTAGCTGTTGTAGTACCTTGAATTTTGGGCGATGGTCTTGTTTGCCGAAAACCTGCTCATCCGGCAAGGGAATTCCGTGAACCTGCAAGAGTTCTTGAGCAAAACGCTGCGATCGATTGGTAACAATTACCAGTTGCATAGAACTGGCAAGAATCTTCAGCAGCCGATCGCAAATGCCGGGATAAAATGGCTGACAGGCTAACCAGCTTTCGAGATCGCTGGATCGCCAGCGATCGTGAACCTGAATAAACGCCTCTACAACTTGGGCTTCCGTTACTTGGTCTTTTGCCAAAAGCTGTGCAGCTAACGTATACCAGGTTCCCAAAATTTCATCGTCGGGAATCTCTAACATCAACGCTCTGACTAAAAGCGCCATATCGCTATCGGTTTCAACTACGGCAGCTAAGCGTCTGTAGCGATCGCTTAGCCCTGCTGGCGGTTCCATGCTCAAAGAATCCCAAACTTGGCAATAAGTACGAGCCCGACTGAAAATATTCCAACCGACCCTCACAAATGACTCCATCAAAATCAAGCGCAAGAATAGTTGGCATTTCTACATTGCTTGAATTAAAAACCATAGCGTCAGCCCTTGACTAATCAGCGTCACCCTAACATGAGCAAAGCCGCAGATGTCGCAAAGTTATGCACAAGTTTAGGCAGGGCAGAACGTGGCTAGAAGTTGCCTCTTTTTAAGGCTGAAACTCAATTACGGTTTCTAAATTGGGGCTGATTTAGTTCCTTGCACTTTGCCATCGCAGCGTCATAAGCAGCGAGATATTCCTTGCCACCTAGCATGATATCTCCATAATATTCATAGGGTTGAGAACCATAGATTGGCAATGGCTGATCTTCTGGATAGTCTTCTTTCGCTTCTTCGATCGCTGCTTTCAGTTTCTTCAGGGTCAATGACTGAGCGGGAAAATAATAAAGATCCGCAGCTTTTTTGCCGAGATGAGACAGGCTTGGATCAACAATGCGATCGCTAAACTCAATCCAACTATGTTCAGTGGGTCGGAAGGGCTGTCCTTCAAAGCTTAAAAACCCCTGCACGTAAGTAACATCTTTGGTGATTAAAGCTGCCTTATAGGCATTCTCAAACGGCGATTTAGCTTTACTGCCAATCTGTTTAGCCACCGAGTCTGAAAGCGCTTCATCAACTGGTTTATTCAAAACAATTCCCTTAAGCTTTTCATAAATATTCTTATTTTAGATGGAACCCTCTTCATTAAAAAGCCCTCCCCGCTATGGGGAGGGCTTGAATCTATTCAACCGAGCG
>QBMH01000138.1 GCA_003249025.1 Leptolyngbya sp. | reverse complement strand
CTCTGGCGATTTATCAAGTATGAGTGGATTGAGATTAGTGCTTATCGAAGTTGGCAAAGTTTAGTCGAGTATGTGGAGAAAGTGCTCAAAGAGTTCGGTGAAAACTATGTAATTAATTTTGTCTAGCTACTTACCATCTTTACGCCAGCCAACTTGATCGCAAAAAATCTTCCATGTCTCAGTCTCAGTCGGACTGCCACACTCCTGCCACACTTTCCTTTGTACACTAAAGCCAAACTTGCCTTGACTATACTTTAGCCACAGTCGTTCAATGGTTTGTAAGTCAATACAAGGAAAAGCTTTTACATCTTGTACTCTTAACCAGCCTTCTTGCTGCCGTCCCATCGCTTCACACATTCGGTCAGCAGTTTCCTGGTCAGCTTCTTTCCACTTGCCTGCTTTCAGTAAATCTCGTAGGTTGCGGTATTCAATTCCTTTTTCGCTACTGAGATCATCTTGGTTTAGTTCGATTGATGCAACTGTAGGAGAAGTTGGAGTGTCCTCAAACAAGTCATCCATTGCCTCAAGCGTAAATTCAGGCTTTTCTCTAGGAGAAGTTGGAGTGTCCTCAAACAAGTCATCCATTCCCTCAAGCGTAAATGGAAGGCTAGCTTTGGTTTCAGAATTCGGTTGAGGAGAACTATCTTTTGACGCAAATCCTTGTCGTTCTTGAGCAATTTTCACAAGGGATTGACGGCTCAGTTTTTTGTCTTGTGGGTCAGTGGCTAAATCGTTAACGAGTTCCCAGACTTGCTCTGCTAGATCCAGATTTTTTTCAATGATCCAGGCGTGAATAGCTTGACTTTTCAGGGTTTCAATATCTCTCTTGGTGATGCAGTGGGGCAATAGAGGGCGATCGTATTTCCAACCGGGTTCGGGGACAATCAGGGGAATTTGGGCAGGCTGGTTGGCTTGAGTCAGGGCATAGACCTTATCCCGTAAATAGTTATCCAACTGCTTCAAAATCGTGTGCTGCTGCAATCCTTCTAGAAAAGCATGAGTAAACGCGCCCTGCTGCAAATTAGGCAATTCATAGGACTTTCCACCCCGACTACAGGAAAAAATCGTAATGATGCCGTTTTGCTGAGCCTGTTGCACAATTTGGGCTTCATCAAATCCGCTGCCACCTTTGCTGCCGCTAGGAGCTTGATTGCGGCACATATCTAGGACTAGCACTGTGTTTTTGGCTTGGCAATGAATCAATTGTTTAATGACAAATTCAACGGAAATTGCGGAGTGTTCTAAATCCTCTGGATCACTATTACTGGTTAATAAGTAGTTCTGGTTATCTTTTCCTAGCAATCCATGACCACTGAAAAAGAACCAAGCTTGATCTGCATTCTGGGCATTAGGATGATCACTAAGCTTCCGCAAAATCTTGCGAAGATTGACACTATCTGGACGAGTATTAAAATCTCTGATTGGTTTGGAGGTATCTGAACAAAGAATGACAAAATCTTCTGAGAAACCAGCCTGGTCACACAAAAAACGTTTCACCCGTTCCGCATCGGATACGGCAAATTTCAGATGCTCTTGGGGTGAAAGGTGTGCATAGTGATTAATACCAACAATAACAGCCCAGTTTGTCATGCTACTTGGACTCTACCCGCTTAAATTTCAACGTAATTGCTCCTTTTCCAGAAGCTTCCACGCCACCGACTCCCATCAAGCTCACTTGTCCTTTACTGTTGATTTCTACCGCCAGCGTCACTTCATCCAATTTCAGGTCAGATTCACTGCCAACCTGTTGCTCTGCTTGCGCTAAAAGTTTTCCCACCACTCGCAGCATTTTGTTCCATTCGGCTTCCAATTTGGCTGGCTCAACCGGAACTTGTCTCAAACCGATTTTGTCCAAAAGTCCTTTTTCTCCCGGTGCGGCTTCGGGGCGATCGCCCGTCACAATCCAAATAAAGTCGTCTGGCATGGTTTACTCGTGGGAGAAATTGTTTTTCTCATTCTATTCGTTCAAATCAGGTTAGTCGCTACTTTTGACTTAGGCATTCACTGGAAGCGTTGATGGGAGAGGGTTAGAGCGATCTCTCTTATTCAACAACCCCAACAATAGAATCCCTGTGGCAGAATGGGGGCGATCGCAAGGAGTCAAGCGTGAGGAGACTATATGAGTCGCAATCAGTTTTGGAAACAGCTAATAGTAAAGTTCAGAAAACTCATTAGGTTTCAGCGGTTACCAGGATTACTACTGGCGGTAGTGTGCATTGTTGTGATTAATCGCTGGCTGCCCGCAGAAGCTGGCGGGAGTGAAATTAATCCCCAATTGCGCGATCAGGTTCTGCAAATAATTCGGGAGAACCCAGAAGCGATTTTGGAGACGGTTCAGGCTTACCAAAAAAAGCAGCAAGAAGCCCAGCAAAAAGCCCAGCAATCTTTTTTGCAGCAGATCAAAGCGGACTCGAAAGCTGTGATTGGAGCCTCGCCGACCAAGGGCGCAAAAAATGGCAAAGTGCTGTTGATAGAGTTCTCCGATTTTCAGTGTCCCTACTGTGCCAAAGCCCACGATACGCTGAAAGAATTTATGGCAAAACATAGCGATACCGTGACGCTCACCTATAAACATTTGCCGCTGGCTTCCATCCATGCAGAGGCTCTGCCTGCGGCTAAAGCAGCGTGGGCAGCCGGACAGCAAGGCAAATTTTGGCAGTTTCACGATGCGCTGTTTACCAACCAAAAGCAACTGGGCGAGGCGTTGTATCAATCGACGGCAAAATCCTTGGGGCTAGATCTGGCGAAGTTTGAGCGCGATCGCACCAGTAGTGCAGCAGCAACCGCCATCAACCAGGATTTGGAAATAGCGGAAAAATTAGGCGTTGAGGGCACTCCGTTTTTTGTGATGAATGGGCAACCCCTCCCCGGTGCAGTGCAGCTATCAGATTTAGAAGCAGCACTCGCGCAGATCAACCAATCGACAAAGTGAATTCTTAAGTCCCTGAGCCATAATAAGGAAACTACTTATATTTCGCCACTGAGAAATTTTCATGTCGCGCTTTTTTGCTGTTTTTTCCTCTACTTTTGCCCTCCCGATCGCCTGCTTGTTGATGAGTGCCAATCCATTCAGTGCAAGCGCCCAAATCGCCGTTTATACGCCGATCCCACTAACACCGGGCAAAAACGTTGTCGATAAGCTCTCTACTAAAGACATTCCCACCGGACAGGGCGGTTTTGCCCGTGATTATGTGGTATCCCTTCAAGCCGGTAGCCAACTGGCGATCGACTTAGCATCTGAGAACTTTGATACCATTGTCTATCTGCTTGCCAGCGATGGCACTACGGTTGCCGAAAATGATGATGGACCCGACGGCACTACCAATTCGTTGCTGTTTACTCGCATTACCAAAACGGGCACTTACTCCATTCGGGTGCGATCGTTTGGTGAGGTTTCTGCGGGAAACTTTACCCTTAAAGTGACGCTGCTAAAACCTCAGTAGACCAGGGAAAATGGCGAATGACGAGTGGCGAACTTAAAACCCCTCATTTCACCCTCCGTACTTCGCACCCTATACCGTCATCGGCGCTTTCGCAGCACTTCGAGTAGCGTTGTGAAGGAAACTGGCGGGGGGGCGATCGCCTCTACACACTTGTTTGACACGGGATGCTGTAGTCGCAATCTCCAGGCATGGAGCGCCTGACCTGGCAAATTAACCCCCACAGAACGCCCAGACCCATAAACCGAGTCGCCGACGATTGGATGTCCCATATGAGCAGTATGCACTCGGATCTGATGAGTCCGCCCTGTTTCTAGCTCAAAGTTGATCAGCGTGTAGTTGCCAACCCGTTCTTTCACTTGCCAATGGGTGATTGCAGTCCGTCCGCCATCCGCCTCGGCAACGATCGCCATTTTTTGACGATCGCCTGCATGTCGCCCAATGGCTGCATTCACCGTGCCGCTTTCCGTTTTGGGTGCGCCGTAAACGATGCCCCAATAGTCTCGCCGGGCGGTTTTTTGCTGAAATTGCTGCTGTAGGTGAGTATGAGCGCGATCGCTTTTGGCAATGGCGATCGCCCCGGTCGTATCTTTGTCTAACCGATGCACAATGCCGGGACGCTGAATGCCGCCAATGCCCGACAGGGTGCTGATGCCGTCAGTGCGACAATGCCACAGTAGCGCATTCACCAAAGTGCCGCTCGAATGTCCAGGGGCTGGATGCACGACCAATCCCGCCGGCTTATTCACGATCAGCAGTTCTGCATCTTCATACAAAATATCTAGGGGAATTTCTTCGGGCTGAAGGTTGAGTGGCTCTGCATCGGGAATGGTGAGATGGATGCGATCGCCAACTTGCACCAATTCTTTCTTGGAAAGACAAATCTCACCGTTAAGGCTGACCTGTTGCTGAATAATAAGTTTTTGTACACGCGATCGCGACAAATCCACCAACTGCTCTGCCAGAAACGCATCGAGCCGTTCTCCAGCATCTTCTTCTTCAACGTGTAATTCAATTTGTGCGGGCAACTTCTTCTCTAACCAGATACACTCATTCAGGGACAATCATTTTAGGTGGAATTTTTAGTAGGAATTTAGTTAGAAAACTTACAGAGTGACTGGGTAGGATTAATCTTACACTCGGATTAGAGAGTTTCTAGGATTGGGTATCACTCCCAATTGCCAGTAAATCTGACTTCTGAAGCTTTACCTACTAGAACTACTACTCTAAATTAATGTCCTCGGCTCCGAACAAACGCTCATCACTGTGATCCATGACTCGGCAAATCGATCTTATCAACATTTCTAAGACTATCACCTCGTTTGAAGGGGTCACCAATGCAGACATGCTTCCCTTAGGACGCAGATCAGAAGTCTTGTCCGTATTGTCCAAAACCTGTCCAGATTGGAAGTTTCCAGTCAATCCAACCCATCCTGATCGAGGGGGTGTTGTGAGTGAGCAGTGTCATTTAGAGTTTTATATTCCAGACGATGAGCCAATCTTGATGCTAGGTTTGGATGTTTATACAGGGGATGATGCAGTGGTTATGGGCGTGATTCGCTCGATCTGTCAAGCGACTGGCTGGCGTGCGTTTGACCCTGCCGAAGAGGAACTGATTGACTTTGCGAACTAGATAGATTGGGGCGGTCTACAATCTGCCAAAATTGCGTGAAGGTTGACGACTTGCCCAATCACCGCGATCGCGGGAGCCGAAAACCCCGTTGCTTCTACCTGTTGCACAATGGTTCCAAGAGTGCCGCTGAGTTCTGCCTGCTCTGGGCGAGTGCCCCAACGAATCAGGGCGATGGGGGTCATGACGCTTAACCTTGCGGCTAATAGTTGCCCAATAATATAAGAAAGATTGTGAATGCCCATGTAAATGACGATGGTTTCGGAACCATGGGCGATCGCGTGCCAATTCACAGCCGGACGATACTTTCCAGCCCCTTCATGCCCGGTCACAAACGTGACTGAAGAACTATAGTTGCGATGGGTGAGGGGAATGCCTGCATAGGCAGGAGCTGCAATCCCAGAGGTGATCCCCGGCACTACTTCTACTGGCACTCCGGCTGCCACTAACTCTTCCATCTCCTCGCCCCCTCGCCCAAAGATAAACGGATCGCCACCCTTCAAGCGCACAACACAGCCGCCCTCTTGTGCCTTGCTCACTAATAATTGAGTCGTATCTTCCTGCACCAAAGAATGCATTCCTTTGCGCTTTCCGGCGTTAATTTGCTCCGCTTTTGGATTAATCATTTCTAAAATTTGTGGGCTGACCAGCGCATCGTAGACCACAACATCGGCACACTCTAAAAGGGCTTTTCCTTTAAGGGTCATTAAGCCGGGATCACCGGGTCCAGCGCCAACGAGATAGACTTTGCCGAGTTGAGTCATAGCAGGGAAAAGGAGTCAGGGGTCAGGAGAAGTTCGGAGTGCGGGGTGCGAGAGATGAAATACAGAGTTTTAGAGCAAAAAGGTTGAGAGGTAAAGAGAGAATCAATTGTCGATCGCCCTTCGTCATGGGTTCGCTAAATCGACCAGCAAATCGACCAGTCCGGGGCTAGCATCCAGTGGGTCGGTGAGGGTAATTGTGAGGGTGGGGTACTGCTGGGAAAACTGGCTGATGGATCGGGCGATCGCGTCAGTGATGCCGCCATGGAACAAGAAAAAAGGCAAGATGCTAATGTTTTTGCAGCCTGAGCGAACAGATTCTTGTAGGCGCGACTCTAAATTGGGTGTAACAGACCAATAGGCAACGGTGACACCGAGATCATTCGCAAGGGCTGCGATCGGTTGATTGGCATCCGAACGCCGACTGCCATGAGCGATTAAAATCCAGGCTGATAGCGGTAGGGGCGACAGGCGTTCATTAAGTAACGGTCGTAAACCAGCATGAGAACCTAGATGAGCGGTCACTTCCAGGGTTACCGAGTTTCCTAATAATTGCTGAGCTTGGGCAATTTCAGCCGGAATATCTTCTCGCACATGCACTCCAGGCAGCAAAAAAACTGGAATCAACCGCAGAGAGAGTTTCTTGAGCGGATTTGCGGCTTGAACCTGTTGAGCGATCTGTTCAATTTGCTGATGTAATGGCAGTGGATGACATTCTAAGTAAGCAGCATAAACCGAGGGCTGTTCGCGATCGCATGGCTCTACGGCTTCTAGGGTCGAGGATGCTTCTTGCTTCAATGACAATAGCCCATCTGACCTTATCGAAATTGGAGAGTTGTCAGCGACCCAACCGGCTTGTCGAGTGGAAGAGACCTGATCGCGAAAACGGCTCGTCAAGGCTTCTGAGGCAAAACGCGATCGCGGATCGGAACTGCCATGGAAAATCAGAATATAAACAGATAGACAGGACGGATCAATCAAAGGATTCAAGGGGATTGACTCAATAAATCTTATGGCTTTATCTTACAAAACTCTGTAGAAGTGACAACAGTCAAGTAATCAAAAAAGGTGCCTAAAAGACACCTGGGAATGGAGAATATAGCAATCAGAAATCAAGTGAATCGATCACCTAAACTGCTCAAGCTTGAATTCAACCTTAATTATTGGTAGCGACGTAAGCGAAAGTCAGGCTATCTTTCGCCAAGAAATGCGCTAGATGAAAGGCACGATCTTCCGTTTCCAACAAAATTTGTTCGTAGAGCAAGCGAGTCGCGCGATCGCCCAAACTTTCTGCCTGTCCAGCTTGACGACGCAGCAAATTAATCACCGCTTGTTCCGCTTGCAAATCATGTTCCACCATTTGACGGCAAGCATATTCACCATCCGGTTCTGGCGTAAAGCAGCACAATTCGGCAAGCTTGGTAAAACTAGCAACTGGAACGCCGCCCAAGCCATTTAAGCGTTCGCCAATCTTGTGAACATAGCCTTGTACCTGTCCATAGCTTTCGGCAAAAAACTCGTGCAAAGAGTAGAACTCAGCGCCTTCAACGACAAAATGATGCTTTTGATATTGCAGATAAAGTGCTTGAAAGCTTGCTAGGGCAAGATTCATCCCTTCAAGAATGGGAGTTGTAACAGAGCGTTCAAACAAGACCGGATTATCAACAACCTGATCAAAAGCACGAATGGGAGTTTGAATTTCGGACATTTTTTCCTCTCTTGAATGTACCCAACGTTTTCAATAACGAGCAGTATTGATAATGTAACACGCTAAAATCAGCCTTCAACAAGGGTCTTCTAACTTATCAAGAAAGCTTGTCAATAGGAGGGTTGAATCTGCGATCGCTGCTTTATTTCAAGCGCTCAAACCTATATCCATAAGTCCATACAAATAAACTTAGATATTTAGATGAAAACTAATAGATCACTAACTTTCTCACTTAAAAAGCGGCTTACATTGACAAAATTAGGAATTTATCAAAAAGACGTTCTTTGACTAAATTTTCCCACCCATAAAAAAGATAGTTTTCGATGATAATTTACCTCCCTTGGGGGGAGACAAAAAGTTGTGAACCATCAATTAAATAACAATTGTGATTCATCTTTTGTACTGTTTCACTGCTTTTATTACGGGAGATCCGCAGGCAGATTTTTGCATTCAGTCTAGGGATATATTTATTAACTCCTGATGTCCAACTCCTGATCTCTGCTCTGTTCCAACGGTGGAATCCCTGCCAGATCAAGGATTTGCGGAATTAAATCTTCGCGTTTGACTGCCATCATGTGAACACCTTGACAAAGTTCACGCGCCAGCCGCACCTGTTCAGCAGCAATGACCACGCCTTCGTGCAATGGGTCGGCAGCGGCACCTAGGCGATCGATGATTTCGTCAGGAATGTGAACACCCGGAACACAGCGGTTGATGAACTGAGCATTCTTGGCTGATTTGAGCAGAAAGATACCCGCCAAAACTGGTTTGTTGGAACCAACCGCAATTTGGGTCATAAATTTTTCTAGGCGATCGAAATCGGAAATTAACTGGCTCTGAAAAAACTGCGCCCCAGCCGCAAGCTTGCGCTCAAATCGGCGTTGTAAACCTGACCAACTGCCGCACTGAGGATCAACCGCAGCGCCAACGAGTAAATTGGTTGCACCATCGGGCATCGGCTTATCGTTAAAATCTATGCCACCATTCAGCTTGTGAATGAGCGTGAGTAAGCGCACCGATTCGAGTTCAAACACAGAGCGAGCATTGGGATGATCACCGGCTTTCACCGGATCTCCCGTGAGTGCCAAAATGTTGCGGATGCCCAAGGCGTGAGCGCCCATCAAGTCGGCTTGTAGCCCGATCGCATTGCGATCGCGACAGGCAACCTGACAAACTGCCTCCACACCATGCTGCTGTAAAATCACCGATGCAGCCAGCGACGACATCCGCAGCACTGCCCGACTGCCATCGGTCACATTCACCCCATGCACGCGCCCCTTCAAAAGGTTTGCCATAGCCAACATGTGCGATGGGTCGCCTCCTTTGGGTGGGGTAACCTCTGCCGTAATCAGAAACTCACCGGACTGAATTGCCTGATGAAAAGATGGAAAAGATGGACTAAGCATTGATGTAATACGGTAAGACTGTGCGAAATCGATCGCTTCTATCAGCGTAGCGGCTCCTTTACCCGTCGTAAGCAGTATCAGAAAATTCTTATTGGAAGGGGCGTAGCATTTGGGCAATCTCTAACGACTCAATCGTAGACTGACTGCCGAATGCTACGCTCTTACGCTCTGACTAAAGCGGTAGGGAAAAGCCAAGAGCCTGTTTGGTTTTGAGCAGGGTTTGATTGGCGATCTCGCTGGCTTTTTCCTTCCCATCCCGCAGCACCGATTCTAAGTAGCCCTGATCGTTGATAATCTCGTGGTACTTATCTTGGATGGGTTTGAGATGGGCGATCGCGGTTTCGGTTAACAAGGGTTTGAACTGTCCCCAGCCCATCTCCGCGCACTCTGCCGCCACCTCTTCTTTGGATTTGCCCGACATCAACTGATAAAGTGTCAGCAAATTATTGCATTCTGGACGCTCTGGATCGCCGAATATCAAACCTTTCACCGGATCGGTTTTACATTTTTTGATCTTGGTTTGAATCAAGTCTGGCGGATCAAGCAGGTTGATTCTGCTCAGGTCAGACGGATCAGACTTAGACATTTTTTTGGTGCCATCGGTTAAGCTCATGACCCGTGCGCCTTCTGCCAAAATCAGTGGAGCTGGTGATTTGAGCACAGCCTGCCCCTGACCAAACTGATGATTGAAGCGATCGACAATATCGCGAGTCAATTCAATATGCTGCTTTTGGTCTTCGCCCACAGGCACTTTATCGGCGTTATACAGCAAAATGTCTGCTGCCATTAACACCGGGTAATCTAACAGACCCACACCAACATTTTGCCCCTGCTTCACCGCTTTTTCTTTGAACTGAATCATGTCTTGCAGCCAGTTGAGCGGGGTGATGCAGTTTAGTAACCAGGTCAGTTCACTGTGAGCAGAAACGTGGGATTGCACGAAGATTGTCGAGTGCTGCAAATCAATGCCACAGGCAAGATAGAGTGCTGCAATATTCAACGTATCGGTGGCTAGGGTTTTGGGATTGTGAGGCACGGTGATGGCGTGCAGATCGACCACACAGAAAAAATTGTCGTACTGGCTTTGCCCTTCTACCCAGTTACGAATGGCTCCTAAATAATTACCCAAGTGGAGGTTGCCCGTTGGCTGAACTCCAGAAAGAACTCGCTGTTTCGTCATGATCGGGTCAATAAATGGGGCTGATTGCGCTTAATCTGATCAACTATGTCGTAACTCACTCAAGCGTCGCTGAGGGTGCTGCAATGTCTTGCGATCGCACCCTACCTTGACAATACCTTTATTCAAGACCTGCTTGTAACCCGGTGGACTGCAAATTTATCACCCTCCCTGGAGCGCGATCGCCGCAAAAATGTTGATCCGGTGAGGTGGACGACACTGCAAAAAATACCTGAATAGGATAAGTTTTGGAGCAATGCTTTCTTCGCTAAGAGATTTATTTCGCTATGAAAGTTGCCGTTTTTAGCACCAAGTCTTACGATCGCCAATTTCTTACAGATGCCAACGTTCCCTATGGGCATGAACTGATTTTTCATGAAACTCCCTTGAATCCTGCGACCGCTGCGCTTGCGGCTGGATGTGCGGCAGTGTGCATTTTTGTGAATGACGATGCCACCGCCGACACCTTGAAAATTTTGGCGGCGGGAGGCACTCGGTTAATTGCCTTGCGCTGCACCGGGTTTAACAATGTGGACTTAGAGGTCGCGGCTGAACTAGGCATCCAGGTCGTGCGGGTGACGGTCTATTCGCCCTATTCGGTGGCAGAACATACGGTGGCGCTGCTGCAATGCCTCAATCGCAAAATTCATCGGGCTTACAACCGCACCCGCGACAGCAATTTCGCTCTAGATGGGTTGATGGGTGTGGATTTGCACAATCGCACTGTGGGCATCATTGGCACCGGAAAAATTGGTCAAATTTTTGCCAAAATTATGGGTCACGGCTTTGGCTGCAAGCTGCTCGGCTATGATCTCTATCCCAATCCAGCCTTTGAAAACGAACTGGGCGGCAAGTATGTCACCCTGCCAGAATTGTTTAGCCAGTCGGATGTAATTTCGCTCCACTGTCCCCTCACGCCGGAAAATTATTACTTGATCAACGCGGACGCGATCGCTCAAATGAAGCCCGGTGTCATGGTCATCAACACCAGTCGGGGCGGATTAGTGGATACGGAAGCCGTGATTGCAGGGTTAAGAGCTAAAAAAATCGGCGCATTAGGGTTGGATGTCTATGAGCAAGAATCCGATCTGTTTTTTGAAGATTTATCTTGTCAGATTCTTCAAGATGACGTGATCGATCGGCTGCTGTCTTTTCCGAACGTCATTATGACGGGGCATCAAGCGTTTTTTACCCAAGAAGCGATCGGCACCATCTCCAAAACCACCTTGGAAAGCATCACTGAATTTGAACAAGGTAAGCCGCTCTCGAACGAAATCAAGCCGCCCGAAAAAGTGCCTGCTGTTGCTTAATACCAAGTTGTGTTCCAAAGGGCTTTAATTGTCACTGCCGATTTAGCATCTAAATCACAACATCGTTCATACTTTGCTGCCGTAACGGAATTTGGATGATAAATTTTGTTCCTTGCCCAAGCTCTGACTGACAGGAAAGCGATCCACTGTGTTTCTCGGTGATGATTTGGTAGCTAATCGACAGCCCCATCCCGGTTCCTTTCCCGATAGGTTTGGTCGTAAAGAATGGATCAAACACTCTTTGACATACTGCTTCTGTCATGCCAAGACCGTTATCAGCCACACGGATTTCAACGTAATCAGCATCGATTAGTTGAGTGCTGATATGAATGCAAGGGTGATGAACTTCAGGGCGCTGATTGCCAGTAGATGGGTGATCTAACCTGGATGCTTCTACGGCATCGATCGCGAAGCGTGGCGCACCACTTGGTCGCTTTTCTTCTAATGCATCAATCGCATTATTCAACACATTCATAAAGACCTGATTGAGTTGTCCGGCATAGCATTCCACCAGGGGTAAATTGCCGTAATGCTTCATAATTTCGATTTCAGGTTGTTTTGCCCTGAGTCGATTACCCAAAATTACCAGGGTACTATCAATACCTTGATGCAAATCGACTGCTTTCATGTCAGCTTCATCCAACCGTGAGAAGTTGCGGAGCGACAGGACAATTTCTCGGATACGCTCGGTGCCTGTTTTCATCGAAGCCAGCACCTTGGGCAAATCTTCTTTAACAAACTCTAGGTCGATGTCGGCAATCAACGCCTGAATTTTTGTGTTGGGTGTGGGGAATTGGGTTTGGTAGAGTTCGAGCAGGGTCAATAAGTGTTGTGTGTAGTCCCACACAGGGCTGAGGTTGCCGTGAATAAAGCTGACCGGATTGTTGATTTCATGGGCAATCCCGGCGACGAGCTGACCCAGACCTGACATTTTCTCTGCCTGAATCATCTGTGTTTGAGTATGCCGCAGGGCTTGCAGGGTTTGCTCTAACTCGTCTGCTTTCTCTTTCAGTTGGGCTTCCGATCGCCGGAGTGACTCTTCGGCATGATGTCGATTCGTCCAATCACGGCTAAAGCCAAGCATTCCAAAGACAGTGCCGCTTGAGTTATACAGCGGAGTTTTACGGGTATCAAAGATACGGACTGAACCATCGGCGATCGTTGCCAGATCATAGGGATTGTGGACGGGTTTACCAGTCAGAGCAACTTGATCATCCGCGCGAAAGCCTCTGGTTTGTTGGTCAGGACATCCCAAAACCATCGCTTCTGAAAAACCCACTTCCAGGTCATTTTTGCCTAACATGGTTTCAGGAGTTTGCCCGATCGCTTCTGCAAAACTGCGATTGACTAGGATGTAGCAAAAATCCCGATCTTTGGCAAAAATCCAGTCTTGGGTTGAGTCAAGTACCGTCCGCAAGAGGCGAGATTGAGACTCCGTTTCTTGTAATGCTTTCTGCAAAGCAAGTTCAGTTTGTTTGCGATCGTCAATATCCGCGCAGGTGCCGATCCATTCCTGAATGGTGCCATCGCGATCGAGAATCGGTATCCCGCGCGCTAAAAAGTAACGGTAGATGCCATCGGCTCTGCGAAGCCGATATTCGATCTCAAACAGACTTTTGATTTGGGTGGCGTAAGCCCAGGCTTGTCGGGTGCGCTCGTGGTCATCTGGATGAATTGCCTGCAACCAGCCATCCCCTTCTAGTTCGCTATCCATTAGGCAAAACTCGGCAGAAAGCCGACAGAGCTTAGGTTTTGGCAGC
>QBMH01000137.1 GCA_003249025.1 Leptolyngbya sp. | reverse complement strand
TCTAGAAAATTATGCCTCTAATTTCTCCCTGTGACACTTCAAAGGGCGGAATGTCGGGTTAACACTCTTTCATCCCAGGGACGGGAAAGTTCGAGTCAAAGGGGTACCAAGCTGCACCAATCAGGTATTACATCCTTGGTTGAAACCAGAATTAGCAGAGATTGTCCACTCTCTACCTGCTCCGATTGCTGCAATGAGTGCAACGGATACGCGTTTCTTATGGCAACGATGGCGCGAAAATCTGAGTATCAAATTTACATTACCGCAACCGCTGCCGCCCTTAAGAATGCTGTTAACTTGCGACAATCTGGCAGGCCATAAAACACCTGAGTTTGTCCTCTGGCTATGCGCTCATGGCATCTTACCTCTTTACACTCCTTTGGGAGGAAGTTGGCTCAATATGGCAGAATCCATTCAACGGATTTTGAAACGACGAGCCTTATCTGAGCAACATCCCCAAACCCCTCAGCAAATTATGGATTGGTTTGAAGCCGTTGCTCAAGCTTGGAATCAGCATCCAACTCCCTTTGAGTGGGGCGGCAACCGGGCTGCGCGACGACAGAGAGCACGAATCCGAGACGGCAGCATCAGTTGGGTGGTTCAGGTGCTTGGACGGCTTCCCCAATTTCAAGAAATCGTACCTCTAAATATGGCGATGCTCATGCCAAATGACCCACTAGACTCATATAGCCCAATACTTTATCTAATCGATTTTCCATCTTTAGCCACAGATCGCTGCATTTATCTTTTCCGGGAAGGCTAAAAAAAGCTTGTTTTTGTAGTATTCGCTACAGAAGGTTATAATATATTGAGTGTTCAGAGTTGAAGTGCATCTCATTTCGTACATCGAACTTGATTCGTTCTTTAAGTTGGGAGATTAACTATGTCTACGCAAGATCAAGCTCGTGCATTAATGGTACGGCATCAACACATGGTCAAAAACCGTGAGCATTGTTTATTGAGCCGTGCTGCTGCTGAAGTGGGTATGCCCGCAGAATTAACAATCCCTAATAGCAACTTAGGAAAAGCTGACTCCGAGCGCACTCATTACACTCCTAATCAGGTTGGGTTGAGCTAGCCGGCGATCGCTGGGTTGAGCAATTCCCAAAACTAAATTCATGATTTATCTTTAAAGGCGTGCTTTTAACCAAAAGCACGCCTTCATTCTAAGTCAGCATTTTTCTCTATCGACCAATGCCCACATAGCGAAATCCAGCCCCTTCTAGGACGTGCTGATCTAAAAAATTACGCCCGTCAATCAGAATTCGAGTATGCATCAGAGTTGCCAAATGAATGTAATCTAAATCGCGGAATTCCTGCCAATCCGTCACTAACACTAGCGCATCACATCCATCTGCCAACTGCTCTGGAGTGCTTTCTATCGTTACGTCTGACAGATTATGCGGTGAGTTCGCTTGAGACAAAATTGGGTCATAGGCTTTGATTTTGGCACCTAAGCGGGATAGTTGCTCAATAATGCTAAGCGCGGGAGCATCCCGCAGATCGTCGGTATTGGGTTTGAAGGTCACTCCCAATAAGCCAACCGTTTTTCCTTTCAAAAATTTTAGGGTTTGCTGAAGTTTCTTAACGATAAGCAATCGTTGGTGTTGATTAACCTGTACAACTGCTTTTAATAGTTGCGCTTCATAGCCATAGTCGTCCGCCGTATGAATCAAGGCAGACACGTCTTTAGGAAAACAGGAACCACCCCAACCAATGCCTGCTTGCAGAAAACGGGTGCCAATGCGGGAGTCTAAGCCAATTCCTTTGGCAACTTCTGTGACATCTGCACCCACGCGATCGCAAATATTCGCCACTTCGTTGATAAAGCTGATCTTGGTTGCCAGGAAAGCATTCGCGGCATATTTGATCATTTCCGCTGAGTTCAAGTCCGTCAACACTACTGGAACAGGAGGCAGGGATGGAGCGGGATCTTTGGCACAGGTTCGATTGATAATGGGTGCATAGAGTTCTTTCATCAGGGCGATCGCGGTTTTACTGCTGCCACCTAAAACAATGCGATCGGGGTTGAGGGTATCATATACTGCTGATCCTTCCCGCAAAAATTCTGGATTACTGACCACATCAAATGCAGGTTCTTTCGTTAAAAGTGCGCTTGAAGGGTTAACCTTGCGGTTATTTGCTGCAATCCCCGCAGGAATAGGTTCCCGAATTGCCACTAGAGCTTCAGTCAAAGGGCGCTCTACATAGCCATCTAAAACCAGCATCCTCACCCAATCGCCTGACCCAATTGGAACAGTAGATTTATTCACAATCACTTTATACTCGCCATTGAGATAAGACCCAATGCCTCGTGCTACGGCTTCCACATAGCGAGTATCGCTCTCCCCATTGGGCAACGCTGGGGTGCCTACGGCGATAAATAAGATTTGCCCATGGGTAACCCCCGCGGCTAAATCGGTCGTAAATTCGAGGGTGCCTGCTTGCAGTGAGGCTTGCAAAATTTCTGTTAGCTCTGGCTCATAAATTGGAGACTGCCCCGACTGCATCAGCATCACTTTCTCTGCGTTGTTGTCTACACAGACAACATGGTGACCCAAATGGGCAAGACACACGCCTGTGACTAAGCCAACATACCCTGTACCAACAACACACACACGCATGGAGTATCCTCACGCAAGAAGGGACAAATTAGGAGCTGCAAAACGAATTAGCCCACTTATTGGGCATATCTAACCATTCCCATTTAGGCATTCAATCTACTCAACTGATGATCCGGAGCCTGCGATTAAAAGGGCTGAATCTTTAAATGTGAGCATTGCAGCTAAAGCTTGCTGGAGCAATAGGGCAAGATTTCTAAATTGAACAGATTTAAGATTGAACAGAATCTAGGCGATCGCTTTTGGAGGCGATCGCGCTGCCCCCCAACCGTCCGCGAAAGTCTGCAAGCGATCGCTTCAATCCTTCTAATAAAGAAACGGTTGGCTGCCATAGCAACAACATCTGTGCCTTGGTAATGTTGGGTCTACGGCGACGAGGATCATCTTGAGGCAGCGGTGCAAACTGAATCGCTACATCCGGATTGACCAATCGCTGAACAATTTGCGCGAGTTCCAAAATCGTATACTCATCTGGATTGCCCAAGTTAATTGGACCGATATGAGAAGAAGTCATTAGCCGAATTAATCCATCCACCAAATCCGACACATAGCAAAAGCTGCGAGTTTGGGAACCATCGCCATACACCGTGAGTGGCTTCCCGTGAATTGCCTGACTGATAAAATTGCTCACCACACGCCCGTCATTTTCTAACATGCGCGGTCCATAGGTATTAAAAATACGCGCCACGCGAATATCCACATCATTTTGACGGTGATAGTCAAAGGCAAGCGTTTCAGCGACTCGCTTACCTTCGTCATAGCAACTGCGAATCCCAATCGGGTTGACATTGCCCCAGTAGTCTTCCGGTTGGGGATGAACTTCGGGATCGCCATAGATTTCTGAAGTAGATGCCAGCAAAAACCTGGCTTTGACTCGCTTTGCTAAACCCAGCATGTGCATTGTACCCAGCACATTGGTTTTAATGGTCTTCACAGGATTGTATTGATAATGCACTGGAGAGGCTGGACAGGCGAGGTGATAGATTTGATCGACCTCTAGCCGAATGGGATCGGTAATGTCATGCCGAATCAATTCAAAGTAAGGGTGTCCTACCCACTTCAGCACGTTCCGCTTGTGACCTGAATAAAAATTGTCGATGCAAATGACTTCATTTCCCTCAGTCATCAGGCGATCGATTAAGTGAGAGCCAATGAAACCAGCACCGCCTGTAACCAGTATTCTCATTGCAAAGACTCCATTCTTAATCGATATAGCGGCATGGTGGCTCTACTCAAATGTGGTACTTTTCAACTTCCTTAACTCCGCACCCCACACTCCGCACCCCGCATGATGATTATTGGTCGAGCCGAAGCACCGCCATAAATGCCTCTTGGGGAACGTCTACTGTGCCGATTGCCTTCATCCGTTTCTTCCCTTTTGCCTGCTTTTGCAAAAGCTTTTTCTTTCGAGAAATGTCGCCGCCATAGCATTTCGCTAATACGTCTTTGCGAATGGCAGGAATTTGTTCGCTGGCGATAACTTTGCTGCCGATCGTTGCTTGAATCGGAATTTTGAACTGGTGGCGAGGAATCAGTTCTTTTAGCTTTTCGGTCAAAGCACGACCGACGTTGTATGCCTTATCGCGATGAACAATGGTGGCAAGCGGATCAACCGGATCACCATTGATCAATATATCTAGTTTAACTAAGGGATTTTCGCGGTAGCCGATGAGTTTGTACTCCATGCTGGCATAACCCCGCGATCGCGACTTCATCTGGTCAAAAAAGTCTGTTGCCACTTCTGCCAGCGGCAGGTCATAGATCAGCGTGGTACGCTCGGTTGTTAGGTATTTCATGTCTTTGAAAACACCCCGACGGCTTTGAGAAAGCTCCATCAAGGTGCCTACATAAACTTCTGGCGTAATAATGTCTACTTGAACGTAGGGTTCTTCAATTTTTTCCCGCTGCTGCGGATCAGGTAATTTGCTGGGATTGTCAATTAGCAGGACTTCGCCCTTAAGCGTAGTCACACGGTAAACCACCGATGGCGCGGTCGTGATTAAATCCAGGTTATATTCTCGCTCTAACCGCTCTTGGACGATTTCCATGTGCAGCAAGCCTAAAAAGCCGCAGCGAAAGCCAAACCCCATGGCGCTAGAAGTTTCGGGTTCGTAGTTGAGCGATGCATCACTGAGCTTGAGTTTTTCTAGGGCTTCTCGCAAATCCTCAAACTTATCAGCATCCGTGGGAAACAAGCCACAAAATACCATGGGAGTTGCTTCTACATAACCGGGCAAGGGTTCAGTTGCCTGAACTGCTGCCTGGGTAATCGTATCGCCAACTCGCGCATCTTCAACGGCTCGAATTGACGCGGCAATGTAGCCGACTTCGCCTGCGTGCAGTTCGTTTACGGGCACTTGCGTAGGTGCCAGCACCCCCAGTTCATCAATCACATACTCTTTGCGGGATGCCATCAGCCGAATGCGATCGCCTTTTTTAACCGTGCCATCCATGACTCGAAAGTAGACAATCACGCCACGATAGGGGTCGTAATAACTGTCGAAAATTAGGGCGCGCAGTGGTTCGGCGATCGTATCTTTGGGTGGGGGCACCAGATGCACAATTGATTCTAAAATCTCAGGCACCCCAATACCTTCTTTTGCAGAAGCATGAATCGCCTGACTGCAATCTAGACCCACAATGTCTTCGATTTCTTGTTTAACGCGCTCCGGTTCGGCTCCGGGTAAATCAATCTTGTTCAATACTGGAATGATTTCCAGGTTATGCTCCAGCGCCAGATAAACATTTGCCAGGGTTTGCGCTTCGACTCCTTGGGAAGCATCCACTACCAGCAAAGCACCTTCACACGCCGCCAGCGATCGCGAAACTTCATAGGAAAAATCTACGTGTCCTGGAGTGTCAATCAGGTTTAAAACATATTTCTCGCCATCTTTCGCCGTATAGTTCATCCGTGCAGCTTGGAGCTTGATCGTAATGCCCCGCTCTCGCTCCAGATCCATGTTGTCCAGAAACTGCTCTTTCATTTCCCGCGCATTGACGGTGCCTGTCTCCTGCAACAAGCGATCGGCAAGGGTAGATTTGCCATGGTCAATATGGGCAATAATCGAAAAGTTACGAATCCGAGAAACAGGCACATCAGTCATATATCTGGCTGTATAGAAGCTTTAACGTATTGTAACGGGTCACCTCTGAAACCTCACATTCATCGATCTAACTTTATTTCTGTATCTTTTGAGAGAAAGAGAATTTCTTCAACTTTGTAAAATGTTGTAGGTGGCATGACGAATTTCAAGTAGTTGTGCCGTAGATTGGTTATGTTTATATTCTTGTCGGGTTAAACTTAATTATCGTTGGAGTAGTTCGGATGATCTATTTTCAATGGATTATTCATTGCTTTAGCCAACGTTCCCTAGCATCCAAACTATGAATGAGTCTGCCCTGTTTTCCCAGTCGGCTTCCGAGAAGGTTGAAGTATCTGTCCGTTTAGATCCTGATTTGCTGGATCAGATCAAGCACCTGACTAATGATCCTAGCAAGGTGATTGAAGTAGCCGTGCGGCAGTGGCTCAAAAATGAACTGCGTCGAGATGATGATCTAACTCGTAATCTCCAGCGAAATCCGCCAGTTCCACCACGAGGTGAATGGAACGATTAGAGAAAGGTGTGGAACCTAGTGATTTCACTTGCTATATTTGCAATGATGTAATGGGTCTAGCTAGATTAAGGAATATGCATATCAGGTTTAGGCTAGATTAGTGAGGCTTGAACGGTTGATTGCCATCTTCATCGATCGCCAAGCTTGACCCTTCGCCAAAAAAAGTTGGTAGCTAGAGTTCTAATGCCTGCTTCTACAAACTATCAAAACTCTTTTCCTGTGCCGGAAGCGACTCCAAAAGCTCAGGGCAACGACAGCAACCTGACTGAGTTTGTAATGGCTCAAGATAGTCAGGGGCGTTGTTTGTCGTTTTTTTGGCAATTGGCAGAGGTTTACAGGGTTCAATCAGCCCAATTGATTGGGCAATTACCAGGTCGTATTTTTGGTCCAGTTGACACCAAAGCATACGTTACTCGGATTCGCCAAGTTTTAGAGTCTCAAACGGCTCAAAAATTTAGGTGTAAGTTTCGTTGCGGCGATTTTCGGATGCAAGCAGACTTAACGATAAATCCAGTCATTGGGGTTGATAGAATTGCCCACACTGTTTTAGTCATGGGTAAAATTCGTCCTAATTCCGCCCAACCGGAAACAGAACTGACTTCTAACTGGGTTCATTTAGCTAAACCAACAGAGTCCGCTATTGCCAATTTGGAAAGATTTCCAGCGGGAGAAATCGGTGCTGATCATCATAAGCTGTTGACCCAAATTGCCTGGAATATTCGTCGCACTCTGGATCTACCGACAATTTGGCAGCAGACCGTTGAAGGCTTGGGTGGTTTATTAGGCGTGAGCCGCTGCGTTGTGTTTCCATATGAGCCGACTAAGCCTACTGTAAAGGTCGTTGCTGAATATTGTCGAGGGGCATTTTGCCCAATGAATGGGTTGGAATTTTCTGTGGCAGATGATGCCGATTTGCAAGCGGCACTCACAACGCTGAATCCCGTGAACTTGCGGGATGACCCTAGAGCCTTAGCTCAAAAAGTAGCTCAACAGCCAGCAACACTGCGGGGTTTAATTCAATACTCCATGCTGATTGTGACCACTTCTTACCAAGATCAGCCCAATGGGCTAATTGTGCTGTATCAAGATGATCAGCCCCGACGTTGGACGGAGGTGGAGCTAGAGTTTGTCCAAGAGTTGGCAGATCAAGTGGGAACGGCGATCGCCCACGCTAACTTAATCTCTGCCAGCCAATCCTTAGCAACGGAAGTACAAGAAGCAAACAGTAACCTACGGCATAAGCATCGTGAACTAGAAGAAGCTAGAGAACAAGCTGAAGAAGCGTCTCGCTTGAAAAGTGAATTTCTCGCTAATACCTCCCATGAACTGCGAACTCCGCTCAACGGCATGATTGGCTTCCTCAAGCTTGTGCTAGACGGTATGGCAGATGATCCTGAAGAACAAATCGAGTTCATTGGTGAAGCGTACCGCTCAGCCTTACACCTGCTTAACATTATTAATGACATTCTCGACATTGCTAAAATTGAAGCTGGAAAATTACAGATTGAACTGAGTCCCGTCAAACTTGCAGAGCTATTAAATGATGTAGCAGACTTTATTAGTAATCAGGTACGCCAAAAAAACCTGAGTTTTGAGATTCAAAAAACCCCTACGGATGACGAAATCATTCTTTATGGCAACTATCAGCGTTTGCTGCAAGTGATGCTGAATTTGGTCGGAAATGCCATCAAGTTTACCCATGAGGGCGGTGTGACCATCAGCGTGGAAATTATCAAGAAAAAGGTGATTGTCCAAGGAATCGAGCTACCTGGATACGTCAAAATTCGAGTGGCAGATACTGGAATTGGCGTATCGCTCGATAAGCAAGACAAGCTGTTTCAATCATTCAGTCAAGTTGATGGTTCTCGGACTCGCCAGTATGGAGGAACGGGGTTAGGCTTAGCGATTTCTCAAAAGCTTGTAGAAGCCATGGGTGGAGTGGTGAATTTCTACAGTATGGGCGAGGGCTTAGGCTCCACGGTTACTTTTACCGTGCCACTGTATCAAGAACCCGTGATGATTACTGCTCAAACGACTGATGTGTTTGATTTATAAATCAACCTCAAACAAATTAACTCAACGCAATTCCATAAAAAAGCTGTGCAGTAACCACACAGCTTTTTATTAAATACTCAGCGACAGTGAGTTAATAAGCATCCTGAAGTTCGTAAAAATCAGGCGAGATGTAGTCCTTCCGCAAGGGATAGCCGATCCAATCTTCAGGCATCAAAATCCGCTTGAGGTTGGGGTGCCCTTCATAAACAATGCCGTACATGTCATAGGTTTCTCGCTCTTGCCAATCTGCGCTTTTCCAGATCCAATACACGGTTGGAACTGAAGGGGTTTCGCGAGGCAAAGAAACCTTAATTCGGACTTCTTCAGGGCGATCGACGTTATCAGCAATTTTGATCAAGTGATAAAAGCTGACTAAATCTTGTCCTGGACCAGAATCATATCCACCTTGGCATTGGAGGCAATTGAACCCATAGGCATAAAGCGCAGTTGACATGGGAATTAAAAAGTCGCGATCGACCTTTAACATCTCAACTCCAGATGCATCCAATCCTAAGAATTCATGCTCAAACCCATTTTCAATTAACCACTTAGATACCTTGCCAGTCTCAACTATTGGGGCTGGGCTAGGCGTTTCTTGTGCTTCAACCACGCTCAATTTCCTCCTTTTGAGCCGTCAGCAGTGCCGGAGGAATAGGCATCCCCATTGCTTCCATTAATTCTTTAGGAGGCGCTTCACGGGTGCCAGACTGAAGATACTTGCCTGTCAATATTGGTTCCACAACTTTCATGCTGTGGGTTGTGCTGTAGTAGCGATGGGTTTGCCGCAGCATTCCCCGCTCTTGAATCGATTCGTTTGAAATCTTCTTACGCAATTTGATGATGGCATCAATAATCGCTTCGGGTCGCGGAGGACAACCCGGTAGGTAGACATCCACAGGAATGAGTTTGTCCACACCGCGCACAGCGGAAGGCGAATCAACGCTGAACATGCCGCCTGTAATGGTGCAAGCACCCATAGCAATCACGTATTTCGGATCGGGCATTTGCTCATACAGGCGCACTAAGGCAGGTGCCATCTTCATGGTGATCGTGCCTGCTGTGATAATCAGATCAGCCTGACGGGGAGTCGATCGCGGCACTAGCCCAAAGCGATCGAAGTCAAACCGCGAACCAATCAAAGCAGCAAACTCAATGAAGCAACAGGCGGTTCCGTACAACAAAGGCCACAAGCTAGAAAGCCGTGCCCAGTTATATAGATCGTCCACAGTGGTCAAAATGACGTTTTCTGAAAGATCTTGAGTAACTTGGGGTCGCTCAATCGGGTTCATAATCCGTTCAGATGCATCAATCACCAAGTTTTGAGCCTCAGTATTAGGCTTCATGACCATTCCAACGCTCCTTTCCGCCAAGCATAAACAAGACCAATCACTAAAATGCCGATAAAAATCAAGGCTTCCACAAATCCCAATAGCCCTAATTGATTGAAAGCCACCGCCCACGGATAAAGAAACACGGTTTCCACGTCAAAAATAACGAAAATCAAGGCAAACATGTAGTAACGGATGTTGAACTGAATCCAAGCTCCACCCATTGGCTCCATGCCAGATTCGTAGGTTGTCCGCCGTTCAGGTCCACGGCGGCTAGGGCGGAGTAGTTTGGCAGCCGTTAACGCCAGAATCGGAACTAAGCTGCATACCAACGTAAACCCTAAAAGGTATTCATATCCACTAAGAACAAACACAATTAGAACTGCCTCTTCATTTAGATACGGCTCAATAAGACTGGGGGAATTGCTGCCTTTATGTATTAGCTGCTTTTTATGATTATAAGGGGGCTGGGCTTTGCAAAAGGATAGAAGTTGTCCGAGTGCGACCTTTGATTAAGCTCAATGCTTTATCCTCGGTTCGGTCTTTTGGCAGGGATAGCTCTCTGAAAAATTTTGCAACAACTTACTATAGCTAAGTTTTTTAGGGTTCTAAAGTTCTACTTGGACTTTATTGGGTTGCGATCGCTTGCGCTGATTTATTAGTTCGCAGTTGATTCATTCCACCAACGTCATAAGAGTCGTATCATAATTTAATAGAGTTTTCATATTTACTGGATTTCCTGCTTCTGTTGGTAGAGTTGTTTTGGTTAGCGATGTGTTGTTAGCGATCAGTGATAAAAGATGAGCACTCAAGCGGTTGACCCAACCTTAGACAGTCATGAGTGTCAAGCTTGTGGCTATGTCTACAATCCTCTCAAGGGAGATGATAAACACAACGTTCCTGCGGGAGTTGCGTTTGAGTCTTTGCCTGAGGATTGGCGCTGTCCTATTTGCGGAGCACGATCTTCTCGATTTTCTAACATTGGAACCGATGGTTCTGTGTCTGGATTCAAAGAAAATCTTAAATATGGGTTTGGGGTCAATACTATGACACCTGAACAAAAGAACCTGTTGATCTTTGGAGGTCTGTTTCTTACATTCCTCTTTTTTATTAGCCTTTATGGATTGCAGTAGGGTGGGGTGCCCCAATTCATTATGTTTGTTGAGGCATGAATAACTTGCAAGCAAATTGCGAAATTAATATACATCTGTTGAGAGTTGGAACTGTAATGCGTGTAGCTACAAAAGTTTTACGTCAAATTTTAGCGATTTGTGCGATCGCGATATTCTGCACTTCCTGCGGGAGCTATCTGCAAGCCACCAGCACCAATCCCTGGCGGGTCATTTCTATTGATACAGATGCCAGCCTAAACGACATTAGTTTCATTGGCGACTCGCCCCATGGCTGGTTAGTGGGTTCAAATGCAACCCTATTTGAAACAACGGATGCTGGAGAAACCTGGGCATCGCGAAGCCTTGAACTTGACGAACCCTATCGGTTTACATCCGTGAGCTTTGAGGGCAACGAAGGCTGGATTGTGGGGCAGCCTTCAATTTTGCTGCACACTGAGGATGCAGGACAGTCTTGGTCGCGTATTCCCCTCAGCGAAAAGCTTCCTGGTGCTCCCAATACGGTTTTAGCTTTGGGTACTAAATCCGCTGAAATGACGACAAACATCGGTGCAATCTACCGCACTTCAGATGGCGGAAAGACTTGGAAAGCTTTGGTAGAAGAAGCGGTCGGAGTTATTCGGAATATTTCCCGATCTCCAAGCGGCGAATATGTTGCCGTATCCTCTCGTGGAAACTTTTACTCGATTTGGCAGCCCGGTCAAGAAGCATGGAAACCCTACAATCGAAGTAGTTCTCGACGGCTGCAAAATATGGGCTTTACCGGAGACGGGCGACTCTGGATGTTGGCGCGAGGCGGTCTGATTCAATTTAGCAGCGTTGGTAGCCCGAACGAGTGGGAAGATATTATCAATCCTGAATTTGCAACCAGTTGGGGGCTTTTAGATTTGGCATATCGAACTCCTGAAGAGATCTGGGTTGCAGGCGGTAGTGGCAATCTTTTACGCAGCATAGATGGGGGCAAAACCTGGGAGAAAGACCGATTTATTGAGGATGTGCCATCTAACCTCTACAAAATCAAATTCTTGAGTCCAGAGCAGGGGTTTATTATTGGTCAAGGCTCGTTGTTAAAATATGATGACAGCCTTAACAAAGCCGTTTAATCATTTCTATTAAGCTCGTTTAGCTTAGGGGCGGCTGTCCCATATGATAGAAGTTACGGATAAACGTTAAGTCTTTAAACAAATCTGAGTGGAGAAATTAAAATGGCTGGAACAACAGGTGAGCGTCCGTTTACAGATATTATTACAAGTGTGCGCTATTGGGTGATTCATAGCATCACCATTCCCGCATTGTTTGTGGCTGGATGGCTGTTTGTGCAGACGGGGCTAGCTTATGATGCGTTTGGCACTCCTCGCCCAAATGAGTACTTCCCATCGACTCGTGACAAAGCGCCCATTGTCCGAGATCGATTTGATGCTAAGCAGCAGATTGATCAGTTTATTCAGCAAAAATAGCTTCATAGATAATGAAGAGTTTTAGATTCAAAGTAGTTTCACAGCAAGAGTAACTATGACTGGCAACACTCCTAACCAACCTATTTCCTATCCCATTTTTACAGTTCGATGGTTAGCGGTTCACACGCTAGCCGTTCCAACCGTGTTTTTCCTAGGCGCGATCGCCGCCATGCAGTTTACTCAAAGGTAATAAAAGTTATGCCCTTAAGCAGATCCCCAAATCCCAACAAACAACCCGTCGAGTTAAATCGGACTTCCCTGTATTTAGGGTTGTTGATGATTTTTACGCTAGGCATTCTTTTTTCTAGCTACTTTTTTAACTAATTTTTTGAAGCGCTTGATTCAAATGCTCCACGCTTCATTTTTAATTTCAGTTTACTAGGAGGTGACACTTATGTTGAAATCTGGAAGAATTCCTCTTTGGATTGTTGCAACTGTTGCAGGTCTAGGAGTAATCAGTGTTTTAGGACTCTTTTTCTATGGTGCCTATGCTGGAATTGGCTCCTCTGTTTAGCAATTGATAAATTTGGGTTCTGCCCTAAATTGGAACCCAAATAAAAATTCTCTCAAGTGTTTGACATAGAGAAAAACCGCCTGCTTATTAAGTTCAGCAGGCGGTTTTTTGGCAGGGAAAGACCCTTTAAATACCAGTAGGGTCTTCGCGCTCAATATAGAGAAACAAAAGACCCATGGTGACAGCAGGCAAAAGCCAAGTCACTACAGGAATCAAAATCCAAGGTAAAAATGAAGCCGCGTATGAACCCGTCATAACGAAGTTTCCTTATAGCTAAAGTTTTTAGGACGTTCTATTCTCCAAACTTTACTGCGAAGTGTGTACCTGTTTCAAACTTCTAAGAATTCTTAATAATGAACCAGTGCGGTTTATATATCCACGTAAGACTTGAGCGACGAACCACATCGTGAAGCTTGCACCTTATTGAGAGGATGTCTTAAAAATCCAGGTATAGCGCCATCAAGGATTAAAGAAGCTCTCATCCCTTAATCTGTCAGAAGAA
>QBMH01000136.1 GCA_003249025.1 Leptolyngbya sp. | reverse complement strand
TCGCCTTGGGCCACAATCTGACGAGCCACCCTGAAAATGAGCGAACCGTAAGAGCTCAGGCGGGGTCACTAACCTTGAAGATTCACAGATAAGATTCAGCTAGAGACCTTGCCCCCCTAATCTGTTTCAAAGTAGACGATCGCGATTTTTAGGACTGTACATATTGCAAAATTGCGCGGGCGATCGCTTGAGCGATTTTGCTGCGTCCCGATGCACTTGACAGTCGAGCGGCATCTTCGGCACCCGTGACAAATCCAATTTCAACCAGTGCCGCAGGCATATCCGTGTACTTGATTACATAGAAGTTTGCTTGCTTCACGCCGCGATCGCGCGCACCCAAGTCTTGTAGCAAATTACTTTGAATCGTCCGGGCAAGTGATTGTCCAGTCCCAGAATAGTAATAGGTTTCAATTCCACTCACATCAGTACGATCTGCGTCAAAGGAATTGGCGTGAATGCTGACAAATACGTTGGCTTTTGCCTGTTCTGCAAACTGAACCCGTGGTTCCAGTTCAATTTCTCGGTCATTCGATCGCGTCAGCACTGCGTTAACTCCTTTCTGCTTCAGCAATGCCACAACCTGCTGCGACACCGCCAGCGTCACCTCTTTTTCCTGCAAGCCGCCAATGCCAACGGCACCCGGATCGCCGCCACCGTGACCCGGATCGATCACAACGGTGATGCCGCTTTTAGGAACAGGCATTGGCACTGAGTTCGGGTTAGGGGCTGGGTTCATAATGGGAGAGGGTTGTCTGGAAGGGATTTCATTTGCCTGTATGGGCAACACCATCGCTTGCAAATTGTTGCGATTCAAAATCTGTTGTAGTTCCGCTGCTTTGCCCTGCTCCCGAAACACGCCTGCCTGCACGACACTTTGTCCATTCGCCGTCGTCCGAAATGCGCCCGGAACGACTGCACTCACTTTAACCACATCGGCACTGTTCACCACCACCCGATAGGCTAACTTGCTATTTGAAATTGGCGGTTGGGCGATCGGGGTAGGAGTGATTTGTTTAGGTAACGGTGGCAATTTGCCAGGACTGGTCACGGTTGGATAAGGAGAGGTTGGGTAAGGAGAGGTTGGATAACTAGGTGAGGTTGCCGGGTTTGGCACCGTGGGAATCACTACCGCAGAACCGGGCGATCGCGAATACGGAAAATTTCCACCTGTAGTTGGTGGATTAACGGTTGGTGCATTAATCGGCACGGTGGGAACCACAAAAGATCCGGGAGCCGCCATCGCGGTACTAGCGAATCCTAAAGGACTCAGGGCGATCGCGCCCCAAGCCATCAGCCGAAGCGAAGGAAAAATATTCATGAGCGGTGTGTGAGGTGCTACTTGAATACAAACTCCACGACCAGCCTTAGATCCGGATAAAATCACGCGAACTGACAAGTCAGCGCAAGCTATTGCGTTCTAATCTGTATTCGCAAACCACGCCAACTTTTTAGAATAATTTGAGATCAAACCGCTTCTAAAACAGCGCCCTTTGTTTTCTTGAACACATAGGCAGTTGAGTAAACGATTTAAGTTAATTCGGAATAGCCTACAATTTCAAAGCTCAAACTACTTTTAACCTTGGTGTTAATTTGCTCGCTAACCCTATGTCTGCATCTAACAATCAGTCGCTACAAGCCATTCGTGGTGCTTTTTTAGACTTTATTGATGATCCGTTTTACACGACTGAATCGAACAGCGTGCGCTACATTCCTGACGGATTATTGATGATTGAAAATGGCGCGATCGTGGATTTTGGTTCCTACGACGATCTGCGATCGCAGTATGCTCACATTCCAACTACAACCTATCTAGATCGACTCATTATGCCGGGGTTTATTGATACCCATGTTCACTATTCGCAGTATGAAATGATTGCTGCCTATGGTGAACAGCTTTTGGAATGGTTAAGTAAATATGTGTTTCCGACTGAGAAAAAGTTCAAAGATAAAGCTCACGCTGAAAAAATTGCCACGTTGTTTTTTGATGAATTGCTCAAGCAAGGAACCACGACAGCCCTTGTATTTGCTACGGTTCATCCAGAATCCGTCGATGCGTTTTTTGAGGAGGCACGTCGGCGAAATTTGCGAATGATTTCTGGCAAAGTATTGATGGATCGCAATGCACCAGATTATTTGACTGATACTCCCGAAACTGCTTATGAAGACAGTAAGCGACTAATTGAGAAATGGCATAAAAACGGACGTTTACTCTATGCTGTCACGCCCCGATTTGCCCCCACTAGCACGCCTGAACAACTACACATCGCCGCAACGCTGCTGCAAGAATTTCCCGATGTTTACATGCAGACTCATATCTCGGAAAACAAAAAGGAAGTGGCATGGGTGGCGGAACTATTTCCAGAAAGCCAAGGGTATTTAGATGTGTACGATCGCGCCGGATTGGTTGGCGAAAAATCGATCTTTGCCCACGGTGTTCACTTGACGGATGCTGAATTTGAACGATTGTCCAATGCAAAATCCGCGATCGCCTTCTGTCCCACTTCAAATTTATTTTTAGGGAGCGGTTTGTTTAAACTTGCCCAAGCAAAATCCAGTCAGCATCCGGTTAAGGTCGGCTTTGGCACCGATGTTGGGGCAGGAACCAGCTTTTCGATTTTGCACACTGCCCATGAAGCCTATAAAGTTGCCCAACTTCAGGGCGAATCTCTTTCGGCATTTAAAGCGCTGTATCTTGCCACGTTGGGCGGAGCAAAAGCGCTTTCCCTGGACGATAAAATTGGCAACTTTAATCCCGGCAAAGAAGCTGATTTTATTGTGCTAAATCCTAAAGCCACAACCCTAATGGCGACCCGCAACCAAGGATCTCCTGCCCAGTCGCTAGAAGAGTTGGCGCAAAAGATTTTCGGGCTGATGATGTTGGGCGACGATCGCACCGTCCAAGCGGTCTACATTGCTGGAAAATTAGCCCATTCCTTGGCGGCTGTTTAACGCCGATTTTGCCGTGATCTGTATAGTTGGCTAAGATGCCGCCGACTCGCCTTTCTGCTCTACCTCTGCCTCATGCTGAGGAGATACAGGCGCTGTCGTAGCTAGGTTGTCAGGTTCAGCCGCTTCGGTTGCCAATTCTGGAATCTGCTGGAGCAAGTAATCTGGCAGCAACTCTTTGGTATAAGCTGTCGCCTGATTGATTTGCTCCCAAGTCAGTCCGATCGCCTCACATTTTCCAAAATGTTCAACCATTTCAGGGTTAGTTACCTTAAATTCTGCTCCTTCTAGATTTATTTGCCAAAAGCTTGCCCCTTGCAGATTTGCTTCCTCAAGGTGTGCATTCTGTAGATTTGCCTTCATAAGACGTGCCCCTTGCAGATTTGCTCCGCCAAGACATCCCTCTTGCAGGTTTGCTTCCGTAAGGTATGCCCCTTGCAAATTTGCCTTCCCAAGAAATGCCTCTTGTAGATTTGCTTTCCTAAGAAATGCCTCTTGTAGATTTGTCTCCCCAAGGTATGCGTTTTGCAGATTGGCTTCCGTGAGGTGTGCCCCTTGCAGATTGGCTTTTCCAAGGAACGCATTTTGCAGGTTTGTGTTCACGGGGAGTTCAAGGTTACGCAAATCGACTTTTCTTAGATCTAGTGGATGGGATTCTAGGCTATGCCCATAGTGGTGCTTGCGTCGAGCGAGAACAGTCATCACAGCTTGAATGTCGGTTGGTAGCGGTGGAATCTCTTCCGATGTTTCGGATGATGTTAGAAGATCTAAATTGGTTTGTCCAGGGGCTTTCGGTGGATAAGGCGACTTTTCCCGCACATAGGAAGTTAGGGTTTCCATTACTTGCCAGTAGTACTTCTCCTTGGCATCCTTAGCAATTTGCTCTAGGGCATAAATTCCGCCTAGTCGAGCGTGGATATTGTTCTCACTGCCCAATTGTTCAACTGCTTTGCTGAACCGTTCAGCGACCTGTTTTTCTTGGGTAGCTTTTAGGGTACGCCAAGAAATGAAGACGGTGGAAAAGACCAATAGCCCCCCGACTCCTTGCACTAAAACTGTTCGGGCGGCATTTTCGGCATCAATGCGAGATTTTTCTAGGGTGGCGATGTCTTTGGGGTCAGCGGGTTTCTGCTTCTTGAGCGCGTCAATTTGTTGATGAATAGGCGCTACTTGCCATTGGGGAATTTTCCACAGTCCAAGCAATACGAGAATGACAGCAAGGCTTCCGACTGAGGCTAAAACGGGCTTTGAGGAGGCAAAAGATTTCAGCATTCAGTGGCTTCAGAGTGAGGACTGCTGGTAGATACACCTATATTGCTTAATTTTCGGTCACGGTATGATGGTGGATAAGCGTTAGGGTAGAAAATAGGGCATGGCAGAATCAGGCGATCGGGAACCAACGTTATCTGATGTAATTGAAAAAATCGACAAGCTTGCTCAAGACCAGGAGCGGTTTAATGAGCGGTTCAGTAATTACCAGCAAGCAACACAATGGGTAGTACAGTTGGCTTTTACGCTGATTGCGTCAGCAACCTTAACGCTGATCATCACGGTTGTTTTGAGACGCTAACGGGCTAAGAAAATCCCTTAAGTCACGGGCAACTTGAGTACGTTAATGCTGAAGGTGATCAGAGATAAAAAGAGAATAAAGCCAATCGTGTCGAGGGTGGTGGTGACTAAAGGACCGCTGACTAAGGCCGGATCAAGCTTAAGGCGCTTCATGCCCATGGGTAGTAGAGTGCCTAGCGTTACGGCTACCAGGGTATTGGTAAACATTACCAGTCCGGCAACTAAGCTGACCCACCGCTCCATGGGTCGAGTCCAAATGAGTGCTAGCAGCACCATGGTGGTTCCCAGGGCGATCGCGGTGCCCAGTCCCGCCAGTAGTTCTTTCCGCAGAATTTCTCCGGTGTCTTCAGGAGTAACTTCGCCTACACCCAAAGAGCGAATGGTAACAGTCAACGCTTGAATCCCTACGGTGCCGCCGGTATTGGAGAACAGCGGCATAATTACTGCAAGCACTGGAACGGCTGAGATCGTGCCTTGGAAGGGGGCGATCGCGCTAGAAGCCCCAATGTATAGCCCCATAATGCCCACGAGCCAGGGTAAGCGATTCCGCAGCTTTTGCAAGGGATGAGACAGGGAAGACTCATCTCCGCTCGTCACCCCAGCAATTTTCTGAATGTCTTCTGTGGCTTCCTCTTCTAACACATCCACCATGTCATCAATGGTAATAATGCCCACCAACCGATCTTCCCGATCCACTACAGGAGTCGCTAAGAGGTCATAGCGCTTCATCAGTTGCGCCGCCTCTTCTTGAGGAGTTTCGGTATAAACTTTGATCACGCGATCGCTGGCAATATCGCCAATTAGCGCATCCGGCAACGAAAATAGTAGTTGCCGCAAAGACACTACCTGCAACAGCTTGCGGTTCTTGTCGGTGACATAGGCATAGTAAATCGTTTCTTTATCGCGGTCATTCAACCGAATTTTGCTCAATGCTTCGGCAACGCTTAGTCCTTGCTGTAGCCGCACATATTCCGTCGTCATCAGCCGCCCGGTGGTGCCTTCGACATAACCCAAAATCGTTGCTGTTGCCTGCCGTTCGGTGGGACTAAGGTTTTGAATTAGCCGCCGTACTACGCCAGCAGGCAGTTCGTCAAACAATTCGGCGCGATCGTCTGGGCGCATTTCCTCAATGATTTGACATACCTGGACATCGTGCAACGCGCCAATCAGTTCTTCACGCACTTCCGGTGGGAGATATTCAAACACATCGGTCGCCTGATCTTTTTTGAGCAACCGAAAGGCGATCGCGCGGCGTTCTGGGGGCAGGTCAACAATAAAATCGCCGACATCAATGGCAGGTAATTGATTTAGCTCAAATTTTAGCTGATTCCAATCGGAAGTTTCCGACAGGGAAGTACGCCCTTCCTGAGTAAGCATGGTGTTCTCCTCAATCTCCCCCGCGCTGGGAGCTTGAGCCTCACCAGGCTAAAGGAGGATAATAATACTGTGTGGGAATGGACTACTGTCCATGGATAGTGCAGAATTCAACATCAATGTTTTTTGCAAACATTGCTAACACTATGCTACCGCCTAAACCCTTAATTTCACCATGTCAAAGGCAGTAGATCTCCGCTGAATCAACAGTGCCCAAACAGTAAAGGCGCTTAGAATTAGCCATCGAACCTTAAAAGCGATCGCCTTAGCTGAAACAAGCGATTGTAATGAATCGAACCAAATCCTCAGTTAGGTTACGCAGAGTTTGCCTCACACCAACTTTCTGTAAATGGCTTAGGAGCGAGAACAAAATAAAACCGATAACCTGTAGGGGCTTAGCATTCGGCAGGTATGCTTTCGGTCATAGCAAGGGTTTTCGCCCGAATGCTAAGCTCTTACGATTGGAGTTGCTTACTCAATTTTTGGCTGAGCTTTGGATACTTGAGCTAGCTTTTGAGCAATTTCAGGGTTGTACAGCCTCAAGTAGTTCCAGTAATTCTCAAAAACCGACTTCACATAGCCGCGAGTTTCGTCGTAAGGAATTGATTCCACAAACTGATCAGGGTCGCCCAAGCCTTTCTTCGCAATCCAGCTACCGACAGCACCCGGACCTGCGTTGTAGCTTGCGACTGCCAACATCGAGTTGTTGGCGTACTCATCGTGCGTGTAATCCAAATACCAAGTGCCTAGTTTGATGTTGTCATCCGGCTCAGCCAGTTGATATTCCTTCAGCTTGATTTGTTTGGCAATCCAGGCTCCCGTATCAGGCATCACCTGCATCAATCCCTTTGCCCCGGCTGATGAGGTGATATTGGGCATAAAGCGAGATTCTTGACGGATCAGCGCAGTGACGAGCAGTGGATTGAGTTGACGTTCTTGCGACCAGGCTTCGATCGGTTCCAAATAAGGAAATGGATACAGCGCATACCAGTAGCCCATTTGCTGCTTTAGCACTTTATACTGCTGGAGTTCTTCGGCGGTTTCGCGCTGGCTCAGGTGGGACACCATAAAAATGCCATCCAGGTGATCCCCAATGCCAAGCCGAATCACGCCATCGGTAAATTGTTCTGCCACGGTAGGTGTTGCGGCAGTTTGAAATTCCACTTGCCACCGTTTCCAGGCATCTTGATCTTGCCCCAGTTGGTAAAGCTCCCGCAGGGCATCGGAACCAACAGGTAGGGGTGGACGAGCCGTCGGACGAGCAACCGCAGGCTTGAGATCGCGCACGGAGGAAAAGTCGCCTACATTCCAGCCTAATAGATCCGCTGATCTCCATGCGTAGTAGGACTGGGGATATTTCTTCAGTACGAACTCAAAGGTTTCTTTTGCTTCTTTGGATTTACCCAACTGAGTCGCCCATTTACCGACCCAAAAGGCGGCTTCTGGAGCAAATTCGCTATCGGGGTTTTGAGTGACGATGGGAGCCGCCCATTTCCACGCACTTTGAGTATCTCCCGCTTTTGCCTGCTCTGCGGCAAGTTGCCAGCGCAATTCTGCGGCTGCATCGGATTTGCCATGCCGACTGAGGAGATATTGGCGCGTTTGAGCCGCAGATTCTTTGCTATTCAGTTCATCCAGCAGTTTGGACTTTTGCAGCAAGGCTTCGCCAGCCCGATCGGGAAAACGATTGATCGCTTGGTCTAGGTAGGCGATCGCCAATTCCGGCTGCACAATCTTTGACAGACGGATTAGTGCTAAGCCCGCTTCAGGAGCCGTGGAAAAGGTGTTGACGGTGCGGATGTAGGCATCAGTAGCTCCACCCGTTTCACCCAGTTGTAATCCTCTCCCTGTGCGATAGGCATTTCGCGCTGTGAGCGGGGCTTTGGCGTAGGCAGTTCCGGCTTTGCCGTACTGTTGTTTTTCCCAATAGCCAAAGGCGATCGCGTCCCAATCTGCGGGAGTTAGCTGGCTGCTATATTTTTCGACCAGACGATCCAAATAGGCAGGATATTTTTCTAAGTACAGCCCATGTCGTGCGATGACTCGCAGCGAATCAAGCTGATTCGGGTTTTTCTGGAGGCGCTGCTGAGCGATTTCGATCGTGCGGGGGTGGGCTGGAAATTGAGCGATCGCTTGATCCCAGTACTGCGGATTTGCTTTTCCTAGGGTAAACAGCGCCTCAGCCGCCACCGGATCTTTAGGATAGCGCTTGAGCAACTCTTGCCAGGTTGATTGAGATTTTGCTGTCTCTCCAGTTTTCTCAAAGGCTTGGGCTTGCTTTACCAGCACATAGGTTGCCAGCACCGGATAGTCAATATCTAGTCCATTCAGTTGGTCTAACGCTTTTTTTGCCTGTCCCTGCTGCAACAGATCGGTTGCCAGTAAGTATCGAGCGCGGCTGCTTTCGATTGGCTTTTTGGCATTGGCGATCGCGGTTAGCTTTTCCGTCCGTTTGGCTGGCGACAGTGATTTTAATACATTAATGTCTTGAATCTGCACGGCAGCCGCTTGCAGTTCCGCACCCGATCCTACAAACTGCGTGGCTTCGGGCTGGCGAGGAGAAAGCGCTTTCACAAAAACACTGCCCACGACCAACACAACTAAACCCGCGCCAGCCAACCGATATACTTGTTTCCTTCCGCGCTTCTGCATGAGGCAATACCAGAAATGAGGAAAATGTTAATGGGTCAAATCTGTTGCGACTTTAGCACTTTTTTATAAAAGTGGACGAAGGATTGTGACCCTTCGATTCTACGTCCGTTCCCCATCTTTCTGATCAATACTGGAAGTTAGTTGAATCAATCGCAATCTAGAGGACAGTTTGAATGGATCTGCAAGCAATCAATACTTCCTGTGTGGAATGGTCAGGGGATGCCTTAGCGGTAGGTTTGTTTGAAGATCAGGTGGAATTGGCGGATGATCTCGCAGCCCTAGATGACAAGCTATCCGGCACGATGAAAGAACTGATCGTCGAAGTGGATTTTAAGGGCAAAGAAGGAAGCAGTGCGGCAACACGAGTTGACAGTGGCAGCAGCATTCGTAAAATCATTGTGGTCGGTTTGGGTAAGCCAGAGAGTCTGAAACTAGAAGGATTGCGACGGGCGGCGGCGGCGGCGGCAAAACTTGCCCGCAAAGAAAAATGCAAGATTTTGGGGATCAGCTTTCCGGTATGGAATAGCAAGGCCGAGGCAACGGCGCAGGCGATCGCCGAAGGAGCCGAGCTGGCGCTGTATCAAGATACGCGGTTTAAGTCAGAGCCTGATGACAAAATCACGAAAGTTGAACGCATTGATCTGCTGGGTTTTGCGGGGCAGGAAACCGCGATCGCCCGTGCCCGTCAAATTGTCTCTGGAGTATTTTTGGCACGAGAACTGGTAGCGGCTCCGGCGAACGTGGTCACGCCGGTTACCTTGGCAGAAACCGCCCTAGCGATCGCCCACGAATATGGGTTGGAAGTGCATATCTTAGAAAAAGACGAGTGCGAAAAACTGGGGATGGGGGCGTTTTTGGGCGTGGCTCAAGCATCGGATTTACCGCCCAAGTTTATTCACTTGATCTATAAGCCGGAAGGCACTCCCCGCCGCAAAGTGGCAATTATTGGCAAAGGGGTCACGTTTGATTCCGGTGGACTGAACATTAAAGGGGCAGGCAGCGGCATTGAGATGATGAAAACCGACATGGGCGGCGCGGGTGCCACGCTGGGGGCTGCCAAGGCGATCGCGCAACTCAAACCCGATGTAGAAGTTCACTTTATCAGTGCTGCTGCGGAAAACATGATCAGCGGTCATGCAATTCATCCCGGCGACATTCTGACGGCTTCCAACGGCAAAACAATTGAAATCAACAATACTGATGCCGAAGGTCGCCTGACGTTGGCAGATGCGCTGGTGTTTGCCGAAAAGCTGGGAGTAGACGCGATCGTCGATCTTGCCACCCTCACTGGAGCCTGTGTGGTTGCCTTAGGCGACGACATCGCTGGATTGTGGAGTCCCCATGATGCGCTGGCAGCGGAGCTAGCTCAAGCTGCCGAAGGCTCTGGCGAGAAAATTTGGCGGATGCCGATCGAAGAAAAATACTTCGACGGCTTGAAGTCTGTGGTTGCCGACATGAAAAATACGGGTCCCCGCATGGGAGGAGCCATCACTGCGACATTGTTCTTAAAACAGTTTGTCAAAGAGACTGCCTGGGCACATTTGGATGTGGCAGGTCCCGTATGGACAGATAAGGAAAATGGCTATAACGGCGTAGGTGCAACGGGTTACGGCGTTCGTACTCTAGTCAACTGGGTGCTGAATTAATCATTAGCAGGGGGAAAAAGTGTCCGACGGGTCCCTGCCCTTTGCCGATCGCCAGCGAATAGTGAAGGGCAGTGGTCACGTATTGTTTGGCGAGACGAGTGGCAGTGAGGGCATCGTGACCGATCGCCAGATTTGCTGCGATCGCGGCGGATAGCGTACACCCCGTGCCGTGGGTATTCTTCGTATCCACTACTTCCATCTGTAAAATTTCCAACGTCTGCCCATCCCACCAAACATCCACACTCCGTAGTTCTCCAGCCATGCCGCCGCCTTTAACTAAGACCGCTTTTGCCCCAAGCTGATGAATTTTTTGGGCGGCAATTTGCATGTCTGCTAGGGTATGAATCTCCATCTCTGCCAGCATTTGGGCTTCATAGCGGTTGGGTGTGAGCACAGTTGCCAGAGGAATCAGGGCAGTCCGCAAGGTAGCGATCGCAACATCATCAATCAACTGTGCCCCGGTGCGCGATACCATCACCGGATCAACGACCAAATTTGGGATTTGCAGCATTTGAATCTGTGCTGCCGCGATCGCGATAATGTCTTGATTGAGTAGCATCCCTGTTTTGGCAGCCTGCACACCAATATCGCTGACTACGGCTGCCATTTGTGCCGCAACCGATTCTGGCGGCAAGGCATCCACCCGCATCACGCCTAAAGTATTCTGCGCCGTGATGCAGGTAAGGGCACTGGTTCCATGGACTTTGTGAAATGCGAAGGTGCGTAAGTCTGCCTGAATGCCTGCACCGCCGCCGCTATCGGAACCCGCTATCGTTAATGCAACAGAAGGGGAAATCATTGGATAGTATGGGTTGATTGGATAAGTACTACGGAGTGCGGCGTTGGAAGTTTAAAGAATCCATTGTTACACCTCACATTTTGTCTTTTGGACTCCGATTCTCTATTTGACTGTCTCATAATCAACCTATTCTTGCCGTTTCGATCAAGACCCTGTTAAAAAATAGAAACGTTGACCTTTCAGCAACGACTGACCTCGAAGCAGAAGCGATCGCGCTCGTCGGGTTGCCAAAACTGATAACGCCCGTTCGACAAAGTGCAAGTCCAATAGCGTAAGTTGAATAGAGGGTCTGTCGAGCAATCCAGTGTAGTGACGGTATGAGGCTTATTCCAGTTTTTTTAGTAGTTTCAGCAGCTTGTATTGGCTTAATGCCATCGATTGGGCTAGCACAAAACCCCTTGGCGCTCAACCGAGCAAAGCAAGGAATGATCGTGTCGGCTAATCCTTTGGCAAGTCAAGCTGGATTGGCAATGTTGCAGCAAGGCGGCAATGCCGTGGATGCAGCAGTGGCGACGACTTTTGCCATTTCTGTCGTAGAGCCATACTCAGCCGGAATTGGCGGCGGTGGTTTTTTGCTGCTGCGCGTGGGCAAAACGGGTGAGGTTAAAGCGCTTGATTTTCGGGAACGGGCACCCTTGGCGGCGACTGCAAAAATGTATTTGGATGCGTCTGGAAAGGTACGACCCAAAGCCAGTACGGAAGGCTACCTCGCGGTAGGGGTTCCAGGAACGGTGGCGGGATTGGCGGAAGTGCATCGTCAGTATGGCAAGCTACCCTGGAAAACGGTGGTGCAACCCGCGATCGCTCTGGCAAAAAACGGCTTTATGGTCACGCCCAAACTAGCCGCCACCATTGCCCGTAATCCAACCTTGCAAACCAATTCAGCAATTCGGCAAATCTTTCTGCCCCAAGGAAAGCCGCCTGAGATTGGCGAGACGCTGATTCAAACCGATTTGGCAAAGACCTTAAGCGCGATCGCCCAAGACCCGCGCAGTTTCTATACAGGCAGCATTGCCACTGCGATCGCCCAAGATATGGCAACCAATGGCGGCATTGTCACCCAACAAGATTTGCAGCAATATCGTCCGATTTGGCGCGCTCCTGTTTGCGGCAATGTTCAATTTGCAAATCGCACCGCGCGGGTCTGTTCCATGCCGCCGCCGTCGTCCGGTGGAGTGCATCTGTTGCAAATGCTGAATCTGCTCAGTGGCAGTATTGGGGGTGCTTCTCTAAAAACTCTGGGCTGGCATCATCCTGATGCGCTGCACTGGATGGTCGAAAGTATGCGAATTGCCTATGCCGATCGCGCTCAATTTCTGGGCGATCCAGATTTTGTCAAAGTGCCTGTTGCGGCTCTGATTAGTCCTGCCTATGCCGATCAACGCCGTCTAGCAATTGACTTAGGCAAGGCGCGACCATCGAGCGAAGTAAAGCCTGCCGATCCCGCATTGCTCAAGCAGCTATCGGGCAAAGAATCGGCAGATACAAGCCACTTGAGCGTCGTGGATCAAGCTGGCAACGCCGTCAGCCTCACCTTTACCGTCAACTTAGGCTTTGGCGCACAGGTGGTTGCGGCAGGCACAGGCATTGTGTTGAACAACGAAATGGATGATTTTGCGATCGCGCCCAATACGCCCAATGCATTCGGATTAGTCGGCGGCACAGCAAACGCGATCGCCCCGCGCAAAACGCCCCTTTCCAGCATGACTCCCACGATCGTTACGGAAAATGGGCAGATTCGGCTGGTGGCAGGGGCACCGGGTGGCAGCACGATCATCACCACTGTTTTGCAAATTGTCTTAAACGTGCTGGTGTATGACATGGATGCTCGCATTGCTGTGACGGCTCCTCGGCTGCATCATCAATGGCTACCGGACAAACTGATGGTGGAAAAAAATGGGTTTGATCCGTTGACATTGGCAGAATTACGCCGTCGTGGACACACTATTGAAGAGCGATCGGGCTGGGGCAACGCTACTGTTATTCTTCATACGAATGATGGTTGGCTAGAAGGAGCCGCCGATCCACGAGGGGAAGGCGCAGCGGCTGGTTTCTAAACTAATCTACAACTTTGAGCAATCCCATCCGCAGGCGATCAAATACTCGATTAATTAATTGCTTTTCTTGAGCATTCAAATGACTCAGTGCCAACAGTGAATGCTGATCTCTACGGGTAATTTGACGTGTTGCTAAGATCCGTTCGACAATCTGTTCACTCACGGTTCGCCCATTTTTGAGTGAGGTAGTGACATTGGGCTAGAGTTCG
>QBMH01000135.1 GCA_003249025.1 Leptolyngbya sp. | reverse complement strand
CTGGCTTGTTGAACTACGAACTGGCACATGCCTCATGATTTATGCAGGAGGTCTAATGATTCGGTACAATCGAGGTCACAGGCTTACAGCAAAGGAATTTTGGAGTGGTTACTCTCGGTGTCAACATTGACCATATTGCTACCATTCGGCAAGCGCGACGAACCGTAGAACCCGACCCGATCGCGGCGGCAGTATTGGCAGAACTGGGCGGCGCGGACGGCATTACCGTACATTTGCGAGAGGATCGGCGGCATATTCAGGATCGGGATGTGCAATTATTGCGCCAAACCGTGCGAACCCACTTGAATCTTGAAATGGCAGCAACCGATGAAATGGCAGCGATCGCCCTTGAGGTTAAACCTAATTACGTGACGCTGGTTCCCGAATGCCGGGAAGAAGTGACCACAGAAGGCGGGTTAGATGTCGCCGGACAAGCCGAACGCATGACACAAGTGGTCAATGAACTGCAAGCAGCCGGAATTCCGGTGAGCTTATTCATTGATGCAGATATTGCCCAAATCGATGCCTCCGTGCTGGCTGGAGCCAAATTTATTGAACTGCATACCGGGCGCTATGCTGAAGCCAAAGGGGAGTCCGCACAACAAAAAGAACTCAAAGTGTTAGAAGAAGGGTGCAAACGGGCGATCGCCGCTGGGCTGAGAGTCAACGCAGGGCATGGGCTGACCTATTGGAATGCTTACCCGGTTGCCTGCCTGCCAGGGATGGAAGAATTGAATATTGGGCACACAATTATCAGTCGAGCAGCCCTCGTGGGCATGGAGCGCGCTGTTCGGGAAATGAGGCGTGTGATTCACGGCAATTCATAAAAATTATGGATTTTTTAGCCATAAGTTTGGCATTTAGCGATCGAATCCATCAGGCTCCTCGGTAAGATCAAATCCTACAATCCAAATTTCAGAATTTACTAGGTCAAAACAGGTTCACCAACAGATTCACTATGCAAACTTACTATTTCATACTGGCTAGTCAAAAATTCTTAGCTGGAGAAGCCCTTGATGAAGTGCTGAAAGAGCGCACTCGGTATTATCAAGAACAAGAAAAAGAGATAGATTTTTGGCTCGTTCATCAACCTGCTTTTTTGGAAGATCCAAATATGGAGACCCTCAAAACTCAGTGCCCTCAGCCCGCCACCGCAGTCATTTCAACCAATCCTCAATTTATTAACTGGCTGAAACTGCGGCTAGAATTTGTCATTACTGGAGAGTTTCAAGCGCCTTCGGAGACAATCCCCCACGCGATCGCCTCTTTGACCCCTACATCATAGGCTCACTCGCAGCTTTCATCGGTTTCAAGCAACCGGAGTATAGCTCGTCTTCAATCCCTCATCGTTCAACGGTTATGCACTCAATGATTCGAGCTTTCCCTCATCAATGCGTCGCGCTGCTAACAGGCGCTATTTTGCTGGCAGCAGGGACAAAAGTCCAGGCGCAACTACCTCCTGATCCGATTCCTGCCCCTCAAGCAGCAAGTTATCCAACCTGTCAGCCACCTGCGCCTAGTGAGTATTTATTGCTGGTGGTAACCCGTACCCCGGATAGCCAAACTCAAGTACAGCAGTTGTTGCCGCCCAATACTTCTGTGAATGCGTGCAGTTACTTGGAAGACACCGTAACTCGCGTGGGTGGGTTTAGAACCGTTGAACGAGCAAATGCTTGGGCAAAATATATGACGGAGACGACTGGCTTAGCGGCGTTCGTGGCTCGTCCGGCGGAAAGCCCCCAAGGTTCAACTACGGCTGCAACTCCCGTACCTTCCGCGATTCCCGTAGGGATCATCGCAAAGCCACAAAAGCCTGCACCGACCACCGCAGCAAAGCCGAATGATGCAGCCACCTATAGCCCCAAGCCTTTAGGCATTGGCTATGCAGTGTTGGTAGATTACCAAAATCAACCCGAAATGGCGGCAAAAGTCCGGCAAATTCTTGGAAAAGACGTAGGGCTGGTTTCCTATGGACAACGCCCCTACCTATTGGCGGTTTACACGGTTGACTCCAGTGCGGCAAATACGACGCTGCAACGGTTGAGCGATCGCGGTTTTTGGGCAACTCTCGTCGATAGTCGTCGTGTCATTTTGCTGCGCCGCACCATCACATTGCCGACTACGGCTGCAACGAGTCGATAAACGGCAGGGCGCATTTCCGTAGGTTTGAGGAAATGGAAATGCATTTAGGATTTAGCTACGTAGTCTGTAGTGCTGGTTCTTCCTTCACGCACAGCCGTTCGATCGCTTGATCAGCGGTAATTAAGCGTTTTAGCACTACTTGTCCAATATTTTTTCCTTCAGCTTCCAATTGAATACGTTCACCAGGCTTGACCTCTACCATCAACACTGCCTCTTCAACTCGATAAAGACACAGTTTTTCGCAATTCTCCCAAATAAAAAGATCCATTGGCTCAATGTGGGGTTTTCGTCGCCAAGCGCTTTCGCTCCATAGCCCACTTAGTTCCCAAACTCGACCGATTGTCCAACCATCCGACAAAAAAAAGTATTTCACAACCTTTAAAAGTCCTGAAACTCGTGGTTTTACCTCGCCATCAGTTTAGCTGATACTTTTTGCATCTGGTTCCTTTAAAGGGCAAAATCGGGAAAATGATCCCTGATAGAGGGGAGGTTTTCTAAGACGGTCAAGTTCATGTGAGATGATGAGAAAATATGCTTTTCGCTCAATCACAAATTACTTAGAAGATTATGGCTCGAATTCAATTCGCTAAGGGTATGGACGAAGATGTGATCCCCGATGTTCGGTTGACCCGCTCTCGTGATGGCAGCAACGGAACTGCAACGTTTTATTTTGAGAATCCTAAAGCGCTCAGTCCTCAAAATACTGAAGCAGTGACGGGAATGTATCTGATTGATGAAGAAGGCGAACTCACGACCAGAGAAGTGAAAGCGAAGTTTATTAATGGTCAGCCCGCCGCAATTGAAGCGCTTTACGTGATTAAATCGGAGGAAGAATGGGAGCGTTTTCTGCGGTTTATGGATCGATTTGCTGAGCAAAATGGATTGGGCTTGACACAATCTGAATCTAAATCTAAATCTGAATCTGAATAACTAGCAGAGGCGATCGCGCACTAGCTACAAAACTTTTGCCATTGCCTTTATCGCCGCCGTTACCGTGCGATCGACTTTTTATGGGCTTGACTCCTCATCCTGATACCGTTCTAATTCCGCTCAATTGTGCCGTCATTACCGTAAGCGATACACGCACTTCTGACACCGATCGCAGTGGTCAGTTGATCCAACAGTTGTTAGCAGTAGCAGAACACCAAGTCACTGCCTATTTCATCATTCAAGATGAGCCTGCCCAAATCGAGCATCACTTATACCTCTTAGGCAAACGATCTGATGTGGATGTGATTATCCTGAATGGAGGAACGGGGATCGCTCCACGAGACACCACCTATGACGTAGTTGAGCGTTTGCTAGAAAAGCCAATTCCTGGCTTTGGAGAGATCTTTCGTTGGCTCAGCTATGCAGAAATTGGTTCACGGGCGATTGCATCACGGGCGATCGCGGGTGTTTTTCAGGAAACAGTCATCTTCTCCTTACCCGGTTCAAGTAATGCTGTTTTATTGGCAATGCAAAAGCTGATTGTGCCAGAAATGCGGCATCTGGTGAGCCAACTCAGAACGGGAAATGACAAAAACTTACCATCTTGAGAAAATTGAAAAAGCTAAGCCCATGAGTCGGCTTAGCTTTTTAGTGATTGACTATTGAATTACTGTACCAGTGACACTATTGCGATCGCTGCACACTTGCCCGCTTACCAGTAGTCGGTTGATTCGGCTGCGCCAAAAGGATTTTCTCTAACACAGAAACCGCGCCTGAATATTGAGGATCTTTTAAGGTTGCCAGCAACTTGGGATTCGATGACAACGTTTGTTTATCGGTCTCTGTCAAGTCAATCTTGACATCGGGAGCAATTCCTTTGTGGCTAATATCTGTGCCTTTGGGCGTGTAGTAGTGGGCAATGGTCACCGCTAACCCTGACCCATCCGCTAAGTTATGAACCGATTGTACTAATGCCTTGCCAAAGGTTTGGCTACCCACAACCGTTGCGCGACCGTTATCTTTCAAAGCACCGGTCAAAATTTCACTAGAGCTTGCGGAGTTACCGTCTACCAACACGACCAAGGGTAACTTGGTTAACGCGGTTTGATTGGCAGAAACCTCTTCATTTTTGCCCCGGCGATCGACCGTGCGAACAATCGCGCCATCTCCCATCCACATCCGGCTAATTTCAATACTGGACTGCAACAACCCCCCTGGATTCCCGCGCAAATCAAGTACGAACCCATCGATCTTTTGACTTTGCAAGGTTTTAATCGCCCGTTGCATCTGCTCGGCTGCATGGGAGCTAAACTCATTTAGACGAATATAGCCAATTTTGGTTTTGCCCTCTTGCTTGAGAGAATATCGAACCGTTGCCAACTCAATCCGGGCACGAGTGATGGACACCACAAAAGGCTGTCCTTCCTCTCGACGAATTTCCAAACTGACTTTTGTGCCCACATCGCCCCGAATTAGATTGGAGGCATCTTCTACCGTCATGCCCTTCGTCTGTTTGCCGTTGATCGACACAATAAGATCGCCCGACTGAATGCCCGCTTTTAGCGCTGGAGAACTTTCAAGTGGCTCCACTACTGTCAATGCTTTTGTTTTCTCACCCACTTCCAGGCGAATCCCAATTCCAGAAAGCTCACCAGAGGTTTGATTCGTCAGTGCCTCATACTGCTTGGGGTTCATAAAGCGAGTATAGGGATCATTCAATTTTTCTAACTCCTTACGAAGCGCTGTGTAAGCCTGTTCGCGAGAGCTATAACTTTTATCTAAAAGGCGTTGTCGAACCTGTTGCCAATCCACTCGATTAAATGTGTCGTCAACGTATTCACGATTAACAATTTGCCACGCTTCGTCCAGAACGGCTTTAGGACTATCCTGCAAAGCTGCTCTTACACGACCCAGACCGGGACCAAACAAGGATACTGCGGCAGTAGCCACGACTGCTCCTCCGCAAAATGCCAACTTTGAGAGTGAAACGTGCTTCAAGGTTCGGTTCATTAGAAATAACTCAGAGAGCTAATGGATTAATTTTCTAGGTTACAGGCGGGTTGCCATGCGTCTATGAAAAGCAAGCAACCTTAAAACGCATGAGATCTACTACAGGTGCAAACTTACATTAATCGGAAAAACTTACGGAACTTACAAACCATCTGGATTCCAAGACTACAATAGCGAAGTCAAAGGATTCCATGCGATCTAAAAGATGACAGTTCTCAAATTGTCTTACCCGATTAAGTGCAGTTAGTAGGTCAGGTGAAGCTTAAAAACCAATTATAGTCTTTGAGTCAATCTAACGGAAATCATCTAATTCGACTAGGGTTAAACCGTAAATTTTGCTAAAGCTTTTTATATTCCATTGAATACAACGAGGCAAAATTCAACTACATTGATTGAACTAGGAAGTCAGAACGATTTCGCCAGGGGCACAAAGATGCAGCTTTTTAGGCACAAAAACAGTCCGAAATGGCTGAGATTAGCCGGATTGGGAACGATCGCACTCGCTGCATTGATGGGAGTGATTTTAATGCAGCGATCGCAGCTTGATCAGCCATCGCAATGGGCAGAAAACCCCAAGCAGGCTGAAGAGCAAGAAGCCCTGAAATTAAAGCTGTTAAGTCGCGCTCCCACCTTTGGGTTTGATAATGTGCTGTCTGACTGGGTATTTCTGAACTTTTTGCAATACTACGGCGATGAGGAAGCACGCAAGAAAACTGGGTACGCCCTTAGCCCTCAGTATTTTGATATTGTGACCCGACTTGATCCTCGGTTTATTGATGTTTATATGTTTATTTCTAGCGCGGTGTCTTATCAATTGGGTACACCTGATCTTGCCATTGACCTGATGAAGCGCGGTACGACAGCGCTCTCTCCAAAAGCCAATCCAAAAGCGTTTCAAGTCTGGCGTTTTATGGGGCTTGACCAATTACTCTTGCAAGGAGATATTCCTGGCTCCATTCACTCCCACGAAATGGCAGCCCAGTGGGTGAAGGGCACACCGGACGAAGATCTGGCACCGCTGTTTCAAGGAACGGCAAAATTTCTCCGCAATGACCCAAACAGCCTGCCTGTACGAGTTTTTTCATGGGGATCAATCTATGAACAAGCGCAAATGGTTGGAGATAAGCAAACTCAAGCGCGGGCAAAACAAGAAATTGTGAATTTAGGCGGCAAGATTTTTGAAAAAGATGGAAAAACAGTGATTCAGCCGCCCGTGAGCAAGCCGTCGCCCAAGAAAGCACCAGAGAAAGCGCCAAATTAGGGAAGAGAAGCGTTCATTCCGGCACGATCGCGACTTTAATCACCTTACGCTGCCGCATGTCTTCAAAGACTTGTGCAAGATTACTAAGGGGCTGTGCGCCACTGAGCAATAGTTCAAACGGCACAGCACGACTGGCTAAGAGATTCAAAGCAGCCCGAACATATTCAGGCGTGTTGTGAAAAACGCCTTTGAGGGTGAGTTCGCTGTAGTGAAGTTGATCGGTATTTACAGTGATCGTAGTATTACGGGGACAGCCGCCAAACAGGTTAACGGTGGCACCCGGACGGGCACAGGCGATCGCCATTTCCCACACCGCAGGAACCCCCGTCGCCTCAATCACCACATCGGCTCCCCAGCCCTCGGTCAGGTCTTTCACCAATGCCGGGGCATCTTCGACCTGCTTGTAGTTGAAGGTTTTGGCTGCGCCTAGTTTTTCCCCGACTTGTAAGCGGGAGTCGTTGCCACCAAACAGAAAAACTTCTGCGAAGGGGTGGGGATGAAGGGCAGAAGTCCAGTCGCCTTGACCAGATGCCAGTGCCGCGACGAACATGAGACCGATCGCACCATCTCCCAAAATCACGACGCGATCGCCGGGTTTTACATTGGATCGAGCGGCTCCATGCAACACGCAAGCGAGTGGCTCCGTCATGGATGCCAAGTCGTAAGGCAAATCGTCTGGAATGGGCAACAGGTTGTGCCGTACGATCGCTGCGGGAATTTTGAGATATTCTGCAAAGGTGCCGTTGTTAAATAGCAAATTTTGACACAGGGAATATTCGTGCTTTTGGCAGAAAAAGCAGGTCATGCAGGGAGCAGAGTTATTGGCAACCACGCGATCTCCTAAATGCCAGCCTTCTACGCCTGCGCCCAACGCCACAATTTCTCCCGCTGCCTCGTGACCAAACGGAGTCGGTGGTTTCAGCATCTTGGCATGACTACCCCTGCGCCACACTTTCAGATCGGTGCCGCAGGTGGTCGCCGCTTTCACCCGAATCACAACTTCTCCAGCAGCAGGGGTTGGGTCTGCAACCTGCTCCAGTCGAAGATCTTCTTTGCCATACAGTAATGCAGCCAGCACAGGGCGATCGCTCCAATTCAACCACCCGATAATCTTACAGGTCTACAGTCCTGCAAACCACTCATAGCCAAAATCTTCCCAATAGCCCAGTTTTGGTGGTAACTGGCTCATAAGCGTCACCCGCGTCACCCACTTAGATTGTTTATAGCCCAGCTTGATTGGGGCTGCCAGTCGTAGCGGTGCGCCGTTGTCGATGGGGAGCGGCTGACCATTTTTTTGATATGCCAATATCGTCTGAGGATGCATCGTGGAGGCAAGATCCCAACTTTCATAGTAGCCATCTGCCGATTCAAAGTAAGCATAGCGCGCCGTAGATTTGGGCTGAGCGCGGCGAATCAATGCGCCTAAGCTTACCCCGCCCCACTGGACGATCGCCGCCCAGCCTTCCACACACACATGCCGAATCACCATGGAGGTCAGCGGCATGGATTGAATCTCTGCCAAACTTAGACTCAGGGGTTGCGCCACATCACCATCCACCACTAATCGAAAGGCAGTGCGATCGAGGTTCGGCGTAGCATCAAACGTATTGATCAGCAGTGATTCCGGCTCGATCGCGCTGATGGGAAACTCTGGCACCAACGACTGGGGTTTGAGTAGCAACTCTTCCACCCGCTGGTTGAGCGGATCAATCGTGGCTCCAACCTGCTCGGCGATGGAGGTGGAAGCACAACTGCCCAGCAGCAACCCCATGCCTGATAATCCAGACAACTGCAACAGTCGCCGACGGGTCAGCAGTGAGCGAGCGGGTTGAATAATCGACATAGCAATAGCCCTAGAGAATGGAAGACTAACGGACAAAGATCGAGCGGATCAGCCGCATACTGCCAACCCTAAACGCCAGCAGGGAATGGATGAGTGTGAAGCCAAGAACAATGGGCACGGTAATAAAGTGAACGGTGCGTAGCGTTTGCCAATTGCCAAACAGACTTGCCAGCCAGGGAAGTTGGGCAGGTTTATACATTGCCAGCCCGCTGGCGATCGCCAACAGTAGGATCGGAATAATCGCTGTATACACCACCCGATGCCACGCATAGGTTCTACGCTTGGCGTTTTGCGACACTTGCAGCGCCTTCACATCACTGCTAGACACATAGCGCTGCTGCCAGCGACGAGTGATGAGAATAAACAACCCATACGCCAGCAAATTGAGCGAGTAGACCCACATGATGGTGAAGTGCCAATCTCGCCCACCCGCCAACCATCCGCCCAACAGCAAACCCTTGGGAAAATGCCACCCCGCTCGTCCGCCAAACACTGGATTGGCATTGTAAATCTGCAAGCCACTGCTCATCATCAGCAAGAGGCTGATAATGTTGACCCAGTGAAAGGCTTTTGCAAGGATTGCCTGTTTCGGCACAGGTGCTTTTTTCGGTGATTTAGCAGGTTGGGAAGTTGTCATCGTTAATCTCTACTTGCCCAGGCTGGCGTAGCCGAATGTTGCATTAAATTTGCGGCACCAAATCGCCACACTAGAGAAATTCTCTGGCTTCACCGTTTGAGGAATGGCATACCGTTGAGCGCCGGAAACCTTTTGCAGTTTTGCCACCTGCACATAATCTTTTTCTTTGATGCCACCGATGGGTGGTTGACTAGTGCGATATAAGATCACGTACAGATCGGGACCGGCATCGGTTTTAAAGGTTTTGTCGAACGTCAGATAGGATTTGCCACCTTCTTTGACCAGCATGACAGATCCCTGAGTAGGATGCTCCGCTTTGACAAATTTGCCCGATCGCATCGCCATTGTTCCTTGCGGTTTCATCATGCTACCCTCTGGCTTCATCATGCTACCTTCTGGTTTCATGGCAGGCGCATTTTGAGAATTGACTGATTGATATGGTGCACCTGTGGCAACCGTGGTGATTGCCATTAGGGAAATCAAACTCAGTGAAAAGTTACGCAATTTCATCATCAAACTCCTTGATTAATAGATTTACTGAACATCTAAACGATCTATAACCGTGCGGCGGGAAATAGTGGTGCCAGCCAAAGCTGCACTTTCACATCCCAGCCCAACAAAATGGAGATCGCGGTTGCGGCGACCAACCCGCCACCAATCCGTTGAAGTGCCGCGCTGTAGGGACGCAATTTCAACAGCGATCGCCCCACATATCGACCAGAGTAGGCGATCGCCAACAGGGGTAAACTCGCCCCCACGCCAAACGCCAGCAGTAGCCCGAATACCTGTGTAACCTGCTGCTGCACCGCTGCCAACACAACAATGCTGCCCAAAACGGGACCCGCACAGGGAGTCCACAGCAATCCTAACTGAGTGCCCAACCAAAACTCACCCCACAGCCCCTTGCGCTCAGGTTCCTTTAGACCCGTTAGCCGCAGCCTTTGAAATAAGCGATAGCTCAAAGCTGGAAACATTGCCAGCAGCCCCATCAGCAATAGTACTGCGATCGCCACGGTTCGTAAGCCACTCGCGAATCCCGCAATCCATTGACTGGTAAATGCCAGCAAGCTACCTGCCACGGCAAACCCACCGACTAACCCCGCAACTAACGCCACCGCCCCATAGCGATGAGACTGGAGCGATCGCCCGACCAAAATCGGCAAAATTGGCAACACACAGGGAGACAATACGGTTAGTATTCCAGCCAAAAACGCCAGCCCAACGGAAAGTGAGGAAGTAGACATAAGCGGAGAGATAAAGAGGTGTCGGGTGTCAGAGTTCGGAGTTGGAGTTCGGAGTTGGAGTTTGGAGTCTTCACTAACTCCTGATCCCTGAAACCTGGAACCTGATTCCTAACTCAACAATTGCCGAATCATTTTGTCCGTTTCGTCGTAGGCACCTTCGCCAATGTGGTCATAGCGAATAATTCCTTGGCGATCGGCTAAAAACAAGTGGGGCCAATACTCATTTTTGTAGGCACCCCAAGTTTTGAACTGGTTATCCATGGGCACAGGATAGGTGATGCCATGCTTCTGTAATGCTTGCTTAACGTTGTTTACATCACGCTCAAAGGCAAATTCAGGCGTGTGAATGCCGACGACTTTTAAGCCTTTGGCAGCATATTGCTGATGCCAGCGAACCACAGAGGGTAGGGTGCGCTGACAGTTGATGCAAGCAAAAGTCCAAAATTGGATCAGCGCCACGTTTTCTTTGAGGGACGCAACGGTTAGCGGCGGGGAATTGAGCCATTGAGAAATGCCCTGAAATTCTGGTAGACGATTGGCAGATGCAGCGGCAAGATTGGTCGTGCGATCGCTTCCTTCTGCGGACGCTTGCGCTTCGGGAATAGATGATTCTTGATGGAGTCGAGCAGCCAAGGTCACGCCTCCCGCCCCCAATACTCCTAAGCCAAGATAAGTCAAAATCCGACGACGTTGCAAAAAAGAACTCATAGAAATACCTGCAAGAAGGTTTGCATTAACTGGACTATTTCTTCATGGCATCGCCTTCTTTCTTCATGGCATCGCCTTCTTTCTTCATGGCATCGCCTTTTTGCATCGCGTCACCCTTCATCGCATCACTCTTCATCGCGTCGCCTTTTTGCATCGCATCACCCTTCATGGCATCACCTTCTTTCTTCATCGCATCGCCTTCTTTCTTCATTGCGTCACCTTCTTTCTTCATCGCATCGCCCTTCATGGCATCACCCGTGGTGCTTGCGGCAGGAGACGCAGAAGTGCTGGGAGTTGCTTGATTGGCACCGCCGGAACAGGAAGCCAAACCCGCAGTCATCACTAAACTGGCTGCCAAACCCAAAACTTTCAAGTTGATCATTTTTCTAGCCCTTAGACGTAGGTGTATTGGTGAGGAAAGCACCGTTTTTGTTCTTTCCTAGTGACATACGAACGGGTCAAGCGATCGGATTAAAGTTTATCGGCAGGTCTCAAAATACCTAATTCGTATTTTTAATAGGCTTCTACCTATCCACATCTGATTCTTGTTATCAGACGTATTTAGCTAGGAGTGATGTAATAGTTTGAAATGATTTGTGCTTCCATAAACGAAAGTGAATTCCTGCTCAAAAAGCGTTTAGCCTACAATTGGGCATCAATTGTTTTTCTTTTATCTATCGATTGTTTCAAGATTGCTTGATCTAAGATCGCTGCCCAATCAGGGTTAATGTAGGTGCCCCAAAAACGTGAATCTATGGATTTTGAGCCTTCGGATTCGCCACCAATTCCCACCGATGCGGAATTGTTTCAGGCGATGCAAGCAAAACAGCACTCTGCTCTAGCGGCGCTTTACGATCGCTACTCTAGCTTGGTGTATCGATTGGCGTTGAGAATTCTGGCAAATCCGCAGGAAGCCGAAGATTTGACGCAAGAAATTTTCTTAAAACTTTGGCGCAGCAGCACCTATGACGTGAATCGGGGTTCTTTAAGTAGTTTTTTGACTACATTGACGCGATCGCGAGCAATTGATCGACTCCGCTCACGCAGCAGCACTCTCAAATTTCTTCAGCGCTGGGGCAACGCCATGACCACTCAACCTCCGCCTACTAACCCGTTTGAAGCTGCCTCAATTCATCAGCGATCGGAGCATGTGCGCGAAGCACTGGCTGACCTGCCCGAAAAATATCGACAAATCTTGGAACTGGCTTATTACGAAGGGTTGAGCCAGTCAGAAATTGCCGCCCGATTAGAGATTCCCTTGGGAACAGTGAAATCCTGGTCGCGCCAAGGATTGCTCACCCTCAGAAAAACCTTACAGACCTGGATTGAATAATCGTATTATGGCTGAACCCATTGATCCTGAATCGTCCTATCCCGACCATTGGCAAGAGTTAATGGCGGGCTATGTGTTGGGCAACCTTACGCCTGAAGAAGCCGAGGAGTTGCAGCAATTGCTCGCTGCCCATCCTGAATTGGCAGAGGAAATGCACAGCCTGCAAGAGGTGCTGGCGGCAATGCCCTATGCCTTACCAGAGGTGGAGCCTGCCGCATCAGTGCGATCGCGCATTCTCACTGCGGCTCAACATCAACCCGATCAAATAGTGCCGATTCGCCGACGAGATCGCCGTCAATCAATGACTCTATGGGGTGGCAGCATTGCCGCTATTCTTGCCTTAGCGATCGGGTTAGATAATCTGAATTTGCGACAAGAGCTTTCCACCACTCAAGCCAAGATTGCCTCCCAAAAAGACCTAATTGCCATGCTGCAAGCGCCTCAAACCAAGTTGGTGACCTTGAAAGGCATGGATCAACTGTCGAAAGCGGCGGGCAATGTGGTGATTACGCCAGGAGAAGCAGGCGCGATCGTGGTGCTGCAAGATCTACCCACCCTGCCACCGGGACAAACCTACAATCTTTGGGCAGTTGCCAATGGTCAAAAAGTGTCAGCGGGCAATTTCATCGCCAATCCCCAGGGCAGAGTATTTGTAAAAGTGCCTCTCACCTCGGCAACGAGCGATCGCGTCACCAACCTCGTCGTCACGATTGAAGCTTCGCCCACACCTCTTTCTCCTCAAGGTCCCATGGTGATGACCAGCAGCTTGTAAATGCTGATGATGACCCAATATAGGAGCGATCGCCGTCTTGGCGATCGCCTCAGTTTCAACTCCTTAAACTTCAGTGAAATCTTTGGAATAGTTAAGTCGAGCGCTCATTGATTGCGAAAAACCTGACGGGTACAAAGGTTCAAAGTTAAATCGGTAATGTTATAAACTTGTTGTTTTGCCCTAAATAGATAAGCCGAACTCATAGCGATTAATAAACAACCCAATGACCACATCATGCATCAGCACTGACTTGGAAAAGCAAATGGTTTTGCGAGCCAGTCGTTTAATGCGAGTCCGTAAGGTTAAATGCTTGCGTTCAATCTTCTGAGTATTGCGTTTACCCACCGTGTGCAGACTTGGGTCGAGATGTCTTTCATAAGCTCCCCAACCATCTGTGTAAAACTGCATAATGCCAAAGGTTCGAGTAACGCTTTGAGTCGAATAAATGCCTCATCCTGATGCTCTGCTAA
>QBMH01000134.1 GCA_003249025.1 Leptolyngbya sp. | reverse complement strand
TCAGTGCTTTGTTAGAAACTCTTCTCCCCTAACTCCCTGAATTGCCTATAGAGCCTTGATTTATTCAAAGTCAGATCAAGAAGATGTCACTGCGGAAGAAATTAGAGATGCGATCGATGAATCAGAATGAATATGAAATATCACCCGGAATACCAGGGGCGATCGCTCGATGCGTTGTGGTTAGGGCGATCGCAAGATTATATTAACAAGCTACGATAAATTGGTTTATGGCTGTCCGTTTTTTCAGGTTATGAGAGCCAGCATTCAACAGCAAATTTTGTTTATTCACCATGAGGATCTGCCGCAGTTTAAGAAGGGTGGCTCTGTGGTGCGAAACAGTTATTTTTGGGCGTTGAAGGCGATCGCGGCTCACACGAAACGAAACGGCGATTGGGAATATGATCCGGAAGTATGGCTGGCACTGCAACGACTGTTATTGTCCTTTGCCGAATCGGGTTACCTGGGGCTGCGCGAAACCCAGCTAGAGTTTGCGATCGATCAAGAGATTCCAGCCGTCTTGAAACTGGTGGCAACCTGGGAATAGGTGCCCCTAGCTCAACTGGCTGCGGAAGCGATTGGTGCTAATGGCAAGCAGGGCGATCGCAAAAGCAGCCAGTGCTAAGGTATGGAGCCATAGTTCCCCCAAACCTACCCCTTTGAGCAAGATGCCACGAACGATCGCGATGTAGTGGCTTAAAGGATTAACGACGGAAAGGTATTGAAAGAACTTAGGCATCGTTTCGATCGGGGCGATCGCGCCGGATAGCTGCACCATCGGCAGGTTGATAAAAAATGTCGTCAACACCACCTGCTGCTGCGACTGACAAACCGTTGCCAGCATAATCCCAATGCCAATACCAACAAACACATACAGCCCTGACAGCGCCATAAACAGGAAAAAATTGCCTCGAAACGGCACCCCAAAAATCACGCGTCCAATGGATAGCGCCAGCAGCACATCACCCATCAACAGCACAAACAGCGGCACCACTTTTGCCAGCAAAATCTCCCACGCTTCCGCCGGAGTCATCAGCAGTTGTTCCAGCGTACCTGTATCTTTTTCGCGCACCACCGTAATCGAAGAGACGATCGTACCAATTAGCGTGATCACTAATCCCATCACTCCCGGCACAAAGAACCAACTGCTTGTTAGTCCTTGATTGTAGAGAAAAATCACCTGCGTATTAATCGGCGGGTTCGTTGCCGTCTGTAAATGTTGCAAGCTATATTGCCGCACGATTTGACTAATATAGCCGCTGGCAATTCCCGCTGTATTCGCATCCACGCCATCAATAAACACCTGCACCTGCGCCGATTTATCACTTGCCAAATAGCGACTAAATTCTGGCGGAATTACCATGCCAACAGTCAGTGTTCCGGCTTCCACTTGCTTTGCCAACTCGGTTTCACTCAAGGAAATGGTTTTAACATCAAACACCTGATTTTCTGTGAGAGCAGAAACTAACTCCCGACTGTCCGCCGTTCGGGCATAATCCACCACGCCCAACTTAAGATGATGCACATCTGGATTGAGCGCAAAGCCATAAATTAAAAGTTGGAGCGTCGGCGGAATAATCAGTAAAATAATCAACTGTTTATTGCGAAGAATTTGGCTGATTTCTTTTCGCACTAACGCCCAAAATCGACTGGCAAAAAATTGACGAAGCATCTCTATTAGCCTCCAAGTTGCATTCGACTCAGCGCTTTACGTGCCACATTAAAGAGCAGCATTCCAATCACCCCAATCATCACTAAACTGAACCATACGCCTGACCAACCCACTCCACGCACATAGGCATCGCGCGTAATTTCGATAAAATATCGAGCGGGAACTACGTTAGAAACCAGTGATAGAGGGAAGGGAATATTGCTGAGTGGATAGATGAAGCCCGATAGCAGTAGGGCGGTTAAAAAGCCAACCAAAGCGACCCCCTGAACGGCAGAATTTTGGTTGTCGGTACGCGCTCCTAGCATGGTGCCAAACATGACGCTGGTGCCGACATAGAGTGGGGTGCCTACTAACAATGGCGTGGGATCTCCGGCAAAGCGGAGTTGAAAGATGATCGCGCCTAATCCCATAATCAACGTTGCCATGAGTAAGCCGACTGCTAGATAGGCCAGAGATTTTCCTAACACTAATTCCTCGGCACTGAGGTCAGAGGCGTAGACTTGCAAAATAGTGCCTTTTTCCTTTTCGCGCACCATGGCGATCGCTGCTAGCAAAGATGGGAAAATCCACAGCACCACCGCATAAACTCCAGGCACAATGTAGAGTGATTCTTTACGCCCTGGATTAAACCAAAGTCGTGTTTCTGTTGTGACCGGGGCAGTGCTAGGCACTAAATTTTCTGATTGCAAAAACGATTGCGTGGTTGCTTTAATACTGTTTTTAATTACTCGCGCATTGTTTGCATCGGTGCCATCGACCAGAACTTGCACGTCACTAATTTTGTTGTCTTGAATGCGGCGACTAAAGTCAGGCGGAATGATCACCACTGCCCTAGCAAGGCTGCGATCGAGCGCTTTTTCTGCATCACCTTGCCAGTTTACCGGAATAAACTGATTGGTTGTAAACAGTCGCTCTGTGTAACGCTGACTCAAGTTGCTGCGATCGAAATCTTGCACCACCAGCGGAATATCTTTTGCTTCCAGCCGAATCGCAAACCCAAAAATCAGCAGCGTCATCAACGGCAGCACAAACGCCAATGCCAGAGTTAAGCGATCGCGCCGAAACTGTGCCAGTTCTTTAATACATTGAGAAACAATTCGCTTCATTAAAGGAAAGTTTTGAAGATTAAGCTTTGAGGCTTCGACGGGATCGCCCAACCGAACGTTTTGAACCTTGTAAGTCCTTTGACGGCTTTGCTAACACATAGCCTCTCTATGAGAAAATCTTGAGCTTTGAATTTTAAGATGACTGGTCATGCTTAACGGTATCCATCACCCACGGCTATTAATCCACGCTCACCCTTAAAAGAGGTGAGATTCAGATCCATCCAAGCTTTCTAATAACTCAAGTTGCTAGTTAGAATCGGCAGCAGGAAAACCCCAATTACTCCGCACCCCGCACTCCTAACTCAGGCGATGCACTTTTGAGAGCGGTTGCGGTTAGGGTTGCCGCTGTGCCTGCTGCCAAATGATTGCTGCTATCTGCTGCTAGCACACTTTTCATCTGTTTCATCAGGCTTGCCATTTCTAAAGCACTCATGGCATAGTTCCAGCCTAAGTTGCTCTTAATGCCTGCCCGTTCTAGTGCCTGCTGGAGAGTATCGGTGGTTAAAACTCCGAAAACTACTGGAACGCCAGTTTGAAACCCCACGGCGGCAATCCCTTTGGAAACTTCTGCTGCCACATAGTCAAAGTGGGGCGTTTGACCTCGAATAATGGCTCCCAGGCAAATGATGGCATCATAGCGATCGCTGAGGGCTAGCTGGCGTGCCACGATCGGCACTTCAAAGCTGCCAGGAACCCAGGCATAATCCACTTGCGTTCCTTGGGGGTCAACATTTACGCCATGTCGTTTGAGGCAATCTTGGCAGCCTTCCAGCAATTTGGTGGTTACCAGGTCATTAAAGCGACCGATGACGATCGCAAAACGAAAAGAATCCGTTTGAGTAAATGTTCCTTCAAAAACTGCCATTGCTGCTCCGGCATAAAAAACCCGTAATCCTAATCATTATAAGGCTCACGGGTTTTGAATATTTTTATCAAAGGTAGTTTGATTGAAGGATGAAGCTCTCAAATCAACGCGATCGCGTTTTATCTAAATGACCAGGTAGTTCAGAATACCAACCACAATCACCAACACGGCCCAAACGCCAGACCCCAAAAAGATCACCCGCCGGGATTGATCCCAGTTTTGGGGAGTTGCCAAGGCAACGGGTGTCCCAATAATCATTACAAAAGACAGAAAAACTAACGCTGCCAGCGCAAGCTGAAAAATAATTGTCATGTTCGCGTCTCCCGATACGGCAATAAACTAAAACTAGGCAAGTAGGGTTAATCACTAACCTATCAAAAAATTGACCCAAAATATCAGGTGTTATGTGTTACGGGTCAGGGGTCAGTTGACTACTGGGAGCGATTGGATGGCTAGGTTGGTTGACACGATTCAGTTTGACACCACGATCGCTGAGGCTCAAAAAAATCTGCTGCATTCTAAACGGGCTGATCTGGTGGTCTTGGATGCATTGGGCGATCGCGTGGGATCTATCTCTCGCCGCGATCTGGATACCGCTGTTCACTATGGCTTTAGTCAGGCAGCCGTTGCTGGACATATGACGGTTCAGTATCACTCAAACCCTCATGCTCTTGAGGCGCGCCATTTCCTCTCTTTCCTACAAGCTCATTTGGCTCCGGCGCTGTGGCAGGTGTTGATGGTTGCCGCAAACCAGGCAGAAGATCAAGGATGGCAGCTTTTTTTAGTAGGCGGTGCAGTCCGCGATTTGCTGCTGACACGCCTCAATTCACCAATCAATGGATTAAGCGAGTTTGACAATTTATTCATTGAAGATATTGATTTGGTCGTGGATGGTGGCGATCAGCCTGCTGATGCAGGGGCAGGCGTGGAATTGGCGCGATCTCTCCAGGCTCAATATCCGCAAGCACGGCTAGAAATTCATCCCAAGTTTCAAACAGCCGCGCTGCTATGGCAAGATGACCCGATTTTCAAATCTTTGGGTGTGGATATTGCGACTGCGCGGACGGAGGTTTATCCTTATCCGGCGGCAAACCCTATTGTCAAGGCGGGTTCCATTCAACAAGATTTATATCGACGGGATTTTACGATTAACGCGCTGGCAATTCGCTTAACCCAGCCAAAGGGAGAGGATTTGCTCGATTTTTTTGGTGGTTTACCAGATTTGCAAACTAAGCAAATTCGGGTGCTTCATGCCAACAGCTTTATCGAAGACCCCACCCGCATTTACCGAGCCGTTCGGTTTGCGGTGCGGCTGGGTTTTACGATCGAACCGCAAACTGAGCAGTTAATTCGCTATGCGATCGCCAGCGGCATCTTTCAAACTATTCGTGATCCTGCCAATCCTAGCTTTCGCGCTGCTATCCCTGCTTTGCAAACTCGCCTCAAAGCTGAACTGAAGTATATTCTGCAAACTCCCTACTGGCTTCCTGCTTTACATCAACTAGCTGATTTGGGGGCGCTGACCTGTATTCATCCCAGCCTGGAAGCCAACGCGAACCTGTGGCAACAACTGCGACAAGGAGAAACCGCGATGAGAATGTCTAATGTAGAGTGCAGACTGGCGAATGGTAATCCTCTACTTGTCTGGCTGTTTCGCTTAGAAATTCTGTTGGCTCACCTGCTGCCTGAGCATCGGGGCGAGGTGGCGGCAGGGCTACAGCTTCCTGTGGAAGCCTGCGATCGCCTGAAAAACCTGGCAGCAGCGGAAGACAACCTCTCAACCGCATTCCTCACTCCGCTGCCGAGTCATATTGTGCAAGTACTGAAGTTTTATGATGTGCCAATGCTGGTACTTGTGGCAGTCCGCAGCGATAGCACCTTGCGAAAAATCATTTGGCGTTACTTAACTGATTGGTCATTGCTCAAACCGCCGCTTAATGGCAAGGGGTTAAAAGCACTGGGCTACAAACCCGGCAGTCAGTTTAAGCAAATTTTAGAGGCGCTGATGAATGCCACATTGGACGGAGAAATTCGCGATCGCGCTGAAGCAACAGTGTTTTTGCAGCAAAACTTTCCCCTACTCCTCAAGCCAACTGAATAGTTGACTAATCGTGAGCATAAAGGGTTCGGCAAAAGCTGGGACAGGGATGCGCTCGCTTGCTTCTTCAAAGACGGCAATAGTGCGGTCTGCAAAATAGACAAATACTAGTTCTTCTTCTGGGTCAATCAACCAGCCTATCTGGGTGCCGTGAGCTAGACAGTGGAGAATGTTGCGAACAACTTTGGTTTGGTTTTGGTCGGGGGAAAGAATTTCAATCGTCCAATCGGGGGGAATCAGAAAGGAGTTAGATACTTTGCCGTTGTCATCGCGGGGAATGCGCTCCCAGGTAAACACCGTGACATCAGGGACAACAGATCTACCACCAAAAGTGCAGCGCAGTTCAGTATAAGCACGAGCAATGCGCTGGGATTTGATCGCCAAGTTAATACTTGAACCCAGATCAAGCTGTACTGTACTGTGTTTTCCCTGGGGCATGGGCTTCTGAATGATTCGACCGTCGATGAACTCGCTGGCAGGTTTGGTTTCTGGCAACTTTAGAAACTCATCCAAAGTGACTGGTTTAGTGGGAGTTTGAACCATTGCTGTAGGGATGGAAGATGGGTCTATTGTACTGTGTTGGTAGGCTATGAATGCTAAGGGAACGTGGGGTGAGGGCAGAGGGTCAGGGCGCAACTACCGCGATCGCGCTGACGTAGAAGTATTTTTGCAGCAAAATTTTCCCATAAATGAAGTGCGGAGTTAGAAGTGCGAAGTGCGAGGTACAGAGTGTTACATTTTGCTCTGAAACCTAGCTCCCGAAACCTGAAACCTTTCCTTGAGTCCCTTCACGAGATCGGCAGCGAGAATCGAAAGCTACTGCCTTTGCCGAGTTCACTGGTCGCTTCAATCGTGCCGCTTTGCAGTTCAACCAGCCGTTTTGAAATAGCAAGCCCGATGCCGCTACCGCCAGAAGCGCGATCGCGCGATCGATCAGCCCGCCAAAATCGCTCAAATACATGAGGCAAGTCATCTTCTGCAATGCCCAACCCGGTATCTTCCACTGCCACCCAAACCTTCTTAGCCTCACTCCAAGCACGTACCGTAATAAAGCCTTCAGTTGTGTATCGCAATGAGTTTCCCAGCAAGTTCACCAGAATTTGCTCTACCCGTTCTGGATCGGCTTTGACAAAAGGAAGGGGATCAGGACAATCCAGCACTAGCGTGGGACCTTCATCCAGCAGTTGATCCGAAAATTTTTCGACCATTGCCGTCAGCAAGGGGCGGAGATTTAGCTTTTCGGTTTGGATCGGCAAGTATCCGGCTTCTGCCTGAGACAATTCTTGCAGCGCATTCACCAAGCGGCGCAATCGTGCGGTTTCTTTGGCAAGGCGTTGATACATATCCACTGTGGGGTCGATCGTGCCATCTGCCAAACCCTCTAAATAGCCTTCTAAGACCGTCAGCGGTGTGCGGAGTTCGTGGGTTAGGTCACCTACCAGATCCCGACGGCGCTGCTCCACGCCTTCCAGGTTTGCCGCCATGTGGTTAAAGCTCAACGCCAAACGGCTTAACTCAGGAATTTCGCTGTCGGGCAGGCGTTCTTCCAGTTTGCCAGCAGCAACTTGCTGAGTCACCTGCTCCATTTGAATCAGCGGCTGTGTGATCCGTTTGGCAACCAAATAGCTTAAGCCTCCGGCTGTTGATGCTCCCACAAGTACCGACCAAAAAGCCCCTTTACTCCAGGCAACTTCAAATCCATCCACTAATTTTTGCCGACCTCGCACCAGGTTGAATCCGCCGCCAATTTGTATAGTTTCCAGTTGGACTACAAAGAATTTTAGAGAGTAGAGCTTGCCCACGGCAACCAGAGTGCTTAAGCCCACAATCATGACAACGAGATGGGAGAGGAAAAGGCGCGATCGCAGCCCAAGTTTAGCCATTGGTTTAGCCATAGATTTTAGGACGCACCGTCTTCAAATTTATAACCAACCCCAATCACGGTTTTCACAAAGGTTGGATTGGCTGGATCGGGTTCAATCTTCTTTCGCAGACGGGCAATGTGGGTATCTACCACGCGCTCATCGCCAAAAAAGTCACTGCCCCACAGTTTATCAATCAATTGGGTGCGGTTCCACACGCGCCCTGGATGGCTCATGAAAGTAGACAGTAAATCAAATTCCAACGTGGTTAAGTCTAATGGTTCTAAATTACCTTCTAAACTGCGCTGTGCCGATCGCTGATCCACATCCATTACAAAGTGCGACGTTCGATAAGACTCAGTTTGCCCCCCTTGGCGCAAGGTTCGCCTGAGCAATGCCCGCGCCCGTGCCACGAGTTCCTTCGGGCTAAACGGCTTCACCATATAATCATCGGCTCCAGTAGATAAGCCAATAATGCGATCGAGTTCTTCTCCCCGCGCCGTCAGCATCAAAATATAGGGATCTTTCACCCCTGGTTTCTGGCGAATTCGGGCGCATACTTCCAACCCATCCAAACCTGGAATCATCAAGTCTAAAATGATCAAATCTGGTTTTTGCTCTTGAAACACTTGCAGCGCATTGATCCCATCGCGACAAACGCGACAGCTAAAGCCCTCTTTTTCCAGATAAAGCTGGATCAACTGGGCAATTTCAGGTTCGTCTTCGACAATCAGGATTTCCATAAGGGGGAGAAGAGGTTTCGGGTTTCGGGTTTCGGGTTTCGGGTTTCGGGTTTCGGGTTTCGGGTTTTAGGATTTTGCTGACCTCTGACACCCGACACCTGACACCTGTTTTACCCATTTTGCCTTGAACAGATAACAATTCTGTGACAGGTCTGTTAATTAGCGGTGACTGGGACAATTAGCGACTAGGATAGAAGCCACAGATTTATTAGAGTGTTGCATGGACACTGGGTTGCAGCAAGATAATTTGAAGCGAATTGCCCAAACGCTGCAAGAGCAGTTACAGCCGCGATCGCCATCGATTCCCCTACAAGTTCAATGTGCGCTGAAGGAGAGTTTGCTGGTGCTGGTGCAGCATCCTCCGGGAAATGCCCCCAATCCGCAGCAGGTGTTTGAAACGCTGGAGCAATCCATTTTAGAGTTGCCAAACGAACTGACTGCGCCCATCGTGGAGGCAAAGGGTGCCAAGGTCAAGTTGTTTTTGCGGGTGTTGGGACAACAAAAGCCCTACGCCTACCATACGATTGAGCTTGTGCCAGCGTTGCTTCAGTTTGACCCAGAAGCGCTATTTAAACCATCAGAGGTTGTAGCAATCCCTGAAAAGGCGAATGCATCAGGTATAGACGAACCAGAAAGTTTAGTTGAAGCGAGTCTTGATGAGTCAGGCAAGCTAGCAGTGTATGAGAGTGATTTCAACTCAGCATCAATCAGTTCTCTTACTGAGGATGATGCGGATGAAAGGACTCCCAGTTTAAAGAGCGATCGGCGGTTTGCGTTGCCGCCTTGGTTTTGGTTGGGCGTTGGCGGTGTAGCGACGGTCGTATTAGTTGGGGGTAGTCTGTTTGCGCTGACTCGCCCTTGTGTAATTGGAAGTTGTCCATCATTGCAACAAGCTCAAACGCTGGTGCAGCGATCGGCGCAAACAACGCGATCGGGTGGGTCATCGCAACAATCCACAGCAGACTTATTAGAGGCGCAGCGATTGGCTAGTGCAATTCCGCCCTGGTCTAGCTATTACGGAGAAGCACAGGCATTTAAGCAGCGGTTGAATCAAGCATTAGCAGCAGAAACCAAAGCAGGAGCGGCAACGCAGAAGGCGGAATCTGCGGCTCAACCGATCGCCGATTGGCAGATGACTCAAACGCTGTGGAAAGAGGCGATCGCCCAGATGTCAGCCGTCCCTAAAGATAGTCCTGTATATGCGTTTGCCCAAGAACGGTTGATCACCTATCGAGCGAACTTACTGTTTGCCGATCAGCGGATTAAAGCAGAACAAGATGCTCAGCAGCGATTAAACACCGCCAAAAAAACCGCAGGACTGGCGGAAGCTCGGCAAAATACGGCTCAACAGCTACCAGAGTGGCAGTTGGCGCAATCTACTTGGCAAGTGGCGATCAACAACTTAACGCAGATTCCTAACGGCACCACTAGCCAACCGGAAGCCCAACAGTTAATCGAAGGCTATACTCAAAAACTGCAAACAGTGGGCGATCGCGTCACCAAAGAGCAACAAGCTGCCAAAGTTTACGCTCAGGCACAGAGCGCCGCGCAACGGGCTAAAACTCTACAGCAGCAAAATCAATGGTCGCAAGCCGTCACCGCATGGCAAGCAGCCCTAGCCGCTGCCAAACAGATTCCTAATGACAGCGTGTTGACAGACGAAGCGCAAACCTTGATGGCAACCTATACCGGATCGCTGAAACAAGCTGAAAGTGTGGCACGGGTGCGATCGGATTTGGAGAGAATTTGTACGGCAGAGGGGAAAATTTGCGATTACACCATCACCAATACCCAAATCGAGGTGCGTTTTAGTCCCAGTTATGAGCGCCGTGTTCGCACCTTAGGCGGACTCAGCAGCTTTTCGGGGGATGCGGAAACGCTATACAAAATCGACAAACATCTAGCATCGCTGCGAACTGCGTTGCAAACCGTGTGTACAAATTCTGGGGTGCCAATGGCAGTCTACAATTCGGATAATGAGCAGATCGGCTCTTTGATTCCGGGAGGGTAAGTTTGGAGTTTGGAGTTCCGAGTTCACAAGTTGCCACTCGTAAATTTCTATTGTTATGCCAGAAATTCGCTTTCAAATTCAATGGGCTGATGGGTCTCAAGATATTTGCTATTCGCCTTCGCTGATTGTCAAAGAATACTTTTTGCCCAACACGGAATATGCGCTGGAAGATTTTGTGCAGCGATCGCAAACCGCCCTGAAAATTGCCAGCGATCGCGTGCAAGCAAAATATGGAATGCCTTGTAGCTTGGCGCTGAACCAACTGCGTCAAATTGAAGCAAAAGCCGCGCAGTATCAAAATATGCCTAAAGCAAGCGTCCAGGTTATCAAATTTCTGGATTAAAACAAGCCTAACTGCCTCGATAGGTGCTGTATGCCCAAGGCGAAACTAAGAGCGGCACATGATAGTGAGCATCAATATTGGCAATGCCAAATTGAATCGGCACACGATTTAAAAATGGTGGCGTAGTCGTTTCAACGGGTTGATTTGTGAAGTAGTTACCGACTGCAAAAATGAGTTCATAGACTCCTATTTTGAGTTCGCCCTCTGATAACAAAGGAGAATCGGTTCGTCCATCACTATTGGTCGCGATCGCTTTTAACAGCGTTCTTTGATCGGATGCAGGATCGATTGACCAAAGCTCGATCGCCATGTTTGCAGCAGGTTTTCCTTGAGCCGTATCTAAAACGTGAGTGGTGAGTTTTCCAGCCATGTTATTTCATGGGTCCCCGCAAGATGATTTTGGCGATCGCGTCGGTGACATCGGAAGGTTTTTCGTGTTGCAGTTGGTCATACCATTGTTGTGTGGCGATCGGGTCTTTCCCGTGGATCTGTTCCGCCCGACTGCGTGCCTTGGTGACAATGGCTCCCGTGCGTTCCTTCCGTTCTGTTTCATAGCGCTTGAGGGCATCTATGACGCTGATATTGGTTGTGGTGAGGTAATGGGTCAGCACAAAGCCATCTTCCAACGCCTGACAGCCGCCTTGCCCCAAATCGGGACAGGTTGCATGGGCAGAATCGCCCAGCAGCGCTACTCGACCGCTTACTAACCCATTCAGCGGTCCGACATCGTGAATCAACACGCGATTCGTTTGTGCGGGATCAAGCCGTTGGATGAGCGCCTGCACCGGGTCTGCCCAACCCGCAAAAAATCGGGTCAAATCGTCGCGAATATCGCCTCCAGTCGCGGCTGATTCTTTAGCCATGGGCATATCAAAGAAAAAGTAGAAGCGATCGCCGGCTACAGGCATCACAGAAGCGCGTTTAAATTCACCCACATAAATTGCCCACATATTTTTGGGTGCCAAATCCTCACTCATCGGCACCAGCCCGTTCCAGTTCACATAGCCACCATATTGAGGCTCAACGGCTTCACCCAACACATATTTTCGGGCAATCGAACGTACCCCATCGGCGGCGACCAACAGATCACCCGTTGCGGTATGTCCATTTTCAAACAGGGCGGTAACGCTGTGGTCGTCTTGCTCTAACCCAATAAAAGAGTGCCCTAACTTTATCTCACCCGGATAGGCATTCATCAACATTGCCTGCAAATCTGCACGAGCAACCGGATAGGGACGCTGCCCCACTTCTGACACCAACGGCGCTAGGTCAATGTTGCTAATCAATTCCCCAGTATGACGACAATATTGCATCACATCCATCTGTCCGCCAATCTGGGCGATTTCTTTGCCCAAGCCCAAGCGGTTCAATACTTTTACCCCATTTGACCACAGGGAAATTCCGGCTCCAACCGGGCGTAATTTACTCACCCGATCATAGACTTCTACCTCATAGCCTGCCTGCTTTAGGGCGATCGCTGATCCCAAGCCGCCCATGCCTGCTCCAATCACGATCGCCTTCAGATTGTCCATGCCATTTCTCCAAGCACCATGCCGATCTTCTCCATCACCTTATCAGGATTCAATTCTACGCCACTGATCGAACCGATACCGAATGGTTGTAGCGTGGATAGGCTGAATCGATAGAATTGGGTAGGTTAGAAGCCAATGCTTTTTTGTAAAACTTTTCTTCAAATACCGTAGGGGATGCCGATGACCAAAGGATCTAAGGTGGATCGACAGCGAGAACATCAGGCAAATGAACGCACGTTTCTGGCATGGTTGAGAACATCGCTGGCATTGATTGGGTTTGGATTTGCGATCGCCCGATTTAGTCTATTTCTGCATCAGCTTCAGGTGACGATGACCCAACAAACCCTTACGGCCTCTTCTTTTAACTCCGAAACTCTGGGAGTGAGTTTAGTGATAACAGGCATTGGGATAATTGCCCTAGCGGTCTGGCGGTATAACCAAGTTTTTTGGCAAATTGAGCGGGGAGATTATCAACCCAATCGTCTCCTAGTTTGGCTCCTAGCTGGAGTGGTTATCCTTTTAGGCACCTTAAGCTTACCTTTGTTGCTGTTGCGCGATCGCGGCAATGGCGCGCCGATTTCTCCTCCCAAAAACTCTCATTTCTATTAACTCAAGTTGCTAGTTAGAAGCGGCAGCAGGCGCAAAACAACTCAACCACTCTGCACTGAAAGTGCAGAGGTTGGGCGGGACTGAAAGTCCAAGTTGACTCACTCCAGCAAGAAGTTATCCTGATCCTGATTCGATGGTTGCCGATGATGCTCCAAGTACTCCGCTACCATCTCCTCAGTCAAGTTTCCAGTACTCCAAGCTCCGTAGCCAATTGCCCAGAAATGCTTGCCCCAGTATCGCTTCTGCAACTCCGGGTATTCCTGTTGTAATAGTCGTGAGGTTCTGCCTTTGAGTCGCTTGACAATATCACTGATCGCCTTCGATGGCGGATACTCAATGTGCATATGAACGTGATCCTTACTCACTGCTCCTTTGAGAATTTTGATGTCCTCCGCATCGCAGATTTGGATAATCAGTTCTCGGCACCGCTTTTGAATCTCCCCTTTCAGGACGTGGTAGCGATATTTCGTGACCCAGACAAGATGCACGGTCAAGCGGCTAACCGTGTGGCTCCCTTTGCGTTGCTNTGCGTTGCTCTGCCATGACGTTTTTCGTCAAACCTACCATCTCTGGGCGGCGTTAAACTCTTCTTAGAGGTGTGTAGCAGCTAAAGCCTCCCACTAAAGTGGGTAGTTTTGGACTAACGTACTGGGACAATAAAACATTTGCTTTGAGAGAGCAGATGCCCTTTTGCTTTGTAGCTAGAAATATTTCTTGTCAAAGGATTGCTGGGGTAATTGGTTTGTTCATCAACCTCTATAAATTTGGTCGAGCTGTATGATGCTTCGTCCACAGGTCTGGAACATTACCGTGGAGTCTCTAGTCTACTGGAGGGTCAAGAGAACAGTGGACTAGAGGCATGTTTAAAGTATGCTTAAGCTCTCAAGGTTCGCTGTCTTAGCGATAAACCCAACTCTCCAAGGGTTTAGAGGCAGAAATAATTTAGCGGCAATGGCTCTGAACCAGTCAAAGGTGCGATCGCGTTTTGATTAAGCTTCGTATCAAATTAGACCAACTTTTTGCTGCCGAGAGTGTCTAAGGGCACATTAAGCCTAGATTTGGTTTTCGGCTAACTCGGGGGCAGAAAATGTACGACTATGAGCTTTTACAAGAATACCTGGAAGGTCAACGAGATTTCAGGGGGGTTGATCTCTCTCAAATCAGTCTGCTGGGAGCGAACCTGGCAGACATCGTTTTAGAGGGTGCTAATCTCACTGGAGCCAGTTTGCCCTCAGCCTATCTTGCTGCGGCTAACTTCTCTAGAGTCAACTTAACAGAGACGAATCTCCATCAGGCATTCTTAAGCAGAGCCAATCTGAGCTTCGCCAAGCTCAACCACGCCAATCTGACCGATGCCGATTTAACGAAAGCAAACCTCAAGGGAGCCTCACTGGTGCGGGCAAACCTCAGCGGTGCAAAGCTGAGTGGCGCAAACCTGACTGGAGTGAACCTACGGGAAGCTAATTTGCAGGCAGTGAATTTTTGCGGAGCAGACTTGCGGGGGATTAATCTGCGGTCAGCCAATCTGACGAACGCAAATTTGAGTTGGGCAAACCTGAGTGGTGCCCGTTTGAGTGGAGCTAAGCTACATGGAGCGCTCTTAACCGGGGTGAAACTGAACGAAGCTTATTTGAATGGGGTGGATTTACGTGATGCTGATCTCAGTGGCATTAACTTGAGTGAAGCAAAGCTGAATGGTGCTAATTTACAAGCGGCAAACCTCACAGCCGCAAACTTGAATGCCGCCCATTTACGGTCAGCCATCCTGTCATGGGCAATACTGCGGGCAGCCGATCTGAGCGATGCTGATTTGCGCGGTGCCAGTATGAGTAACACGAACCTGGAGCGATCGCTGTATACGGAAGATACCCAATTTCCGCGAGGCTTTGACCTGATCGCACACGGAGCCTACCTTGCCATCAATGAAACAATGGCAGCTTGAGATCACTGCTGTCCCAATTCGCTCAAACATAGACCAAACAAATTTTTAGATCGAGGCATAGAACATGGTGCCAATGGATATAACAACCTGCCTGCTGATGACCGAAGGACAGCAGGAATGCTGGCAAACGCTTTGCCATGATCTCACAGCCAGACTCGCCACCGCTGAAATTGAACTGCAAAATGCTCATGCCGACTACCAACAAGTCGAGGCTGCACGCCAACAGCTTGAGGAAAAACTAGAGGAAACGCAAGCCCAGAAACAGGCTTTAATAGATGCCTCTGCGGCGCAAACGCGACAGTTTAGCGAAACCCTCAAACAACTGCGGCAAAACCAGGCTCAGATTGTGCAGGCTGAGAAGATGTCCAGTTTGGGGCAACTTGTCGCAGGCGTAGCTCATGAAATTAACAACCCCGTTAACTTTATCTATGGCAATCTCTCCCACGCTGGCGATTATATTCAAGATCTGACAACCCTGTTAGCACTGTATCAAAACCACTATCCTCAGCCCGTTGCGGCGATTCAGGCAGAAGCAGAGGCAATTGATCTCGACTTTCTTATAGAAGATTTGCCCAAGCTTTTGACCTCTATGAAAGTAGGGGCTGAACGTATTCAGAAGATTGTGCTGTCTCTGCGTAGCTTTTCACGCATCGACGAGGCTGAGGTAAAGGAAGTCAATATCCATGAAGGCATCGATAGTACGCTAATGATTTTGCAAAACCGATTCAAGGCAAAGTCAGATCGTCCCGCGATCGAGGTTGTCAAGCACTACGGTAAATTGCCTGATGTAGAGTGCTATGCCGGACAGCTAAACCAGGTGTTTATGAACTTGTTAGCAAACGCGATCGACGCACTAGAAGAAAACTTTGAAAAAAGTGCGTCACGCTTCGCGATCGATGTGAGGGAAGAGAGCATGGAAGCGATCCACAATCTGGCACCGACAATCACTATTGGTACGGAAGTTGTAGGCTGCGATCGCATTCGCATTCGCATTGCTGATAATGGTTCGGGCATTCCAGAGCAAGTGCAACCCAAGCTATTTGACCCCTTTTTTACCACTAAACCGCTGGGCAAAGGAACAGGGCTAGGTTTGTCAATTAGTTACCAGATCATCACTGAGACACATGCTGGTAGTTTGAAATGCGTTTCCTCACTAGGGCAGGGAGCAGAGTTTGTGATAGAGATTCCCGTGCGATCGCGACAAAAATCGATCGCAGCGTCTTCAACCAAATGACCCATCTCCGTCCAGCCGAATTCTACGGTCGTTTCAATAACATTTGCCTTGAGCACCGTCGCCATAGCACGACACCAGGCATTGCCAATCGGTTAAGTTCGTCTAAGAAATAAATTTGTGTTTTGAAAGTCAGTCAAAATGACACTACTCTTTAATTCTATTGATTGAATGATCCACACTATTTTGAGGCTCAACAAAATCGGAAACGACGATGAAAACCATTGACGAGATTAGGAGCGAAACGGCACTTCCTGCTGTCATTACGAACCAGTTTGGGTTCATCATTTATATCAATGCCTCCTTTGAAGTCACTTTTGGTTGGTCAGCCCAAGACATCATTGGACAGCCCTTAGCAGTCCTGATGCCCATGCTGTATCACGATTCTCATAATCTTGGCTTTTCTCGTTTTGCCATGACAGAACGTCCCACGGTGCTCAATCATCCACTTGATCTGATGGCTGTTACAAAAGATGGGCAAGAAATCCTTTCTGAACATTTCATCACCGCCGAGCATAAAGACGGACAGTGGTTCTTTGGTGCGCTTCTCCGCCCTCTTAACCCTTGCCCAGCCTGAGCGCATAAGGAGCAGCCATGACAGATAATTTAATTGCCCTTATCCATGAGCTTCAGGCAACGTTGGGCAAAATGGAGGTTGCTCTGGGTGCGATTAGTGAAGCGATCGTCTGGACTGGAGAGGATGGCAGAATTCAATGGTCGAATGCCACCTTTGACCAACTGATAGAGCGGCAACGGTTTGACGTGCTAGGAGCGAACCTCCTCGACCTTCTGCCGTTGCGTCAACAGGGACAGGCAGTTTCTTTAGAACAGCATCCCCTGAATCAAGCCTTAACTGGACAAGCCAATCAGACTAATATCTATGAATTTAACCAGCCAACTCAGCGCTTTCTGCTTGATATTTTCTCAACGCAAATTGAATTCAAGGGACAGCAAATCAGCGCAGTGCTGGTGATTCGAGATGTGACGGCGCGTCATCAACTGGAGCAGCGCCGAGCCATCCAATTTTCTGTGACCCGCACGTTAGCGCAAGCCGCTACGTTAGAGGAAGCCATTCCAAGGATTGGGGTTAAATGAGTAGTCGTACAGAAAATCACGCTAAGGCGCGTTCATCAAGCCTGAATCATCACAGCCACTAATGACCTTTTTTCACCCCGTTAGTTGCCTAACAAGCAATGAGTCAACCAGAGCATCAGGGTTTCAGCCACCTGCAACCCGTGAGATTACGTTTGTAATCTGCCTCTTGGCTGTACTACTTAGTCCAAAACAAGTCCAAGCTCTGTAAAGATTTGAAGACTTTTCATGTCGTGCTGTAGTTTTTTGATAAACCAGGGATATTTAAACCTATAAGCATCTAAGCATCGCACTAGCAAGGGTCTCTTCAGAATTCATATTGATAAAGCTTATCGGTAAAAATTATGAGTTGTCGCACTCAATGTCCTAACTGTTCTTACCCATTGTTACTCCATAGCGCTTCGGGAAAACCCTACTGGTTTTGTCATCACTGTTACCAGTCCGTTGCCTATGGCGTGGATCAAACCTCGATATTGAGTCATGCTGCCAACGCTCTACCCACAATGGACGTGCATCCTAATCTAGCTGTCGCGTCTGAAATAACTCAGCAGCAAGTCTCACTTCAAACTGAGTTAGCAAAACTCAACCAATTGAAAGACGACTTTCTGAGTACCACGTCTCATGAATTGCAGACACCTCTATCCAATATGAGGCTGTCGATTCAGATGTTAGAAATGCTTTTACGCCAAACTGGAGTCCTCACGGCTGAACCTACAACGGCTGAGTCACGACCGGGCAAAATTTCTCACTATCTCACGGTTTTAAAGGCTGAGTGTGGGCGAGAAATTGGTCTGATCAATGATTTGTTGTCTTTACAAGCGCTAGAGGCAGGCACTCAACCGTTGCTGCTCATGTCCCTCCCGTTGCAAGATTGGCTCTTACAGGTGGTTGAGACCTTTGAAGTCAGGGCTGGCAACCAGCAGCAACAGCTACGGATTGACCTTCCAGCAAACCTGCCGCCGTTGAGCACTGACTTTACTCTGCTAGAGCGGCTCCTCTCTGAATTGCTCACTAACGCCTGCAAGTTTACCCCTCCAGGAGGGCAAATTACGATCACGGCTTCTGCCTTGGCTGGGCAGATGCAAATACAGGTAACGAACTCAGACGTAGAGATCCCAGCGGGTGAGTTAACGCAGATCTTTCATCCGTTTTACCGCGTTCCCAGTGCTGATCCTTGGCGGCACGAAGGCACTGGGTTGGGACTGGCATTGGGTAAACGAATCGCACATTATTTAGGGGGCGATCTCTGGGCGGAAAACCGTTTAGGACAAACTTGCTTCACCGTTGACTTACCTTGCCCGGAGAGCCAGGATATCACTGCAACAGATATGCTGATGAGTTATGTGGCTTACTACGTGAGTCGTGGCAAGTCAATTTTGAGTCTGATGCATGGGGTACTGCCCTTTGAGGGCGAAGTGTATCAGCACTGGGGTTATCATCGTGACTTTCTAGACTTTTGGCGACGGTTGCAGCAACGACAGGATTTTCGGGAACTGTTTCTCGACGGTGATGATCATGCTTTTAGACAATTCTTAAGCGGAGACTGCACTGTGACTGAGTGCGCCCGTTGCCGTCTCCCTATTCCGACTGCCGAAGGCTGCGCGTATAGAACACCCAGTTGCTTGTTCTGTGATCTACCCATTGATGTGGAGGCACGGATGATGCAAATTGTGGAGATCGGTTCACAGCATCCCCTTGATAAGCAGCTAGAAGCATCGTTGGCTGCGAACGGGTTTGAGCTGACCCTTATTGCTGATCCGGCGAACCTGCCCCTGCAAGCGCTACCGTCCGCTATAGATTTGGTTCTGATTGATGCCGCTGTTGCAGAAACCACAGTACAGGCATGGATTAAAGACCTCTACTGTTATCCTCAGTTCCAAGGAGTCCAGATTGTGGCGCTTAGTGCTTACAATCGCTTTAGTATGCCTTGGACTGAGCGAAGACTAGACATTGCTGATTATCTGCTCTCGCCCCTAGGCGGAACTTACTTAGCTCGACGGTTACAACAAATCTCTCCGGCAAGGACAGATAGCTCACTCCAACTCCACTGGCTACCTTGCTAGTGAAACCAGCTCTTATCCCTCATATGTCACTCTAGTTAAAGTAAAATCTAGGAAAAATGCTGAAAGTCTTTCACTGACTGCTGTCTGGCATATGCACTTCATTGTCAAATGTTTTGAAATATCGGAAATAAGCTGCATATGCTAAGACTCAAGCCGTGTAGAAGCTTCAGCATTTTTTATTAAATTTGCTTTTCCGAAAGTGATTAATGAGGG
>QBMH01000133.1 GCA_003249025.1 Leptolyngbya sp. | reverse complement strand
CCTGTCCTTGATTGGAAAGCAGTGAGTGATTTAGCCTTGTCAGTTTTGTTTCCTTCTGTCCTGTGGTTCCAATTGCTAAGACTGCTCCGAACTCATCCTGACATCGCGGCACAATATGGCTTTGAAATTACGCTTAAATCATTGCCTGGTTGGGCTTATCGAGACTGCTGCAAGATCTGAGTTATCCGTCAACTGCTGCAAGGACGCTACCGCCATGCCAAGAAGGTGCATTTAGTCGTAGATCATCTCAACACTCACTTTGCCAAGGTGTTTGTTGACATCCTGGGACAGAAACGAGCGCAGAAATTGCTCAGTCGAATTGAGTTTCACTACACCCCTAAGCACGGCAGTTGTTTAAATATGGCAGAGATTGAAATCGGCATTCTTGACAAGCAATGTCTTAACGGCAAAATTGCCACCGAGACGGAGTTAGTGGCTCAGGTCAAAGCATGGAAGACTCGCAGAAATCGACAACGGAAAACAATTGAGTGGAAATTTACACGACGCGATGCCGATAAGAAGTTAGGCAAGCATTATGTTGCGTAATTAATTTTCTTCTCTACTAGTGCAGTGAATCGCGATCGCATTGCCAAGCTGATTTTGCTCATCTACAAAACTCTGCAACTCCTGAATCTGTTCCTGGCTTGGTGCAGTGCCGCCTTCGGTCGGTAGCCATCGGTGTGGAATGCCTGCCTGCTCATATAAATCTAGGTTAGAAGGATCATCCATCACAGAGACGATCGCCCCAATCCCTGCATCTTTCAACTCGACGATTTCAGCAGCCATTGGCTTGCGAACACCTGCCAATTTACCGGGAATCACCCACCAGAGGTTGTCTTTAATCGGTTGCATCACTGGTTGTTTCATTGGTTAAGCTTGGTTACTCCACGAGAGCTACAGCGATTTCGATTGGGGATCTCTGAAATAGCGCCGTTCAAACCAAAAAGCAACGTTGACAAGCCCGATCAATGCAGGCACTTCGACCAACGGACCCACTACTGCCGCAAATGCCGCCCCCGAATTGATGCCAAACACCGCAACCGCAACGGCGATAGCTAATTCAAAATTGTTGCCTGTAGCAGTAAACGCTACGCTAACGGATCTGGAATAATCTGCTTTCAGCCGCCATGCTAGAAAGAAACTGATGAAAAACATCAATGCAAAATAAATGACTAGCGGAATCGCAATTCGCACGACATCCAGCGGAATTTGAATGATCTTTTCCCCTTGCAAACTGAACATCACCACGATCGTGAACAGTAGCGCAATCAGCGTAATTGGGCTAATTTTAGGAATAAACTCCTCGTGATACCAGCTTTTGCCCTTGGCTTTGACTAGAAAGTAGCGCGTGAAAAAACCAGCTATAAAAGGAATGCCGAGATAAATAAATACACTCTTAGCAATCTCAGCAATACTCGCATTTACAATACTGCCCTGCAAGCCAAATATCGGTGGCAGCACACTCAGAAAAAACCAGGCAAATGGGCTATAAAAAATCACCTGAAAGATACTGTTGAAGGCAACTAATCCAGCCGTATACTCGCTATTGCCTCGCGCTAAATCGCTCCAGACGACAACCATTGCAATACAACGCGCTAACCCAATCAGGATTAGTCCGACCATGTATTCTGGATAGCCGCGCAGAAACGTAATCGCCAACCCAAACATCAAGATTGGACCAACCACCCAATTCAGCAGCAGCGACAACCCCAGAATTTTGCTGTTGCGAAAGACATCACTTAATTCCTCATACCTCACTTTGGCAAGCGGCGGATACATCATTAGAATCAAGCCAATGGCGATCGGGATATTGGTCGTGCCCACTTGGAACTGATGGACAAACTGCTCCACACTGGGAAAGAAGTAGCCCAAGGCTACCCCAATCGCCATTGCCAGGAAAATCCACAGCGTCAGGTAGCGATCGAGAAAGGATAGACGTTTAATAATCGGTTGTTGAGAAGCAGCTCTGCTCATATAGCACACAGGGGGTGAAGTTTAGGTTCGTTGTCATTGCGGCAACTCAAGCATTCGGTGAGTTGGCAGGCTGAGGGCTGAGGGTTGCGATTAATTTCATAACCCGCTCTTTGATTTCATCCCGCACTCTGGGGAAAATCTCTGGCTGCTCTGCTGGATCATCTAGCTGCCAATCTTCAAATACGTCGCGCACCACCCATTCGCCCGGTAAGCTCGCGCCACAGCCGCAGAGAGAAATCACGACATCAAAATCGTCTGGCTTGAAATCACTCAATGGCTTCGAGTATTGATCTATGATATCAATGCCGATATCGTTCATGGTGGCGATCGCCTCTGGGCGCACTTGGCTTGTCTCCAACCCCGAACTGATGACCGCAATTTTGCCGTTGCCAAGGGTTTTCGCAAATCCTTCTGCCATTTGCGATCGGGCAGAATTCTTTTTACACACAAACATCACCCGTTTCATCTAAATGCCTCCTAATTGATCAAAGGTCGTGTACGCAGTCTTGAAAATTACTGGATAGCTGACGATACACCAGCACAGCTAACTGGGCACCTAAAATTGGCGCAACCCAATAGAGCCATTGATGTTGCCAGATGCCGCTGACTAGAGCGGGTGCGAGCGATCGGGCGGGGTTCATGCTGGCTCCAGTGATCGGTCCCATACAGGCAGCTTCTAAGCCTACGGTTAACCCGATCGCTACTCCAGCGAACCCAATCAAGGCGCGGCGATCTAGCCCTGAACTCAAGATGATGAACATGAGGATGAACGTCAGCACCGTTTCGAGTATGAGGGATTGCAGCCAATTATCGTTGAGCGGTAGGGTTGCGCCCAAGTGTGCCACGCTGCCCAAGCTCAGGCGGAGCAGAGCAGAAGCCGCGATCGCGCCACTTAACTGAGCCACAATGTAGGGCAACACTCGATGTTTTTGAAAAAAGCCACTGCTCCAAAATGCCAGCGTCACCGCTGGGTTAAAGTGAGCGCCGCTAATGTGCCCCAATGCATAAATCAACGCTGCGACAACCGCTCCAAACACAAGGCTAATGCCTAAATGAGTCACCGCACCATTGCTGATCTGGTTCACCATGATGGCTCCCGTTCCAGCAAAAATCAGAATGAAGCTGCCGATCGCTTCTGCCGTCAGCGCTGGAGCTAAAACACTCAAGCTTTCAATATCCAGTAATGTCGATTTTGTGCCCATTGATGCTTGATGTAGATATTTTAGAAGCCTTTCAGGTCTGAACCTTTCCCAATCTTTTACTGGAAAGCGCTTTGAATTTCAAGAAAGGTGAATACGACGCGAAAAGCACACTGCAATTAAGGCTTACTTGCCTGTATTCCTTCTTGGAATGTTGTTTGTCTACGCAGAAGCTCAGCTACCGTAATATCTGGCTCTGGCACACCCTGGAATGCGGTTCCAATTTCGCCGCGAGTAAACTGAATTTCGGCTAAGCGATAGGCATCCTCTGGCAGTGGTAGATAGCCCACTGTCTCAACTAATCTGGATGCATTTTTTAGGTAAAACTCTACAAACGTCCGTAGTTCTGGCTTATCCTGTGCCGCCTTCGAGTTGACATAGATAAATAATGGACGGGCAAGCGGCTGATAGGTAGCATTTTTAATATTGGCATCATCAGGTGCAATTGCCCCTTTGCCATCGTCTACCGGAAGTGCTTTCACCGCGCCTTTGCTTTGCTTGTAGTAAGCATGGGGAATATATCCTAGGGCTGCGGGAAATTTGCTAATTCCCTGCACCAAGATGTTGTCATCTTCACTCCCCACATAGTCGGATCGGGAATTGCTAGCATCTCCCGTGATCACTTCGTTAAAGTAATCAAAGGTTCCAGAGTCGGCTCCGGCTCCAAATAAGCTCAGGGGCTGGTTTGGATAGGATGCCCGAATCTGATTCCAGTTTTTGATTGTGCCCTGAGCGGGTCTTTCCCATACTTTTTTCAACTCAGCAACGGTAATGTCCTTTGCCCAAGTATTTTGCGGGTTGACCGCAATAGTGAGCGCATCAAAAGCAACCGGGAGTTCAATAAAGCCAACTCCGTTTTTGATACAGGTTGCCATCTCTGCTTTCAAAATGGGGCGGGAGGCATTGCTGATATCGGTTTCACCTGCACAAAACCGCCGAAACCCAGCGCTAGTGCCAGCAAATTTCACTTCTAACTCGGCTTTTCTGCCCTCTGGGTTACTGCGAAACGCTTTGGCAACGGCATCGGTGATGGGATAAACCGTACTGGAGCCATCCGCCACAACTTTTCCGGCGGGTGGTGCAATTAGGGTTGGGGTTTCTGCCTGCTGGGTTGGGGCACAAGCATTCATGGCAAAAATCGTGATCGCGACCAAGATCGCAATTAAAGGAAACCTAAGTTTGTTGTGAGCGGTATAAATCATCGATTACTAAACCCTTTAAGCTGGATTGTCTTATGGAAGTTCATCGAGCTTGCCCTCTTATTTCCAGGGCATATATTCATCTAGAGTGATGAATTCATTTAGAGTCATACTCTTATCATTTCAAATAAAGTTGATTAGTCGTGTTTGGTGCAACACATCTTCAAGAAAATTCACTTAAAAAAGTTGATGGATAACCCGCTGCTAAAAGTCACCGTCACCCATGGCTCTAGCACGAACGAGTCGGAAGGATGGCGCTAAAGCGGCGATAGTCGGCAAGGTATTGCTCAATCACAACAAACTGAGGCAAGTTCAAACTGTAATAAATCCAGCGACCTTCTTGACGGGCGCGCACCAATTCAGCTTCTTTCAATGTTTTGAGATGAAAAGACAGCTTCGATTGACTTACCTCTAGGCGATCGCACAAATCACAGACACAGAGTTCTTGTTGCCGCAGCAGATCCAAAACCTTGAGCCGCAGCGGGTCAGAAAGGGCATGAAAACCAGCCGCGATCGCGGGAGAAATGACTGCTTGTACCATCAACTTTTTTTGAAATATACCCTTAGTCTTACGAGCAAATGCCATTTCGTCAATAGGGTTTATGAGGCAAATAATCGGGCAACCTCACAGGCAAAGCCAGGTAATAAGGGAGATGTGATGCGATCGCCCATTAACACGGTGGCAACCAGGATCAGTTGAGAATTTTCTCGCCGATAGACCTCAATTCGCTGAGCAATGCGATCGACAATCCAATATTCCTGAACCCCTTGAGTGGAATAAAGTTTTAGCTTGGCTAAACGATCTCGGTCTTCATTGGCTTTTCCAGGCGACAACACTTCCACCACTAACTCCGGTGCGCCTTGTAAATGTCCTGATTCATCTTCAATTTGGGCTAATCGTTCTTGACTAACCCACACCACATCTGGAGAAACATTATCTGAGTCTGAAAAAATCAGACCGGGCATAATAGAAGCGATGCCCAAGCCGCTCTCCAGCGACCAACTATCCAAAGTCGCAAAGATACGTCCAGCGACTTGCTGGTGCTTATGGTGAGGCGATCGCGTCACAAGCAATGCTCCATCAATGATTTCATACCGAATCCATTCGTTATCCGGTAACGCCTCAACATCGCGCCTTGTCCAACGAATCCCGGTTGTGGTTTGAGTCACAAAGCATTGCTCCCAGACATCAGACTGTTTTCAATTGTAGAAGATTAGAACTGCGATCGCGCTCTACCTTGAGGGTCTACCAAACCCCAGTGAGTGGATTCCAAACGATTCAAAAAGGTGTGCCCTTACGTCTTGCATGATACTTTGGCGGTAAGCTTCTGAAAAATGCCCACAGGATTAAGGACTAATCCTTCCTCTGTGGCATGTCAAGTTCAAAGGACATCCGTTAGCGTGAGATAGAGTTGCTATTCTACTGCCGCCTATGTACCGCTTGTCATTTCTACTCCTTCTAGGGTGTACTTTGGTTGCCTGTCGCACTGCTAATACATCCTCCGCCACCCCATCCTCTACAAATTCCGTGCAGGCTGAAGCCAGCAGCACAACTAAAGTCGCGCAGACTTCTGAAGCAAGCCTGATTAGAACCCAAACGCTCTCACCTCAGCCCATCAAGATTACTCCTGAGAGTTTGCCTCAACCCTATACCAGCAACAGTGCCTCTAAATCGCCTAACGTTCTCCCCATTCCCGCGAATCCGACATTGCAGGTGCCAGTGGGCTTCGTGGTCAACGTGTTTGCGGAAGGTCTCGATCGCCCACGCTGGTTAGCGCTAACGCCATCGGGTGACGTGCTAGTAACTGAAACTCGCCAAAATCGGATTCGACTTCTGCGGGATGCAGATAGGAACGGAGTTGCAGAGGTCAAAAAAACGTTTGCAACCTCTCAAAACGGGGTAAATATTCCCTTTGGCATGTCGTTTAGCAAAAATGATTTCTTTTTAGGAAACAGTGCTGCGGTGTTGCGTTTTCCTTATACGCAAGGACAAGAACAATTGACAGGAAGCGGCACGAAGATTACCGATCTGCCGGGGGGCGGCTACAACCAGCACTGGACGCGCAATGTGATCGTCTCACCGGATCAAACGAAGCTGTATGTCTCGATTGGCTCAGAGTCAAACTTGAGCGAAGAACCGTTGCCGCGGGCATCGGTGCAGGTGATGGGGCTAGATGGCTCCGATCGCCAGACTTTTGCATCGGGTTTGCGAAATCCGGTGGGGCTGGCATTTCATCCCACTACAGGCGCGTTGTATGCCACAGTTAACGAGCGGGATACCTTGGGCGATGATTTGGTGCCCGATTACTTCACCCAAATTCAGTCAGGGCAGTTTTACGGCTGGCCTTATGCCTATTTGACCCGCGATCGCCTCGATCCTAACCATGTTCAAAATGGGAAAAGCATTCGTCCCGATCTGGTTGCTAAAACACAAACACCAGACGTGCTGTTTCAAGCACACTCGGCTGCTTTAGGACTTCAGTTTTACGACGGTCAAACCTTTCCAACAAAATATCGCAATGGCGCTTTCGTCGCCTTTCGGGGTTCCTGGAACCGAGATCAGGGCACTGGCTACAAAGTTGTGTTCATTCCATTTAACAGCGCTGGCAGACCCCAAGGTTACTACGAAGACTTTCTCACAGGGTTTCTGACCAATCCCGCTGGTCCCGATGTGTGGGGTAGACCTGTTGGCTTGTTAACTCTCCCGGACGGCAGTTTATTGCTCACTGAAGAAGCGAACGGACGAATTTATCGGATTCAGTATCAGGGATAGGAAGTAGGGGTCATGGGTCAGGGGTCAGGCAAATCCTAGCTAGGAAAACCCAAAACCTGAAATCCGAAACCTCTCAAGTCTCATCTCTATCGAGTGGTGCAACAGTTGATAAGGGGCTGGGCGGAGAGTTTCTCTAAACCGCCATCCTGTAGTAGGGTTTTCCAATCGGTTTTGAGGGCAGTATCACTAGGTTTCGCAAGTTGAGTTTCTGCTAGGGCGGTGACTGCATCGTACCAAAAACCGTTTTCTCCATAAAGGGTCGCTTGTTGTTGCGGGGTTGTTTGTTTGAGGCGATCGCTCAGGGCTGGGGGTACAGCAGCGCGTTCTATCCAGCCATCAACATAAACCATGGCAGTCATGGATTCGGCAGATTGGGAGTTAGCCATAGAGTTAGCGCTGGAGGAACGACCTGAGTTGCAAACCGAGTCTTTTCCTTTGACGCTTAAATACCAGTGATAGAGTTTGCCCGGTTGGAGAGATACGGTTTTTGGCACTTGTATTCCAATCACTCCAGAGGTTTGCGGTAAGGAGACGGCACCTCGATAGATATCAGTGTCTTGGTCATCTTGGAGAACAAACTCAATAGAATCAATGGAATCTGGCTTGTAGGGATTGTAAAACCAAATTTTAGGATGTTCGGTGGTGGTACGTGCCCAAACGTGGGTAGTCGCTTTTTCTTGATAAGCCGGAGCCAGCGCACCCAGGTTATCCAACGCAGCATCTTTAGTAATTTTTGCCAGCATCAGGCAGCCACGGGAAGCGGCTCCTCGGTTAGTGCCGGGTGCGCCCTTGCTAGGGGGACGGGGTGGAGTGTAGCGTGATATGAGAGTGGGTTGTTGCCAAGAGACTGGCTGGCTAGCATGGCTGAGGGGAACGCTAAGGGCGATCGCGCTTGAAAGAGAGATCAATAAATGGGTTATGAATTTCATGGGGGCTGTTCCTAAAGTCAATCGATTGGGAATGATCGGGCAATCCAACGGCGGCTGATGAATACGATACCTGTGCTGCCAACGGTGGCGATCGCGGTGGGCACCAGCGGCAGCCACCCGCCAAGCTGAACCAATAAGACTAGGCAGATGCCAAACAGGGTGGCGATAGCCATTCCACTCGCCAAGCTGAGAACCGCAAAATTCCGCAAATAAAGGGCTAGCAATCCTCCTAAAAGAGACCATGCGCCAATCCACAGAGTTTCTGCCCAAAGTTCGCCAGTCCATAGCAACGGGCGACCATCTAGCGCGGCACTCAGCAATTGGCTGATCATCTGAGCGTGAAGCATAATGCCTGAAATGTCTTGTCCACCCTGTTCATGGGTATAAGGCGTAGTGAAGTAGTCCTGAAAAGTGGCTGTGCGGGCAGTCGTGCCAATTAATACAATCCGATCTTTAACGCTTTCCGGTGGCAAAGTTCCTGATAATGCGGCTCCTAAACTGATGCGGTCAGCCACATCTGCCAACGAACTAAACGAACTGCCATTTTCGGGAGAGCGGTAGTTCAACAAGATCTGGTGTCCGCGCCCATCGAGGTTGAAATAGCCGCCCGTAGGAAATCCAATCGGGTGAATTAAGGCTTTCCCCAGTTTCCAGGTGCCATCCGGCTTGAACTCCAGGTTGATGTTTTGTTGTGCCAGATAATGCAGTGTTAATTGTGTGCTGAAGGCGTAGGGAGCAGGACAGCCTTGAGTGCCATCCATGGATAGCAGATGACGACGGACAATGCCATCTTGATCGGTCAGCACATTGCTAAAGCCCAAACGGGCGATCGCCTGCTCGGTGGGAATTTCGGGCGGTGGGGCAACATCGGGTCGGTTGGAGTTGGGATCGGCGGCAAAGCACACAGCAACCAGGCGATCGCTGTTTTTCATACGCTCTGCCAGTTGCGGAAACTCCTTGCCTACGGGATCGCGATACAGGTCTAGCCCAATCACGCTAGGCTGAAGCGGCTCCAGTTTGGCTAATAATTGCGTTAGCGATCGCGAAGACAGCGACACATCCGCAGGCTTACTTGGATCTTGCTTTGCCTGTGCTTGAATATCTTTTTCCGTCACCTCCACCACCAAAATTCGCGGATCTCGTGGCTCCTTGGGGCGCATCTGCAATACTTGATCCAGGGCTTTTAGCTCTAATGGCTGCAATACTCCTGCAAGTCGTGCCCCGGTGACTAAGCCAGTGATCAAGAAGCTGCTGGCAAATAGCCAGGGGAGCGATCGCCGAAGGGGGAAGTTTTGAGTTTTGAGTTTTGAGTTTTGAGTTTCGAGTTTTGAAGGTTCCCTATCCTCTCCTTCCGCTCGCCGCTCGCCGTTGGCCGCTCGCCCTCCCTTCAATTGCTGCCAGGTGGGTGGGATTTCGGCGGGATGCTGGCAAATCACTGGAAGCCAGGTGGCGCAGGGAAATTCTCCTTCTAACCCTTGGAGTCGCGATCGCGCAGATCGGACTGCCAGGTAAAGCGGATCTCCCTCAGCATAGGCAGCAAGAAAGTACTTTAAAAACTCTTGAGCAACGCGATCGGGCACAGGTTCACGCATCACAATCAGTTGCGGGATTTGTAGGTAGGCGAGTTCTCGCGCTAGACCTAGCCCATCGCAGGAGTTGAAAATTGCTAGCTTTAAGCCCCGCTCCATCGCTTTTTCTAGACCATGTTTCAGTTGTTTAATGGTCAAGGTTTCGGTTTGATTCAGATGAATCAGCCCTGAGTTGTCTTCACTCTGGCTAGTGCTATGTCCGGCAAAAAACAAAATCTCCCAGGATTGCTCCCACAGGCGATCGCTCAAATCCTGTCGGGCTGGCTCCACTAAAAACGTCACCTTGGCATCGGTTAGCTGCTCCAAAATAGCGCGATCTTTTTGGATGTCGATGTTTTGACTATTGCCTAAAATCGCCAGGATGCGGACTTGCAGACTCAAGGTCGTCGGTCGAGTCGAACGTTTACTAAACTCCAGCGGGCTGAGGGCGATTTCAGTCCGAGGATAGCGCTCCATCAAATCCCACAGATGCCAGGGCAATCGGCGTAGTTGCTTATCGTCGGTTTGTACGACTAGCCGAATGATTTCGCTTGGGTCAAGCTGCTCTAGCCACTTTTCGCGGATCTGGCGGAATGATCGCGCCTCTAGCCAGTCATTCAAGCGATCGCGTAACTGATCAGCCGCCGTTTCACAGTCGGCGATCGTTGCAATGGGAGTTACAACTTTCGGCAAACCAATCGGACGACCCGATAGATCCAATCGACGATAAATTTGTTGCCATTGGGCATAGCACACTGGAATTTCTGGGGCTGGAGGAAGTTCACCTGTAATTTCGATCGCAGGCGGGCTACCTTCCTCGCCAATCTGAAGCGTCACAGGAAACCCCTGATCAAAGTCACCTTTTCCCAGCCTCAAAACGACCAACTTGCTCACCGCAACCGCTCCTACAACCGATCCGCGACACTCTTTTCAATCTATCCCACCGCTTAATCTAATACGACAAAACGCTTCTGTTTATGCAAGTACATGAGTCTATAGGCGATTATTTTAGGCGATGTAATACACCTTCTAAGGTATGGTGTTACTCACTCAGATCGCGAGTAACAGAGTATGCCTACCATAGAACAGGCTTTTGCCTGCGTTAGAGTATGCCAGATGCTCTCGAATGGCTATCAACCTATCCATGTGTTTCGATACAATCAAAATACCAGCACTGTGTTTATGCTGGCAGGTACAACCGAAAGCTTAGAGATTTTGGTTTTTTCAGACGGTCAATGGAGGTTTAATGATGACGAAGCCTAACTTTAGCCGCATGAGCCGACAAGAACTGAGAGCCTATGTCTTGGCTCACAGAGATGATGATGCAATTGAGGCTTTGATTAAGCGGGGAAACCCTCACAGCACAAAATATCGATTTCCTCAAACCGATGAAGATTTGATGGAAATGGAAGAAATACTGAGGCGAAAACTAGGCAACAGTGGAGAAGCGGTCTAATCCAGTTGATTGGATCAGTCAAACAAAGGGGTGTTAGCTTAAGAGTGCAGCGATTTTAATGTTTTTGTCCATGAACAAGGTTGTAGTCGGGCTTTCGGGTGGGGTTGATAGCTCAACAGCGGCGGCAATGCTTCATCAGCAGGGGTATGAAGTGATTGGGCTGACTCTGTGGCTGATGAAAGGCAAAGGACAATGTTGCTCGGAAGGGATGGTGGACGCTGCCCAATTGTGTGAGCAGTTGGACATTCCGCATCATATTGTGGATAGCCGGGAAGCGTTTGAAAAATATATTGTGAATTACTTGGTTACAGGGTATGGGGATGGCATTACGCCGCTGCCCTGTTCCCAGTGCAACAAGGCAGTGAAGTTTAGCCCGATGCTGAATTATTCCCGCACTGAATTGGGCTGCGATCGCATTGCCACAGGTCACTATGCGCGTATTCGCCACGATCAGGAAACGGGTCGCCATCAACTGCTCCGGGCGATCGACCGATCGAAAGACCAATCCTATTTTTTGTATGACCTGGAACAAGACGTTTTAGCGCACGTTATTTTTCCCTTAGGTGAATATCCTAAGACCGAAACTCGCCGCATCGCTGCCGAGTTTGGGTTGCACACTGCCGACAAGCCCGAAAGTCAGGATTTGTGCTTAGTGGAAGCCAACGGTTCCATGCAAGCGTTTTTGGATAAATACATCACCCCTCATAAAGGGGAAATTGTCGATCAAGTGGGCACGGTCTTGGGCTATCACGAGGGTGTGCATCACTACACGATTGGACAACGCAAAGGTTTGGGAATTGCCCACAGTGAACCGCTGTATGTGGTGGCGTTGGATGCGGTACAAAATCGGGTGATTGTGGGCGATCGCACCACGGTTCTCGCTTCTGAATGTATCGTGCAGCGGCTCAACTGGGTTTCGATCGCGGCACCAAAATCACCGATTCGGGCAGAGGTGCAAATCCGCTATCGATCGCCGGCTGTTCCTGCAACGGTGATTCCTTTAGGGGGCGATCGGGTGCGGGTGGTGTTTGATGAACCCCAAGCTAGCATCACACCCGGACAAGCGGCTGTTTGGTATGATGGCGAAATCTTGCTGGGCGGCGGCATCATTGAGCGCGACTCAACCAATCCGGGATAAAGGTGCTTGAGTATGAAGTGGTAGGTGCAGTTTTGCTCGCATCGCTTTTTGTTCCAATCCGGTCAGAGTTTAGGATGCTGCGAGGGGCTATGCGATCAATCGAGCAACTGACAGAGGAACTATTGTCTTTACCTAGCGCATCCAGGGCACTCCTTGCAGACAAATTGGTGGAAAGCTTAGAATTCGATGCCGATTCTAATATTCAGGCTGTTTGGATGACTGAAGCAAAAAGGCGCAAAGACGAGATTCGGGATGGTTCTGTGCAACCGATTCCGCGAGAAGAAGCGTTGGCTCAGGTTAGGCGACTGCTTGAGCCATGAGGGTTAGATTTCACCCTGAAGCTCTGACTGAATATGCTGAGGCGGTTCAATACTCACAGAGCAACGGGTTGAGGTTGCACAAGCATTTATCAATGCCATTGAGGATACGGTTTATCGGATTAGAGAATCTCTTGCTGTTCCTGCAACAGTGATTCCTTTGGACGGCGATCGGGTGCGCGTGGTGTTTGATGAACCCCAAGCTAGCATTACGCCCGGACAAGTAGCTGTTTGGTATGACGGCGGAATCTTGCTGGGCGGCGGCATCATTGAACGTGACTCAATCAATCCAGGCTAAAAATTATAAATTGAACTATTCCTGACCGAAAGGAGCAGGTTACCAACAAGTAAGTTTTAAGAAGCTGTCATCACTGCCCGATTTGCATCTTGAAATTTTTTAGAGATTGCCCTGTAGAAATGGCTTGTTATTTCAACTGCCCACTCTTGCAAAGGGATCAGCTCTTCTGGGCTTTGGGTTATAGAGATTCCCTCATGATACAAAGCTATGCGGGACGCTCGCTTACTATCAAGCCTTTCCCACTGCAAAGGTTCTCCAAGGTCTGCCTCGATCTCGGCTTTTTGGCTGTAGAGTTTGTCAAACAACCGTTTATTCGTATCCTGATCTCCTGTCTCAATATATAGTTCAACTCGAAACCGAGATCGTCGTGCAAAAGAAAAAGAGATCAAAGTTTCTTCGGGCGCATCCTTTGATGTTAGTTTTATAGTGAAACAGTGCCGACCTTGAGGATTCATAGCCGATTCCACCAATAGACCCGGAATCTTCTTTAGCTTTGGCAGCAGATGGTTAAAAAAGTCGATATAAGCACCTTGCCGATCGTCGATTCGTGAAAATACAACCCGCTCCTCAGAGATATTGACGTTGGAAACACGCCAACCAGCCTCTAACCACTGTTGAGATTGAGTATGTCCGGCGGTGGCATTCGACCACCAACTTCGATGCTGTCGTACAGAGGGAGGTAACTTGTCTTCAATAGACCTGCTTTGAAAATAGAGGACTAGTTCGGTGGTTGAGGGGTGGCAAAGGGAGTTAAT
>QBMH01000132.1 GCA_003249025.1 Leptolyngbya sp. | reverse complement strand
TTGCCGCTTGTTTGATTGTCGGTCGTAAGCTCCTAACATTTTCCGGATAGGCTCTTAATGTGATCGCACCTTAGAAACGCTTGCCGAACTAACGACATTGGTAGCTCTCAATGTTTCCTGTAATCAAGGTTCGGCTCCAACTCTATTTCTTGAGACTGTCTTCACACCTTGAATCAGCCGTAGCAGATTTCTGCCTAAGATCAAAGCTTCTTGCTTTGGTGGCAATCCTAACAACCGAACTTTGTGTAGTTCAAGACCAGGATGTAGCCAGGGTCCATCCGTGCCAAACAGAATTTTGTGAGCACCTGCCCGTTTGACTGCCTGCACAATGTAATCAAATCGACGTATCCCAGAGGTGTCGCTGTAAACATTGGGATAGCGAACAAGTTGGTCAATAATTCGCAAGTGGGCACGCCAATCATCGGCGAAGCTGCCCAAGTGGGGAATGATGAAGTTTACGTCGGGATATTGAGAAGCTAAGAGTTCGACTAGGTCAGTGTGACCTGCTGGATCATAGAGTAGCGGTAGACCAAAGGCTCTAGCCGCATCACACACTTCACGGGTTGCGGGTCCATCCATGCGATGCACTTTGATGCCGCAGAACTTCCAGCGAATCACAGCTTCTTCGATCGTCTGGTAAATCCGTCCCTGATCGCGCTGGGCATGGGCAAAGGCAAACCCAATGAAGCGATCGGGATGCTGAGCCACAATTCGGGCAGTGTTGGCGTTTGCCTGCTGGTAGTTGCTGTGAAACGGCGAAAAGATCACGGTTCTATCAATGCCTGCCGCTTTTGCCCGTCGCAGGTAGGTGGCGATCGGGGCATCAGTATCCCAAGGCCCTGTGAGCAAGTCGCCTTTTCCAGCATGGCAGTGGCAGTCAATGATCATACTTTTTATCCTCTAAGATGAAAGCATTCGGTCTTGGGTTGAGCTTATGACTGCAACATTGCTGACGCTACCTACTGAGATAATTCACCTTTCGGGGATTAGCTGGCAGACTTACGAAACGCTGCTGAAGGAGTTGAGCGATCGCCGTCTTCGCCTTACTTATAACCGTGGAAATCTAGAAATCGTGGCTCCTTCTCCAGAACACGAATTTGGAAAAGAAGTCCTCGGTCGGTTTGTCGAAACACTGGCTGAGGAGTTGGAGGTGCAAATCTATCCCCTTGGCTCAACCACATTCAAGCGACCTGAATTGAGTGGTGCAGAACCGGATAAATGCTTTTACATTCGCAACATTGATGCAGTTCGGGGCAAGCGACGACTCGATCTTGCCGAAGATCCAGCACCGGATTTAGTCATTGAAGTGGATGTTACTAGCAGTTCCCAAAGTCGTCTTCAGGTTTATGCCGATCTGGGCGTGGCAGAAGTCTGGATTTACGATGGGCATGTGCTAACGATTCAGCAACTGCAAAATGGAACTTACATCACCTCCCAAACGAGTCAATTTTTTCCAAATTTGCCAGTTCTAGATATTGCCAATTTCTTACAGCAAGCTGAAACAATGGATTACTTGAAGCTAGTGAAAGCGTTTCGGAATTGGGTGAGAAGTCAGATTGGGAAGTAGAAGGGTAATCGCAGCGTACCTGTGGGACTCATTCAAAGGGGCGATCGCTGCTTGGGTGGCGATCGAGGCATCGGTATTCCAGAAACCTGTGAGTAAGTTGCCTTTTCCAGCATGGCAGTGACAGTCTGCGATCATGGCTTTTCCCTGGGCTACCATACTTGCCGCATCGGGTTATTCTCTTGAGGTCTGGCTCCGGGCTGAAACATGGCGAACTGACCCACTTTGTTATTTCTCGGGTTAGGTTTTGATGGGTCAACCTGGGTTCTACCGTGAGGATCGACATTTCCGGCTCCAGGTGGAACAATCTGTATGTTTTGAGTTGATGCCATTGGAGATACCTGTCTTATCGGTTGTGTACCTCCCTTTGACATATCTCTCATTGCCTGAGGAGAAAGAGTGCCTGGTACTGTCATTGGCTGAGTGCGGGCAACACCAGGTTGAGTCATGGGTTGTGTTTTTGTTTGGCTTGGAGATAATTTGCTGGACAGCCACTTAGCTCCTGCTTTAGCAGCTTGAGTTAGACGTTGAAAGAATTCGTCATATTCTAGCTGAGTAGTTTCAGAAGCGAAGGAAACTTCAAATAACCAATCTCTTTGAGGGGTTATGTTCGAAGTTGTGTTGCTAGCATATGCTGCTACTGTCTCTTGCAGCAGAGTGTTAGATTTTTTGAGTGTTTGAACCGAATGCTGTGGATTACCAAGTACACCGTAAGCCTGTCGCTTGAAGGCTTCTACAGCGATTTGAGGTGTAACAGCACTTCCTCTAACAATCCGTTGATTTAGCTTGAGTACGGTCTTTTGAAGAATTGTGGGTAGTACACGAATTAAAGGGCGAGTATGTGGATCTCTGTATAAAGCCCGTACAGCTAATGTCAACACACGTGCAAGCTTTGGTGAAACATTTTGTTTAGCAAGCGAAGTTTTGAGGTGATTGGATATAGCAAGGGGAAGAATTGACTTCATCAAATACGCTGCTTCAGCCTCACTTTCAGCTTCAGTTGCACTGCTTGCAACTAGTTCCATTAGAGCACCCGAAGATATTGTCTGGAGAAACTCTAGCTCCTCTTCAAATTCAGCCTCACGGTTTCGAGGTTTTTCACCTGCTGTAGGCTTACGCTCAGTGGGGGGGGCTTGGTCTTGAAGTTCTTCCCCTTTTTTCTTGCCACCCTGCCCAGTTATAAGTTCATGCCCCTGCTGAATGAGCTTAGTTGCAGGATTGTCAGGAAATAGGCTACTCAATACCACCAGTCCTGTCCCGATAGCCTTCGCAGTCTTTCTTGCTGCTTGTTTGAAAAACGCTTCAAACTCAGCTTCCCACTCAGCCTCAAATTCCCCTTCTATTTCCTGCTGTTCATAAGATTCCTGGCTGATGTAGGGGGTAGCATAATGAGTTGCTTCTAAAGCAAACGGTGCCTCAAATAACCACTGCCTTTGAGTTTTCATTGATTCGCTCCTTAAGTATTCAGAAAGTATTCGGGGACAATGTCAGCAAGCCAAGGGAGAAATTGAAAAAGAAGACTGTTCGCCGTCCAAGTGCTAAAAACTGGCAAACTCTATCCAACCACTCTTGAAGATTGCATCAGCCCATTTGATCGCGCCACTACAGAATCCCGTCTTGCCCCACTGGGCGGAGGTCCCTGCATATAGACCTGGCGGGGCGGTGGACTGGGTTGACTCATCTGCATTCCTTCCGTGCTGGAGAGCCACTCTTCCGAGTATTCAGCAATGCGGAAGAGCAGGGTTTCAAAGTCGGTGCGGTTCTTTTGCAAGACGAAGGGTTCTGCTAGCCAGCGAATGATTTCTCTGCCGCTCACTGCCATTCGGTTCATCGTGCTGGCGTGAACCGATTCGTGGAAGTATTGCCACAGCACCAGTTCAATCATGTCCCAGGCGTTGTCTGCCCCAAACTGAGCTTTTAGGTCTGGAGAATTCAACACTTTGAAGGCTTCGGCAAGCGCCTGACTGGTTTCGACTCGCAGCACATTGATGTAGCCGTAGGAGGCGTTTTTCATGTTGTTGCGGATGTCGAGTCCAGCACGACGGACGATCGCCACTGACCCAAACGACGGATCGTTTGCCTGCTGCCGGATCACCTCGCTGACTCGCTTGTCGCGCCAGTATTTGGCAACTTCCCCAATGAAATGGGTAAACAAGCCATGAAACTGAGGATTGGGACGGGCACCTGCACCAGGATCGGTTCTGGTGTAGCCAAAGACGCGGCGGTATGCCTGCATCCGATCTCGCTGGTGGTAGCGCAGAATATTGTGCTTGTCGAAACGGTATAGCCCGTAAGCCCCTTCGCCACTGGAGATTCGCAACGTGCCTGCCTTAAAAAGTTCTTGCAGCTTGTTGATCACACGGAACACACCCAGCCGTTCGTGAACGTAGAGGTAGTAGAGGTCAGCCGTAGCCAGAATGCGATCGCTGGTGACGGTATCGTCGTAATCCACCACACCCCGCGAGATTTGGGTATCACCCAAGTCTGCCGGCGCATCTTTGCCCAATCCAATCAGGTCAGCCAGTCCACCATCGATTGGCGCATCTTTGCCGTTGTGATTTGCGTAATACTCATTCACCTGTTCATCAATCTTGCGATTGAGAATCTCTGCCAGTTCTGGATTCGCAATCAATTCTGGACCTAAGTTCTTAATTGATTCTTGCAACAATTCTGCAATCTGATCGTTGCGCTTGTCATATTCTCTTGTCTTAGTCATAAAAAACTCCCAATTGTCTTTCTATTACTTACGATTTCGAGTCTTTACAACCATCAGACCGCTAGGTCAGCAAGGGCGTTTAGCTGGCTCAACAGATTGTCGAATGCCAAGCTGACCCGTTCATTTGAGAGAATCTGAGCCAGGGTTGACTGTCCAGATGGATTCCGCGATCTTGTGGTTTTGAGGTGTCCAACAATCGGAGCGATCGTCCAGAACAGGCGATCGGCTAGATCGGTGACAAAATCAATCCCATACACGCTGGTCAACGCGCTGGGTGCTTCCATCGTCGAGAATCGATTTAACCAATCCTGCAAATCGCTGACGGTAATATCTGGCAACCAGGCTGAAACTTCATTCTCAGACGCTAAGGGATCTTCACCTCTAAGCTCAATTGCAGGCGATTGCAAAGTTGTGAACAGGCAAGCCCGCGATCGGCGTTCGGTTGCGCTCAAGCCCACAGATTCCAGCGCGTTACTCAAGTCCTGATTTGCCTGGGATACGATCGGCAGAAGGACTCTGGCGCGATCGGCTCGTTCACTGATGGAGTACACCCGACCTGATTTTTCTGTATTGTGGTACTCTGCCCAGCTTCGGCTCATCAATTTGATGTAGTTGGTCAACACATCAAATTTACTAATCTGATCTTCGTCGTCGATTGTGGCAGCCAATAATGGATCGTTGAATTGACCCTGCTCACCCAACTCAATCACATATTCCTGGAGCGATCGCAGCGTTGATAAAACCCTGGCTGAACGCGGCTCATCGGCTCGTCCAAATTCTTCGACCAGCGCCATAATCTGCGATTGCACCAGCGATCGCAACGCTTCAAATCGCTCCTTGTCTGCCTGAGATACAAAAGTCTTCAACTCATCCAACAGCTTCAGCGCATCTGTAGCAATCACGCTAGTTTGGCGATAAAGCCCCAATTGTCGAGTTGAAAATTCTTCCAAACTTTTGCCGCGACTGAAGCCATTCGGATTGATCGGTACGGTTTCGCTGCGAACGGGCACAGTCACCAGTTGTCCGTTATTTGGATTGGGAAAAGCCGCATCCAGAGCCTCGACGAAATTGGCAGAAACCCGCCCTGGCGCTTTACGAAACGCTTGGGCGATCGCAGAGTCAACCTGGCGGACTAACCGATTTGCCGTAGTAGTGGCGCTGGGTTGCCCGGTGCCATTTTCGTAAACATCTTGGCGATCGTCATCCGGTCGATAGTCGTAGGCAGTTTGCTGATTTCCGGCAAATCGCTTAAAACTACCTAGAAGATCACTCAACAGCGACGTTTGACTGTTCGCAATAGTGGATGTCACTGCCGTTGGGTAAAGCTGCCCAATCAACCCTCTGCGTAATGCTTTAGACTGCTGCGCCCGTTTGCGATTTAAAGATGTGCTAGTTGCTTTCATAGCTGGGTGTCTCTTCAATAATTTGGGACTTGGGTATTGGTCTTCAGCTATTCAACGCAACAGCCGTGGAAAGTTCACTGTAAAGACCGTCTAGCTGATCATGAATGCAAAAGAAATGGGCGATCGTTTTGGATTCGCCGGGGGCAACTTTTTCACCTTGCTTTCTGGCATCTTCAATAAATGCTGTAACTGCTATTCCCCAGGCATCGGTAAGGTTTTGAACTTGATTGTCCGTCAATACTGGGGAGCGATCGCTCAGAATCTGTTGCGTCCAATTTTTCACATTCGGGTCTCTTGAGTCTGCCAGCAACCCCAGAAACAATGGATCTGAAGATGGTGTTGTCAAATCCTCCAGGAAATCGTTATCTACTGCCTCCAGAGATACCTTGAGTTGGTTGTACTGAATTGATAGCTTTTGACTAGCTTCGTTGATGGCAGCTTTAGTTTCGTTGGCAGCGTTTCCTTTAATTGATTCGATCGCCGCTGCAAAAAGCTGATACATCGTCAGGTAGCCACCTGTTAATTCAACTTGTGACTGCAATTGCTCAAAACTGGATAGATCTTTTGATTCGGGCAACTTGCTAAAAAACGCGCTGGTTAATTCTTTCAACGTGTTCGAGCCAGATGCATTAGGAATCTTCTCGAACAAAGTCTTGGCTGCATCGTACAGCTTCTGATAACTCTCTCTATCCTGTGGGGTTAGTTCTGGCATGGGTTTATCGCCTCCCTAGAGTACGGTAAAAGTTGTCGGTAATTGCCTGAGGTTTTGCTAACTGGCAATCAAGCGCAAAGCGGGCAGCACTGATCATCAGCCGCACTGGAATTGTGCCGGGGTCTTCCCCTTTTGCCAACCGCCGTCCTGCCTGCTGAATCAAGTCCAACTGGGTAGGACCAAAATCAACGACTTGCGCCATTGATTTATTGCCAAATTGCGGGTAGGGCTGGAACACCATCGTATCAATTGCTAGTTCAGCAGCCGGGTAGAAGGTTTTCATAAACTGGGGCGGAATGTCGGTTGCCGAAACACGCGGATAAAGCCGCTGCCAGACGCGGGTTAGATCATCTGCTAGTTGCTTGAGTCCCAGACGCTTCAGTAGAATCAGGTTAATTAACACCCGCAGGTAAGGGGTGGGATGGACAGACATGGGACTAAATGCCATTGTGCTGGCAGGCGATCGCCCCACCACATCCATCAATGATTCAACCGCCGCTGGACCGCCCAACACCAGCGCAAACATATCTGCCATCATCTCTTTGTGCCACTGTGCCCAGACTTTTGCCACTTCGGGTGGAATTTTGCCCTCCGTGGTGAGCCGCTGGTAAATCTGGGCAGGCATGACTTCCCACAGTCCCAAATCTGCCTGGAGGTTGTGAGAAACTTCGTGCAGCACACTGGATAGTGCCCACACGTTATCCAACCGATGTTGCGGAATCACAATCAGCGGAAACAGATTCGGATTCCGCCGCAGCTTTTGCATAGGCACACTGCGACGAATGGTATAAGGGCTGAACCCGCTATCGGCATAGCTAAAGGGAAGCAGATTAGGCATGGGTTTTGCTGTGCCTAAGCCGACATATATCTTCTCGTAACAGCCGATCGCAATTCGGTCGATTGACCGCAGCCGCTCCCCAAATACCGACAATCGTTGCACAAACATATCAAAGTAGAAATCCCAAATTCCTTCTAGATAAAGGACGCGATCGCTCACTTTTTGTTTGCGCTCCAGCAACAGGTTGAGATAATCGCTCGTCGGCTCCCGTCGGGCGGTCTGAGCGGCGGCATCCACCCAACGCGCTTTCTCAATTAACTGCACCCGAAACTTGTCAACCAAGCGATTGACCGCTTCAATGTGTTCTTCACTCGGAGCCGCCGCACCTGTCCCAAACTCCTCCTTGGTAAAAGGACGCAGCGACTTCACTTGGCGGCAAAGATTGATGGACTGGATATTGAGCCAGTTATCCAGCAATCGTTGTTCTCTGGGAGTTGCAGCACCTTTGAGACTGGTTGTACCTGCAACCGCCCCAGAGGAACTTGCGGTTGTAGAACCTGCAACCGATCTGGAAGTAACTGGGCTAGCAGTTCCATTAGTTGTCACAGGCGTTGGAGTTGATAAAGTAAATGGTGCCATACCGCAGTCTCCGATTACCTTTGACAGTTTACTGAATGCTTGTTCTTCAGTGGTCTAACTACCGCCTGACTGTTCCACAGTTTGGGCATTGAGTGGCAGCGCTGGCAGCGCGACGCGGATGGGGAGGCGCAGTCCGTTGACGCAGCGACACATTCCGCACGATCGCCTTTTGCACCGTTTGCGGATTACTTAACACTCGATTGGTAGCGGATGCCATCGCTTTTACAGCCGTGGCGCTGTTAATTGGCTGCCCAGCTCGTGCTGCGGCCTTAAGCGTAGCAACAGCTTGCCGCTGAATCGTTGGAACAGTACGCAGCAGTTGCTTCCCGGCTGGACCTTGCTGGTGCAACACTCTAGTCAGTTGCCCTGTTGCCTGGGTCATCACTGGCATAACGGGGCGTAGTGCCTGCTTACCACCCATGATAGAAATTGTGATCGGAAGGGAAGCCGCGATCGCGGCTTCCGCTTCCCCTTCCATGTTCGACTCTGCTGCCTGCGCCGCCAAAAATTCTGTCAACGCTGCCTCATGAGCAATTTCGGTGTTCGCAACTTCTGCTTCTGCTTCATTCGTGCCAAATAAAGTTGCCTCCATTTGGGCAACTTCCATCTCAGCTTCGTTCACCAATGCAGAGGTCAGTTTTCCGGCTAAAGGAGCCGCGATCGCGCCTACCCCTGGAATCATTCCTACTAGTGCTTTAGCTGCAATGGGAGCCAGTTTTTTTGCTAATAGAGCGGCTACTTTAGCCAACGCTTTCAATCCTTTGCCTAACCCTTTGAAGAAATATTCCCCCTCCTGTGTAAGTTCGGGATTGCTGTAAGGATTGATCTCCCACTCGTTGGCAAACTCCATGTTGGAAGCTTCCCACTCATTCTCAAATTCAGGGTTGCTGTAGGGGTTGCTGTAGTGAGTCGATTCGTGAGAAGCGGGTGCCTCAAATAATGCTTCGTATTGAGTTGCCATGTTGAGTTTCTCCTTAAAAAGGTAGTAGTCAAAAAAGTAGTAATCGGTCAATCAGCGAGGGATGCAGACGAAAAAGACGAGAGACGGAGATAATCGGGACTATCTAGCCCTTCGCTACGGTTTGTCGTTGAATAATTGCATTGCGAATCATGCTCCGGGTCACAGTTTGAGAATTGCCAAAAACTCGATGGGTGTGAGATGCCATCAGGCGAAGGGCAAGGTCAGATGTCATGGGTTGCCCTTTTTGAGCCGCCACACGAAGGCTGGCGACAGTACGGCGCAAAATTGTGGGTATGAGCCGCAAAAGACGCTGCCCGGTCGTACCTTGGCGATGTAAAAGCCGCACCAGTCGGGAATTTGCCGAAACCAGAATTGGCAAGATACGGCGTAGCGCTTTTTGTCCACCCATACTATTAACTAAGGTAGGAAGGGCACTGCCTAAAAAGGCTGCGGCTTCACTTTCACTATTGCTATGGCTGGCTTCAGCCGCAAGAACTTCGGTAAGAGCGGCTTCGTAGGCGGTTTCAGCATTGCTCACTTCCGCTTCCATTTCGTTTGAGCCGAAGAACTGAGACTCCAGTGCCACAGCTTCCATTTCTCCCTCTTGCACCCACTGACTTATCAGGCGGGCTGCGGTGGGAGATGCGATCGCCCCAACTCTTGGAATTGCACCCATCAGCGTTCGAGCCGCAATCGGCGCAAGCTGCTTGGCAATGGGAGCCGCAGCTTTAGCCGCTTTTTGGATGCTGCTAAGCATAGTTTGAAAGAAGTATTCATTCTCCGCTTCCCCCTCCATTTCAAATTGGGAATAGTGCGACGCTTCTTGCAGTTCCCACTCCTGCTCCTGTTTGGCAATGCGGCTGCCATTGAGTTGTATATTCATCGATTTCTCTCCAACAAAACACTGGACGACTGATACAAATCAGAATGGAGACAGCGAATAAATTTGTCGAATTGATTCAATCAAGGTTTGAGATGACATGACCTGCATTTGACGACAGTGTAATGCGCGCCAATAGGCGATCGCGTCATCATTTGTAGTTTTCAGCACTAGAATCTTCAAATTGGGATAGTCGCTTAGGAGCCGCAAGCAGATTTCTGGTGGAGAATACACATCATCAGCCCCTAAAACTAAAACATCTGTTTCAGCAACAGCCACATCAATTTCCATTCCTCCTTCAATACTGCCTAATAGCTTGAGATCGGGCTGTTGCTGAACAGTTTGTTTAACCATTGCTGCGACAACACCTGAAAGATTAGCAATTAGCACATGAATCACTGCTGCTCCATGACTTCCCCTATGAGCGTCCATTCAGCACTCCTTTCAGCGGCAATCTTTGACTTTATCGGCTGTAAATCTTGTCTCCAAACTACTGCCAATGTTGTCATCAACATCTAATTTAATTAGCTAAATGTTGGTGTAGGATTTACTCATTATCCTGTCATACGCAAATGTCAATGTCCTATGGATCTAAGGACGAGATTTTGTTGCCTAAACGATCCATTTATTGATCGATCCGAGATCGATCAATAAATTAACTTGGTTAAGAAGCCAGATTTAGCCAACCGTTTTTCACTGCCAATTGAGCCGCATCCCGACGATGTTTAACATTGAACTTTCGCAAGATATTGTGTACATGATGCTTCACTGTTCGCACTTCAATGATGAGTTCCCTGGCAATGTCGCGATCGCTATAATCCTTTGCAATGCACTGCAACACTTCTGACTCACGCCGAGTTAGTGCGGGCTTTTCTCTCGATTGTTGAACCGTCTTTGATTGCGTGAGTCGATCAAAGAGTTTAGCCGTTATTTCTGGCGAACAGTAAGCCATTCCCCGGTAGACTTGCTCAATGATCTGGATCACTTCTGCACTCGAAGCTCCTTGTAATGCGTATCCGTGAACACCTGCCTCAATGCAATCTAGAATCAAATTTGTATCATCTTTTAACTCCAGCACCACAAGCAAGGGAGAGATCTGAAGCGATCTCAACTCCTGAATACGTGCTACTACCGCATTGTGCCCAATACCACTATCAAGCAGAACTAGATGATTTGATGAATTTGTGACAGCGGAGACAATACCAACATTGTCAGCAGTACTGGTGGCTACATCAATCGACCAGTGATTTTGTAGTAGCAGAATTAGTGCTTCACGCAGCAAATGACTGTGACTGACAATACTAATACAGAGAGCAGATTGATTGAATAGCTTTTGAGTTGATGCGTGAGTTAATGCAGGCTTTGTAGAAATGGGCACGGAGTTTTGGACACACAGTGGGGGCAAGCTGACATCTCCCATAACTTCTCCTTAATAGAAAGCTTAGATCTGGGGAATAAGACTGTTCTTTTGTCGCAATAATTATTCTCAGGCAAGCACCCTTCACCACCTCAAGCACCAGCAGTCGAGATTAAATTACACGTTTGAAATCAACGTCGTTTAACGGGTCATACAGCAAAGCTTCAAAACGTAAGTTGTGAGCAAAACTTGTTTAATCATAAGAGGCGAGATTGCCCACTAACAGTACCCAAAAGGGTTAAACCTCCTCACCTGGGAAGGATAACGATCTCATTTCTTGCTGTCGATACCCTATTTGAGGGATGAGTTTGTAGAGAAGCCGTAACAATTTTGGCTTTCATACGGACTCGCTCTTAAAAAGAGTGCAAGACACTCAAAGCGTTGAATCATTGTTGAAGCCCATTGATTGTCTATTCAGGTAAAGCCACTTCATCGACTAGAAACCCAGGCTCGATGACCAATCAATTGAAAAGACTCAGCAAGTTTGGACTCCATTGGGCTTCTTGGCTCTAGTGATTCGGGGTAGTCCATTGGTATCCATAGCAAGTAGGGATACCAATGGACTGGAAACATCCGAAAAAGCAAATCATTACCGCTTTCAAGCGATTGTGTTGCTTCATAAGTTGACCTAGGCGAATGATGCATTAACTTTCTACTCATATGAAATCTGGCTAACTAGTTATCGACTTATCGCCTCTCTGTAAGGGTTTCAACCCATCTTTGCAGTAAGTTATCAACCGGATTTCATATCAGACCCCCTCGAAATCTCCTGCATCAGGCTAAAAAACACCTCCGCCTTTACGTAGCAACAGAACAAAAAGCAACGCTAAGGCTAAATTCCTTGCTGCAAAGGAAGTGTAGTCTTAAATTTTGTCGCTATAGTTGTCGCAGTGAACGCAACCCCTGCCTACTTGGTGACTAAAGTCAGGCAACTGGACTGATTCGCCAAGTCTTCCTGCTTGCGTTGGCGCAATTCTCCCTGGCGCGCAAACATCAGAAAGCGGCGCAGGGAATGAATCGATAGCGTTGTTTGTTGTTCCGTTGCTACGTAAACGCGAAACTTCGATCGATCTTATGCGGATAAAAAGTAAGCATATCTGCCTGAATTGGGATCTTAATACTGATCAAAACTTGCATAACTACCTGAATTTGGGATGTTATGTATATTCTGCCGATAGCTTAAAAACTTATAGGCTAAAGATCTAGGAAGATCTTGCGGAGTTTTTAGGAAAATCTTGCGATCGCTCTCCCTAATGCAACCTGTTTGATATTCAATCTGCGATCGCAAGCAATCAGCCTTTTAGGAATTGTTTCGGCGTGACACCAACAATTTGTCTGAAGTAGCGCGTCAAGTGGCTTTGATCAAAAAAGCCCACCTTGGTAGCAACTTCTGAAATGCTGAATTGGTTGTACTGCAACAAATATTTTGCCTTTTCAATTCGACGCTGCAAGATATATTGGTGCAGTGTTACGCCCATGCTTTCCTTAAATAGGCGAGAAAAATGATAAGGACTGAGTTGGGCGATCGCGGCTATTTCATTAAGGTTCAAGTTCTGGACAAGATGCTCGTTGATGTATTCTGTCACCTGCTGAAGCTTCACCTTAGACAATCCGTTATTTGCCTCAGCAGGCTTCGGTTTCGTAGTGCTATACTTCTGCAACAAATGAATAGTCAGTGCTATTTTAAGACTATCGATGAGTAAGTAATTACTGATATCTCCTGCTTCCAATTCTTCTCTGAATCTCGTTAAGATGCCATGCATCAAAACATCTTGGCTAGTTGAAAACTGAGGAATGAGTTCGATCTGGTCAGGATTCATCCAATCTTGACCCATTTGTTTAAGCAGTGCAGGCGCTATTGCTAAAATCATGAATCGCGACGTAGTTTCCCAATTGCAGCGATGCGTCACTCCTTCAGGGCAAATGGCAACATCTCCAATGTTTCGCTGCTCATAGATGCGTTTGCCGTCAAACCAACGCTCTCCTGATGAGCGCGATAGTATGTGAGCAAGCACATGCATGGTTTGCTGATGATCATCTAGTGCAAACTTTGGTTGTTCATGAACTTCAAGGTAGAAATTATTCCAAGCTGCATTTTCAAAAACAGCCGAATTTGGTAACAAGGCATCTGAGGCATTTGCCTGACGAAAATCGACAAGCGTAGGCTTTTGTTCTGTCATGGTTTCACAGGTGAGTGAATTGGCATTTACAATCTGCAAAATCTCTATCTGCGTACTTCTTCCACAGCTACCCGTTTTGGAGCTTGTGTTCAAACGTAAGCAGGGCGATTGCACCCTGACAATACCCTCATGGATTATTTTTGTTGTCATAAAATATTGACAAATCAAAATCAGCCGCTCGTTGCTCAACGATTACGACCCTTCACACAGGCTCACCCTGATTTGATACTAGCAATAACAGATAGCCTTCAAACTGCACCTCAGCCTAGAAACGAAGTAGACTAACAACTTAGTATACGGAAAATTTCCACTGTTGCTCTGGCAAAACTGCTATTGGAGTATTGAAGCATGATTAAAGGCACGGAGATTGTGAAAGTTTTAGCTATGAGGCGGTCTTTTTTTACAGTTCAGTGCC
>QBMH01000131.1 GCA_003249025.1 Leptolyngbya sp. | reverse complement strand
GATAGTCTAATCATTTTTACTACTCAATTATGCAACTTAAATGCTGATCAGCTTATTGACGAACAAATTGCCACAGGCAAATACAGCAATGCTAGTGAGTATATTTACTACCTGGTTGAGCAAGAGCAAGAACGGCTTGCCAGAGAACAAGTAGAGGCAATGTTGCTAGAGGGATTGGAAAGCGGGGAAGCGATCGAGGTGACAGATGAGTGGTGGCAACAAAAACGCGATCGTCTGATTGCGAGTTCTCTACGCCCGACGGGATCTGGAGAAAGTTTTGAGTTCTTCTGAGTAGAGGCGATCGCCCCTCCACGAAAAACCGCGATCGCCTGTTGATGAGTAGTTAGGCAGGAGCGATCGCGCTAGTATCAAACAGCACCTACTTAATTTGCCTAGATGTGGACTTTGAAATTGTTGGGGACATCACTGAAATTGAAACTATGGCGGTTGGAAAAGGAATTCGCGATCGTGCCCGGTTGCAGAAACAGTATGGTAGGGCAAGATGGAGAAAACTGAAGGGAATCACTCAAGTACGCCTGCCTGACGATACAATCCGATTAGCAGAGGTTCATTGGTATGAAGCTCACGGCATCGGCAAAAAAGAATTTAAGCTAAAGTTACCCTTCCTAGACTAATGATGAATACAGAATGCTCTCAATCTAGTCATTTTGCTCTGTGCCTAAATAACGAAGGGTACAAAGCATCATTGGAAATTGGCAAACTCTACCGTGTGATTGCTGATGAGCAAGCAACAACGCATGGACTCATTCGGATTGTCGATGAAAGTGGAGAAGACTATGCATTTTCAGTTGATCGTTTCTACCCAATTCAACTACCGCAAACGATAGAAGCGGTTTTGTTGACAGCATCCTAGAGATCAGTGGTTGATGAGTGTTTAGACAGGGGCGATCGCCTCGTACTCCGCACCCCGCACTTTTTGAACTGTTCTTGCCCCAGCCACCATAACTGTACCTGGACAAATGGGATGAAATTCGGCACGATGACAATCTACTTATTGATCGTGCGAACTCGCGATCGCATCACCTGTGAACCAAGCTAAAAAAACTGTTCTGCTCCTTGCCCTGTGTCAGGCGATCGCCATGACGGGCAGCATCGTCTTGTTTACCACGGCGGCATTGATTGGTTCGACCCTCGCCACCGATAAATCCCTGGCGACTCTGCCGCTGGCAATTTTGCAATTGGCAACCATGCTCACCACAATTCCAGCGGCGTTCATTTTGCAGCGGTGGGGACGCAAGCTCGGCTTTATGATTGGCGTGTGTGTCGGGCTAGTGGGTGCAAGTTTGGCAGTCTACGCCATTTTTGTAGGCAGTTTCGTCTTGTTTTGTGGGGCAACCTTGCTCTACGGCATCTTCAATGGCTTTGTCGGCTATTACCGCTTTACGGCGGCAGATGTGGCAACGGAAGAATTTCGCAGTCAAGCTATTTCCTTGGTGATTGCGGGGGGCATTCTCGCGGCGCTGATTGGATCTCCTTTGGCAATCTGGACGAAAGACTGGCTGCCTGTGACGTTTGCAGGCGGATTTGTGGCGATCGCCCTGCTGCAAATGTTGACCCTATTGATCTTAAGCCAGATCGATCTGCCGCCCGTCTCATCCCAGAAACAGCAGAAAATGGGACGCAGTTTAGGCGCGATCGCTCAACAGCCCGTGTTCATTGTGGCGGTGTTGGGCAGCATGATCGGCTATGGCGTGATGGCACTATTGATGACGGCAACCCCGTTGACCATGGTTGCGGGTCACCATTCCTTCTCTACTGCTGCTTCGGTGCTTCAGTGGCATGTGCTGGGCATGTTTACGCCATCGCTGTTTACGGGATATTTGATTGCCCGGTTCGGTGTGTTGACGATTATCTTGACGGGCATTGGACTAAACGGGCTGTGTATCGCCATCAATCTCGCCGGAACCACTGCGCCTCACTTTTTTGCAGCGCTATTGCTGCTGGGCATTGGTTGGAACTTGATGTTCATTGGCTCTACGACGCTGCTCACGGAAGCCTACACCCCGACTGAACGGGCTAAAACTCAGGCAACTCACGATTTTCTCATGTCCAGCTTTGTGGCATTCACTACCTTTCTATCGGGCAGGTTGCTGAATGAGTGGGGTTGGGCGATCGTCAACTACACCGGGCTGGCTTTGATGGCAATTGCCGCGATCGCCTTGCTGTATTTGCGACAACAGCGATATGAAAGCCCCTTAGCCTAGCAGTCCGTTTAACAATCGTTTAGTGCGATCAATATGATCGGTCATCAACCGTCTCGCTAAGTCGCCTTGTTCATCGCGAATCGCTTCTAGAATCTGTTGATGTTGGGCAGTAGAACTAAGACAAGCAGCAGGGCTATGGGGAATAATTGCCAGCAGATCGGAGAGTTCGGCATGAATGCCTGCCACAATGGAAGTCAACCGCTGGGATTGGGTTGCCCTGGCAATCAACAGATGAAATTTAGCATCTAGATGTCGATGTTCTCCAAACTGTCCTGCGGCTTGCTGCATCTGATTGACTAACGCCTGAAGCTCAGTGATTTGCTGACTATTTGCCCGTTGAGCGGCAAGTTCTGCAACCCCAGGCTCCACCACTAATCGATAATCTAAAATTTCGCTAAGTGTAAAACCTACTTGCGCTAGCTTTTGTTTCAGTTCACCCACGCTTGGCATCGCCAAAGTTTCAGAGACAAATGTGCCGCCTGTACGTCCCCGTTTTACACTCAAAAACCCCTGGGCTGCCAACACTCGAATCGCTTCTCGGACGGTCGTTCGGCTGACTCCCATTATTTCTGCTAGTTCTCTCTCAGTGGGCAGTTGCTCACCGGGGCGATATAACCCCATTTTGATCGCCGCACTCAATCGCTCAACGGTTATTTCATAGGCATTAACGTTGATCTTAGCCCGTTGAATGACTGCTTCCGCCGCATTCATGATCTCTAAAGAGCTTAAAGAGGCGGAAGCGGAGGATTTTTTGAAAGGCATGGAAATAGGTTTGAATAACACTGGCTCAACTAATTTGCTAATGAGACGTTGACCTAAATCTTAAAAAAGTATAGTGAGTCACATCATAAGAGCGCTTAAGGTCTAATACTAAACCTTAAATCTTTAAGATTCAAACTTTAGCAGTGTAGGGACGATCTCACTGTCACTTATTGGCACACATTTATCGGCACACATTAGTTATGGAGCGCATCAGATGACAAAGGATAATAATCCACGCGGAGTTGCTTATGAGGATGTTGATGACGCTTACCTAGAAAAGCGGCAACTCCGGCGGAGTGCAGGTTGGATTTTGCTGTGGGCGCTGGGAGTCGGCGCGGTGATTTCGGGAGAGTTTTCAGGTTGGAATTTGGGATTGGCAGCGGGTGGTTTTTGGGGATTGGCGATCGCCACGGTATTCATGGCAATCATGTATGTCTGCATGGTCTTTAGCATTGCCGAAATGTCTTCAGCTTTGCCCCACGCTGGCGGTTCCTATTCCTTTACCCGGAATGCATTTGGTCCCTTGGGTGGCTTTGTGAATGGTATTACCGATGCGATTGAGTTTGTGCTAACGCCTGCGGTAATCGTGTATTTTATTGGTGCTTACCTGAATACATTAGAACCACTTAAAGGTGTGCCTATTCCAGTCTGGTGGGTGTTGTTTTATGTATTTTTTGTGGGGATTAACATTATTGGAGTTGAACTCACCTTGAAGTTAGGGCTGTTTATTACGGTGATGGCAGCCAGTGTGTTAGTGATTTTTTATGCGGGTGCGATCGGCAAATTTGATCCGGCTCTACTCACCAACATTTCCCCCGATCCGGGACAGACTGCAACCTTTCCTAAAGGAACTGCTGGCATTTTTGCCGCTCTCCCCTACGCCATTTGGTTTTTTCTAGGGATTGAGCAACTCCCCCTCGCTGCCGAAGAAGCCCATGATTCGGGTCGGGATGTGCCAAAAGCATTGATTTGGGGCATTTTCACGCTGTTGATCTTGGCATTTTTGGTGTTGTTCCTCAACTCTGGCGTAGCTCCTGGGGCTGAAGGCATTGGCAAATCGGGCGCACCCTTGGCAGATGGATTGCGGACGGTGTTTGGGGCAGGACTCTTTACTGATGCGCTGATTCTGATTGCAATTAGCGGCTTGGTTGCCAGTTTTCACACCATTATTTATGGCTATGGGCGCGTGCTGTTTTCCCTATCCCGCGCGGGATACATTCCCCGCTGGCTCTCGCTCACGGGTCGATTTAACACGCCCGCTCTTGCGTTAATTACGGGTGCAGTGATTGGACTTGCTTGCGCGGCGGCGATTCAGTTTGCAGGCAAAGAAGTTGGGGCGGCATTGCTGAATATGGCGGTGTTTGCAGCGGTGATTTCCTACTTTCTAAATATGCTCAGCTACATCCAGTTAAAGCTAAATCGTCCCGATTTGTCGCGCCCTTATCAAAGCCCCTTGGGAATTGCGGGTGCAGTAGTGGGTGCGGTGCTGGCGTTGATTGCGCTGTTGGCGTGTTTTGCCGATCCGGGCTACCGTCCGGGTGTCTGGGGTGTGGCAATTTTTCTGGGCGCGATGGTGGTGTATTTCTTTTTGTATTCTCGGCACAAACTGGTTGCCAGAGCACCGGAAGAAGAGAATGCATTGTTAACCCGTGCGCTGCAAGAGATTGATCAACCTGATGTTTTATAAAAGGAGTTTAGTTTGATATCACAGGGTTGGTTTTTATGGGGTTAAGCTTGCCAATGATGGAGCATTTACTGATTGATGGCGATCGCCGTCCGGCTGTGTCTGGCAGTCAGTTTGATCTGACTGATCCGGCAACGGGTCAAGTGTGGGCAGCGATCGCCGCAGGTGATGCCGTCGATGTCGATATCGCGGTGCAGTCCGCTGATCGAGCGCGGGGTCACTGGCGCAAGGTCAACTCCCGCGATCGCACTCGTCTATTGCTTCGTCTCGCCGATTTAATTCGGGTCAACTTGGAATCCTTGGCACGGCTGGAAAGCCGCAATGCGGGTAAGCCAATTCGAGAGGCACGAGATGAGGTGAATTTGGCGGCGGATTGCTTTGAATACTACGCGGGAGCGATCAACAAAGTTGGCGGACAGACGATTCCAGTAGCAGCAGCGGGCACTAGCCTTACCTTTCGTGAACCCGTTGGCGTATGTGGGCTGATTATCCCGTGGAATTTCCCCATCGCGATCGCGGCTTGGAAACTGGCTCCAGCGCTGGCAATGGGCAACACCATTGTCCTCAAGCCTGCCTCTCAAACGCCGCTGACTGCTTTACGGTTGGGTGAACTGGCGTTGGAAGCCGGAATACCACCGGGCGTGTTGAATGTGGTGACGGGTAGCGGTGCGATCGCAGGCAATGCCTTGGTGCGTCATCCTTTGGTGCGAAAAATCTCTTTCACGGGTTCCACGGAAGTAGGCATCCAAGTGATGAAACTGGCGGCGGAGGATATCAAGCGCGTCACCCTAGAGTTGGGCGGCAAGTCTGCCAATTTGATCTTTGCCGATGCGGATTTGGATCTGGCGGTGCCAAAATCCATGTGGAGCGTCCTCGGCAATGCGGGGCAAGATTGCTGCGCTCGATCGCGAATTTTGGTACAGCGTTCAATCTATGACACTTTTTTGACCCAACTCACCCAGCAGTTTCAATCTCTCAAAATTGGCTTGCCGTTGGAAGAATCGACAGAAATTGGCTGTCTGATTTCCACTGCCCATCGCGATCGCGTCGCTGACTATATTCCTATGGGTCAAGCAGAAGGCGCAACCTTGCTCTGGGGCGGCACAATTCCCACTGCGGCTCACCTCGCTGACGGAGCCTATTTAGTCCCGGCGATTTTTGCCGATGTCCAGCCCACCATGCGGATCGCTCAGGAAGAGATTTTTGGTCCGGTGGTCTGTGTGATGCCCTTTGATACGGAAGCAGAGGCGATCGCGATCGCCAACGATAGTTTCTATGGCTTATCGGGTTCGATCTGGACGCGGGATATTGGGCGGGCATTGCGGGTAGCACGGGCGATCGAAACGGGCGTTTTATCGATCAACACGGGGCACAGCGTCCACCTGGAAGCGCCCTTTGGCGGAGTCAAACGCAGCGGCTTAGGACGAGAGCTAGGCATGGCAGTGTTAGACCATTACAGCGAATTCAAAAGCGTTTTTATTGCAGAATAATTCTCACAAACGAAACCCTATGACAAAGCCCAACGTGCGCGGGATGTTGACCGTTGATGACCTGAAGCAACTGGTCGAAACGGAAGAGATTGAAACTGTGCTGACGGTGTTTCCTGATCTCTACGGACGGCTGATCGGCAAGCGGATTACGGGCGATTATTTCATCCATGATGTCCTATCTGCTGGGGTTCATGCCTGCGACTATTTGCTGGCGTGTGACATGGAAATGGACCCCGTACCGGGCTATCAGTTCACCAGTTGGGCAAGCGGCTACGGCGATTTTCGGTTGATTCCTGACCTCACCACACTGCGACGCGCTTCCTGGCTAGAAAAAACTGCGATCGTCCTATGCGATATCCTCAACGAGGAAGAAGATATTCCCGTGAGCGTGGCTCCACGGAATATTTTGCGAAAACAGGTGGAAGCGGCTCAAGCATTGGGCTATACCGCCATGGGTGCCTCTGAATTAGAACTCTATGTGTTCGCTGATTCCTATGAAGAAGCGCGTCGCAAAAACTATCACGACTTACAGCCCATTGGTCACTACATTGAGGATTACCACATCTTTCAGGGCACCAAAGAAGAGTTTGTGATTGGTGCCATTCGCAAACATCTCGATCGCTCTGGCATTCCGGTTGAGTTTTCCAAAGGCGAATGGGGACCGGGGCAGCAGGAAATCAACTTGCGCTACACCAATTTTTTGGAAATGTGCGATCGCCATGTGCTGTACAAACATTTGGCAAAAGAAATCGCGTGGCAAAACAACGTCGCTGTCACCTTTATGGCGAAATGGGATGAACGCTATGCTGGCTCCAGTATGCATATCCACGCCAGCTTGTGGGATAGGGTTGGGAAAGCCCTGTTTCCCGGTGAAGAACCCTTTGGAGTCGTTCACAGTTCGCCGCAGTTCCGCTGGTTCTTGGGCGGCTGGATGGCGCATATCCGCGAAATCTTTGCCTTTTATGCCCCCTATCCCAGTTCCTATAAACGCTATGTGGCGGGTTCGTTTGCCCCCACAAGCATTGCCTGGTCTTACGACAATCGCACCGCTGGCTTCCGGGTGCTGGGGCATGGTGACGCTCTGCGCCTGGAATGTCGCGCTCCTGGTGCGGATGCCAATCCCTATCTGGCATTTGCGGTCACTCTGGCAGCCGGGTTAGATGGCATTCGCAACCAGATTGAGCCGCCTTCGATGTTTGAAGGAGATGTCTATGCGGCTCAGGATTTGCCCCAGGCTCCTTCTAGCCTGAATGAATCGATCGCTGAACTGGAAAAAAGCACTTGGGCGAGAGAGGTTTTGGGTGAAGACGTGGTAGATCACTTCTTGCACTTTTTTCGGACGGAGCAGCGCAAGTTTGATGAAGTGGTAACGAGTTGGGAGCGATCGCGCTACTTTGAGCGAGCTTAGGAGCGATCGCGGGGGATTATATAAAATGGTGCGTTGAGCGAAGCCGAAACGTGCCTATTTCAAGCCATCAACTATTTAGTAGAAAATGATTATGCGTTTACAGAATAAAGTTGCCCTGATCACCGGAGCCGCCAGCGGTATTGGGCGCGAATCGGCTCTGCTGTATGCCAAAGAAGGAGCAAAAGTCGTCGTTTGCGACCTCAACGAAACTGCTGGAGCCGACACCGTGCAGCAGATTCAGGCGCAGGGGGGCGAGGCGATTTTTGTGAAAGCCGATGTGTCTAAAACCGCCGACGTGAAAGCCATGATTGAGGCGGCAGAAACCACCTATGGACAACTCAATGTGTTGTTCAACAATGCCGGAATCTTTCATGCCAAGGATGGCTCGGTCTTGGATACCGACGAAGAGATTTGGGATTTGACGATGAATGTCAACCTCAAAGGTGTATTTCTGGGCTGTAAATATGGCATTCCCGCCCTGCTGCGATCCGGCGGCGGTTCCATTGTCAACACCGCATCTTTTGTCGCCGTCATGGGTGCCGCCACACCTCAAATTGCCTACACAGCCAGCAAAGGCGGCGTATTAGCCCTCACCCGCGAAATTGCCGTGGAGTTTGCCCGTCAAAACATCCGTGCCAATGCGCTCTGCCCCGGTCCCGTGCAAACGCCGTTGCTGGATGAACTACTGGCAGATCCAGCGCGACGGCAGCGACGATTGGTACATATTCCGGCGGGACGATTCGCTCAAGCCCAGGAAATTGCTCAGGCGGCGCTCTTTCTTGCCAGCAATGAATCTGCTTTTGTAAATGGCTCTACATTTTTAGTCGATGGCGGCATCACGGCGGCTTATGTTACCCCAGAATAGGGCGATCGCCCCCATCATCGGCATCACCACCTACAGCCGCAATGAAGCGGGTGAAGTGTCTTTACCCGGCGCTTATCTAGATGCCGTGCAGCTTGCGGGTGGCATTCCCATTTTGCTACCGCCCCACCGGGACTCTATCCATCGAATTCTGGAAAAAATTGATGGACTGATTTTGACGGGTGGGGGCGATATCGATCCGACTCTGTATGGTGGAGTCCATCATTCAACGATTTATCTGGTGGATGCCGAACGGGATGCGTTTGAATTTGCTCTAGCCCAAGCTGCTTTAAATAGCCAGATACCCACCCTGGGAATTTGTCGAGGAATGCAGATGTTGAGTGTGGCAAGTGGGGCGATGCTGATTCCCCATGTGCCAGAAGTGTATGGAGACGCGATCGCCCATCGCCTCGACAATCCCCGTCGCCCAATTCATCATCCTGTGCAGCTTGATGCCGACAGTCGCTTAGCCACGATCATGAAAGAGACTCAGATCACGGTCATGTCTTGGCATCATCAAGCCATCAAAACTGTGCCGGACGGATGGCACTGTATGGCACAAGCCGCTGATGGATTACCCGAAGCGATCGCCTGTCTGCATCATCCTTGGGCGATCGGGGTGCAGTGGCATCCAGAACTTTCGCCAGAAGACCTGTCCCATCAGCGGCTTTTTCAAGCGTTGATTGCAGCAAGTGGAGCAGCGATCGCCAAGTTTTGAGTTTTGATCCGTTTAGCTGTGGCAAAATTTTTCGACGCAGCGAACGAAGATTTCTACGCCCATGCTGAGAGCGGTTTCATCAAAGTCGAAGCGGGGATGATGGTGGGGATAGGCGAGTCCTTTAGCGGCGTTGGCAGAACCGAGGAAGAAGTAGCAGCCGGGAACTTCTTGTAAGAAGAAAGACATATCTTCGCCGCCCATCGTTTGACATTCGGGCACCACGCCCATCGCCGATTCCACCACTTCTTCAGCCACAGACCGTACCAAGTCCGCGATCGCGCCATCGTTGATCACCGGGGGATACAGTTCCCAATAGTGCAGATCATAGGTTGCTCCCTGACTCTCACACACGCCCTTAATGACCTGCTCCATTCGCTTACCAAAATAGCCTTTGTAGAGCGGATTAAAATAGCGCACAGTACCGCCCATTTTGGCACTGTCGGCAATCACGTTATGCGCCGTGCCTGCATGAAATTCGCCTACGGTCACCACGGCTGAATCGATCGGGTTGACATTGCGCGCCACGATCGCTTGCAGGGCATTCACCACCTGGGCACCCACCACGACAGAATCAACTGTTTGCTGAGGAATGGCACCATGTCCACCTTTCCCCTGAATCACGCATTCAAAGCATTCCACCGCCGCCATCAGCGCTCCAGTGCGAACCCCGACCGTTCCCAAGGGCAGTTGATTCCACAAATGCAGCCCAACAATGGCATCTACATCCGGATTTTTCAGCACTCCAGCTTCCACCATGGGTTCTGCACCGCCCAAGCCTTCTTCAGCAGGTTGAAAAATGATTTTCACCGTACCCGCAAAGTCATCTCGATGCTGCGACAGGTAATAGGCAGTGCCCAGGGAGATCGCGGTGTGTCCATCGTGTCCACAAGCGTGCATCACACCATCATGCTGAGATTTATAAGGGACAGCGTTTTGTTCTTGAATCGGCAACGCATCCATATCGGCTCGAATGGCAAACACTTTTCCAGGGCGGGTGCCGCGAATGGTGGCAAGAATCCCCGTTTTCGCAATTCCAGTTTCGTGTTCAATACCCCATTCTTGTAGCTTTTGCGAGACAAATTCTGCTGTCAAAAATTCCTGGAAACCCAACTCTGGCTTTTGATGCAGCCGTCGTCGCCAGTCTACAATCTGGGGCTGGAGTGTTTGAATTGCGGCACGAATGCAGGACGTATTAACGGAGAGTGCATTTAAAGGGGTAGACAGCATGGCTAAACAAGTTTTTATGCGGAAGAAGTAGGCGCTATATAAGCACTTTATATAGCGTAACGAGTTATGCGTTGGCTCAACCGCGATCGCCTAAATCTCTTTACTCCACAGATTGCCGCAATCGATTAGCATCATATGGGTATTTCAGTCGCATTATGGCGCATCTGCCCATCACTCGTCTACTCTTGAACTTCACTTATGCTCGATCCCTTGCCCCTGCCACCGGATTACGCCCTACGACCTGCAACTTCTGCCGATAAGCCCCTGATTCAAACCTTGTTAGATCAGTTTCGGCGGGAGGTTCTGCCATCTATTTCTGATTCTGAACGCACATTGAGAGGATTGGCGATCGCGGCTGGCATCCTGTTGGGAGGCTACCTGGTGATTTCGTTAAAGCCAGGGCAGTTGCTTTTTCCACTGGTAGGGGTTGCGGGAGCGATCGGCATCAGCGTAGTGGCGGTTCAGGTATTAACCAGGAACGAAGGCTGGGAAAACTTTTGGGTGATCGAGCAGAACGATCGCCTGGTTGCCTGCGCCAAATTGCGCTGCTACAGTCGCTATTCCGTGCTAAACGATCTCTTTGTCGTGCCAGAACTCCGCGATCAAGGATTAGGCTCCTACCTGATTGCAACGCTAGGGAAAAAAGCAACGAAACCGCTCTATCTCACCTGCTTACCGTCCTTAGTGCAGTTTTATATGCGCCTTGGCTTCACGCCAATTTCGATTAATCATCTCTCACCTTTACTACAATTTGATTTGGGGATTCCCAATCAGCTTACGGTAGTGCCGCTGGTGATGAAGTAAAAGTATGATCTTGACTGTAGGGGTTTAACTGTAGGGACAATCCCTTGTGCCAGTGGTGTTAGAAAAAAGTGGTGTTAAGAAAAAAGTTGAGTTCACTGTCCCTCAAACTACTAAACGATGACTCATACCCACAGCTCCACTCAAAACTTAGAATCGCAAAGTGTTGCTAGCGCGAATAAAACTCAAAACTCTCCTGAAGTTTCTCTGATTCACGTTGAGAGTTTGCAAAAAGACTATGGTCAACTTGCCGCTGTTCGGGGCATTAGTTTTGAGGTGTTCGCAGGGGAAATCTTTGGCTTGATTGGTCCCGATGGAGCCGGAAAAACGACCACCTTTCATATTTTGGGTGGTGTGATGGAAGCGACTAGCGGCACGATCGATGTGTTGGGTAAAAAGCCGCGTCATGCCCGTTTGAATATCGGCTATTTGACACAACAGTTTTCGCTCTATCTCGACCTCAGCATTGATGAAAATTTGCGATATACCGCTGGTTTACGGCAAGTGTCTGAAGCCGATTTTCAGCAGCGGCGAGATAAGTATCTGACGCTGATGGGGTTGGACAATATTGGCGATCGCCTCGCGGGAAAGCTGTCCGGCGGCATGAAGCAAAAGCTGGCGCTCTGCTGTGCTCTAATTCCCCAGCCGCAAATTTTGCTGTTGGATGAACCCACCACGGGCGTTGATCCCGTTTCTCGACGCGAGTTTTGGGATGTGCTGGCAGCCCTGGCAAGTGAAGGGATGACGATTGTGGTTGCCACACCCTATCTCGATGAAGCCGAACGCTGTAACCGAATCGCCTTGATGTATGAGGGAGAGATTCATGAAGTCGGCACCTTGACCCAACTGCGAGACAATTTGGGACTCCAGCGGTTAGAGGTTCGCACCAAAGATATTACCGCGACGGAAACCGCACTTTTGCCGCTAGTCAACTCTGCTACGGGAATTGCCGATGTTCAAACCTTTGGCGATCGCCTTGATGTCATGGTTGCCGATCCTCAACAGGCGGAAACTCTAGTCAAGCACACCCTAGCTGACCAACAGATCGCGCTCGACAGTATTCAAACTACCGAAGCCACGCTAGAAAATGTCTTTGTCGCCCGACTGAGGCAGCAAGGGTCAGATCCGCCGTTTATTCCGCTGCCAAAATCAAGGGATAGGGCACAGGGAATAGAAAATGGGAGGAATGCACCTCAAAATTTAGAATTTAAATCTCAATCGTTTGCGGCTGTCGCGATCGGGGCTAATAATCTTCGCAAAACCTTTGGCAATTTCCAGGCTGTTAAAGGAGTGAATTTAGATATTCACTATGGTGAAATTTATGGCTTGTTAGGTGCCAATGGAGCCGGAAAAACCACGACAATCAAGATCCTGTGCGGTTTGTTGCCACCCACCAGTGGCGATATATCTTTAGCGGGGCAAACCCAAGATCTGCGGAGTGGCGACCTGAGACGGCGGATCGGCTATATGAGCCAAAAATTTACGCTGTATGACGATTTAACCGTGTTGGAAAACCTGGAATTTTACTGCGGGGTTTATGCGGTGCCAACCCATTCTCGTAGGCAAAAAATCGATTGGGTGTTAGAAACCTGTGGCTTAGTCGGACAAGAAAAAATGCTGACGGGACGGCTTCCGGGCGGGTGGAAGCAGCGGGTTGCTTTTGGTGCATCCGTCATGCATGAGCCAGAAATTTTGTTCTTAGATGAGCCGACTTCGGGTGTTGACCCTTTGGCACGGCGGCAATTTTGGCGGTTGATCAATGATTTTGCACGACAGGGAACGGCAGTGTTGGTCACCACTCACTACTTGGAGGAAGCGGAGCAATGTAATCGCATGGGCTTCATGGTGGCAGGAGAAGTGGTGATGCAGGGATCGCCCAGTGAAATTAAAGCGGCGCAACCAGGACAATTGATTGAACTGCGGGTTGATCGCAATCAACAAGCCTCTAATCTGCTCAAAGAACATCTAGACGGGTGGCGCGTGGCAATTTTTGGCGATCGCCTACATGTCGTTCTCGATCATCCCGATATCGACATCCCCACGGTGCAAACCATCCTGGCAAACGCCAACATTCATCTGCGATCGTTTCGCCCGGTGCCGTTTTCTTTGGAAGATGCCTTTATCAGCGTGGTGCAGCGCACCGAGCAAGGAACTGCCCACGCAGCAAATTAATTAGTTTTGAATATTCATCAATGTGCGATCGCTCGTCTTCAGGAAACAAACAACACGAGGTTTCCAAACGAGATTCTGAAAATACCCGTATATTTTCTCGATAATGTTCCAGAGTGGCGACATCATATAAAAAATTCTCAGCAATGTCTGAATTTGGATTTCATCAAGAAAAAAATTCTACATAATTAAGTTGTTAGGTTCCTTTAATTCCGGGATGGGACCAGGGCTATTCCGTTCTAATTGAATAGTTGATATGCTAGGCAGGTAATCCCTCTCAAACCCTGACACCAAATGCCTCAACTTGCCATTGTCGAAGCC
>QBMH01000130.1 GCA_003249025.1 Leptolyngbya sp. | reverse complement strand
AGTTCGTTTTTTTTAGCACCTGACGCACGGTTTCATCGCTAATCGATTCGACCTGCCCCAACGCCACCATCCGGTCTGCCAGTAAGCGCAGCGTCCAACGAGCCTGTCCTGGAGGCGCATCACTACAGCGCAATGCGATTAAATGAGCTTCTTGCTCGCCATCGAGTTTGCGTTTGCGTCCACCCCCTGGCTGCCGTTTCAAACTTGCTTCTAATCCAACTTCGACAAAACATCGTCGCACTCGTTCGACGGTGGCCACTCCCACGTCTAGGGCTGCTTGGATTTCTGCATCACACCAACTACCGCCTGGTTGATTCCGGTCGGCTTTCAGTAAGATCCGAGCACGGGTGATTTGATAAGCTGCATGTCGTCCAGTCGTGGTAAATTCTTCGAGATATTCACGCTCTTCTAAAGTCAGATCAACAATATATTTTTTGGTCATTCCACTAGGTAACGCGATCTCCTTCTATCTTATCCTCCTCACCCATCATCTAATAATTGGAAAGCCACTAGTCGAAGATATATATGCGAGTATTGCTGTTCCTCAGAATGGTTAAGCGTAAATTGGTGCAACCAACTTCCAACCAAGTTTTGTCTCAGTAAATGAATCAGATGGATGAGCTATCCTATATCGATTTGAGTACTATGATTTCTTGTTTGAGACTGGGACGCTTATTGATGAGATGGCAGACTTCTGAGCAAGGCTGCTACGCTCTTTGAACCATCAGGTATGATTTAGGCATGGAGTTTGAGTGGGATCAATCAAAAGCAATTGCCAATCTGAAGAAGCACAGCATTAGCTTTGAAGAAGCCAAGACCGTATTCGATAATCCTCTGGCAGTTATCTTTGATGATGAGGCTCATTCCACAGATGAGCGGAGAGAAATTATCATTGGTCATTCTCAGCAAAATCGATTTCTGTTAATTGCTTTTACTGAGCGATCTGGTCGTATCCGTATCATTAGTGCCCGTCTAGCTACTCGCAAGGAGCGTGAGGATTATGAGCAAAACGCCCTCTGACCAACCACAAAATCTTGAAGACGAGCTTCTAGCTGAATACAGCTTTGATTATCAGAAGGCGAAACCCAATCGATTTGCTGTCCGCAATGAGACGCAAAAGTTAACGGTTGTAGTTTTAGATGAGGATGTGGCTCAAGTTTTCACAACGCCTGAATCGGTTAACAAAGTGCTAAGAGCATTGATCGAATCGATGCCACAGTCAGAAAGCGGCGAGACAGCCTAACATTGCGCCGCAATGGATAGGCGAAAATTTTGTTGGTGTCTCATGGTTGCTTGTCAGTTCCAGTTGAAATATGTATGCAAGTATTACTATTTTTCAGAAAAATTCAGCGTAAATTGGTGCTAACAAATTCTAACTGAGTTTTGTCTCAGTAAATGAATCAAATGGATGAGCGATCGCCTGATGCAGAGGTGCTTTTAGATCTGAAGAGAAGCGATCGCAGCAATTTATGACAAACTAGCCTATGATCTGTCCATTGATTATCATCAGGTTCTATCGTCTCCGGTGCTATCCTAAGCCGATCTGCACTGGGTGGATATCCTGATTAGGCAAGATTTGAGGTTGAAATAGCTGGGGTGTAGAGGGTGTAAGTAAACATGACAGCACCAATTTCGATAACAACCATTCAGCATCAGGCAACGAGCAATTCCTTTAGCCGGGGAGAAGCCTATTACCAGCAAGGAGCCGTCGCCGATCTGGTGCAACGAGGCAACACGATCTATGCAGACGTGGAGGGCAGTGAAGTAACTCCTTACCGCGTCAGTCTCCAGTTTGATTCTGGGGGTATTACTTCGGCTGGCTGTACCTGCCCTTATGACTATGAAGGCTGGTGTAAACATATTGTGGCAGCAGCACTGGCTTGGGTGCGGCAACCCGATCGCGTTGAAGTGCGACCAACGCTGCCCCAATTGCTTGATCGCCTCGATCACGTGCAAACCCAACGATTAGTGCAAGCATTGGTCAAAGAGCAACCGGAACTGATCGAGGCAGTCGATCTCCAGGTGATGCTGATGTCGAACCCGGCTCCAGCGGCGCAAGTGGCTGTGCCCCGCCGTCGTACCGCAATTGATGTAGCTCCGTTTCGGCGGCAGGTGAGACATATTTTGCGAGAAGGCGTGCGATCGCTGGAGGAAGGCTATGAGGATGATCCGTTTACCGATCAATTGCTGGAAATCATTGAGAAAGCTTTAGCATTTGCCAGGAATGAAGATGGGACTAGCGCGATCGCAATTCTAGAGGCGATTACTGCTGCTTGTGTCGATGAATGGGACGACATCAGCGATTATGGGGGAGATTCTTTTCCAATTGTCGAGTCGCTCAACGAAGCCTGGACAGAAGCGGTTCTCAGCATCGATCTTTCGCCACCTGAAGCCGTCGATCTGCGCTTGATGTTAGAAGAATGGCAGGATGCCCTAGACGGGGATTTTTCGATGAGCCTAGCGGCATTGCAGCAGGGGTGGACTGATCCAGACTTACAGCAAGCATTGCAAGGCGGGCATTATTCCGATCCAGAGCGGTTAAATTCACCCTGCGGTCAAGATCTGGCATTGGTTCGGCTGCAAATATTGGATCGGCAGGGACAGCAGGCTGAGTACTTGAACTTAGCCAAAACAGAAGGATTAATGGTGCAGTATCTGACGCGATTGGCGGAGATCGGCAACATTGAGGAAGCGATGACCACAGCCCGATCGCGCATGACCACGGCTGAAGAAGCGTTTGCCCTGGCAAAAACCTTACGAGAAAGCAATCATTTATCTGAGGCGTTGGCGATTGCTCAGCTTGGACTGCCTTTACCTGGAAATTGTCGGTATACTCTGGCAAGTTGGACAAGTGAACTGGCAGAAGGGTTAGGAAACTCCGAAATCGCTCTAGATGCCAGCATTCTTGCCTTCAAACTGCGTCCTAGTTTTGCAGACTATCAACGAGTGGCGCATTTCGCGGCTCACCAGTGGAACGACATTAAACCAGAGTTGCTGGAAATTCTACGCCAGACGCAGGAATGGGCAGCGAGGGATGCAAAGGTTGATATTTTTCTGCATGAAGGGTTGCTGGATGATGCGATCGCAGCCGTGCAAACTGACACCTACTACCGCTCCGAGTTGGTGCATCGCGTCATGCAAGCCGTGGTAGCCACTCATTCCGATTGGGTGATTGCAGCGGCTCGTCAACGGGCAGAACCGATTATGGAGCAAGGCAAAGCCGATCGCTACCACGAAGCAGTGCAATGGCTAAAACACGCCAAAGCTGCCTACCTGCACTCAGGGCAACAATCAACGTGGACGGCATATTTCAATCAACTCCAGTCCATTCATGCCCGCAAGCGTAAACTGATGGATTTATTCAAGCAATTGCGATGATATGAGATGGCAAGGGGTAAATCAGCAGATGAACTAGAAGCCAAAGATCTGGGTAGGGCTAGGGGCGATCGCCTGCACATGGCGCACCAGATATCCACAGATTTGCCAGTTTTCAAACTTCGTCACATCAGGAAAGGCGGCATTTAATCCAGTGATGGTACGCTCTATCCAAGTCTGCTGTTCAGCTTCGCTCAACCGCTGCCAGATGACTGCCTGCACCATGCGGTGAATGCTGTAGCTTGCTGTGGCTCGCTCCCGCTGAATCAGGGAAAAATCTGCTAGGGCTGCTAACTGCTCGGCTAGCGCCAACTCATCGGTGCAGGCTAGCAAGCCAAATTCCTCAGCACATACGAGCAATAGGTGTTCATGAATGTCATCGGCGGCTAACACGGCGCTCAATTGCAAAATTGGCACCGAGGCAGGCGATCGCTGTTCCACTTCCTCAAAGTTCAATAGCCAGGTAGTGGCGACGGATTGGGGATAGTCTCCGGTTTCGGGTAAGCCTTTCTCTAGCAAGACCAAACGCTGCTGCTGGTAGTAGCGCCAATACACCGCAAACGATACGACCATCTGGGCAATATAGGCAGCGGCTTGCTCCAATGCCAGCGGCAATCCGTCTAATTCTTGAGCTAGGGCGGTGACGGCGGCGAGTTCAGCGGCATCCAGTTCAGGGTGATCGGTGCGATTCTCCTGTGGAGACGCTACGCGATCGCGCAAAAAGGCGATCGACTCTTCTAGTGAGAATTTTTTCACCGCGATCAGGGCTTTAATGCCCAGGCTGGTAAATCGTGGTGCCCGTGACGTGAGCAATACACGTCCCTGAGGATTGCGCGGCAACCAGGGTTTCACAATTTCCGGCTGATCCGCGTTATCAAAAATCAGCAACCAGCCCTGATGAGTCTTCAACCACTGCTGCGATCGCGTTGCCAATTCTTCCAAGGTGCCATCACCCAAATCGAGCGATCGGGCGATCGCTGCCAAGTCCGTGACCAGGGCTAATTCCGTGTCTGCCTTGACCCAAAATACCCACTCATAGGTGGGAGTGTCGTAGAAATAGCGATAGGCATACTCCACGGCGGTTTGGGTTTTGCCAATTCCGCCCAATCCGCTGAGTGCTGCTGCTTGATTGAGCGCGGCTTTGCCTGTGGACGTGAGTGCAGTATGCAGATCTTGCAACAGTTGCGATCGCCCGGTGAAGTGTTGATTCCGGTGATAGGGAACCTGAAATTTGGGCAGACCACGATCAGTTCTATCGGGTGGGCGATCGTGGTCTACAACTTTTTTGCCAGCACCTTAGACCAGTTTCTAAACGTCGGAAAATTCGTTTGCAAAAACTTCTCTATATCTAACTCGCCTTCCGTTGCCAAACTCACAAAGGGTGGAATTGCTGACAACGCCCATTTCACCTTAATGGCTGCCGGAGCTTGCGGTTGGTTCAATTTGTCCCGCAATTCCAACAAAACCTGCATCATTTCAGCCGAATAGTCTTGCTGCACCTCCAGCCGACCCACTGATTCGACAAGCTCTGCCACAATTACTTCAGCCTTTGGTTCAGGAATGTTTAGCTGGTTGGCATTCTCGGCTAAAATCTGCCAATACTCTTGCTCATAGTCACGAATTTTTGGCTTAATTTCTAGCCGCAATCGCTGCTCTGCTTGCGTTTTTGGCAATCCTGTTGTCAGCAAAGCTTCTCGTTCCAAAGAGGCTTGCTGCTCTCGTAGTAGGTTTAAGTGGTCCTCAATTTGATGCAGGCGATTGTTGGTCATTGGGGCGATTTGAGAGTTGGGACTATATCTTTTCTACCAAAAGAATTCCCATGGCTTCGGGAAACTTCACACCTATTTTGGCAGTGATCGCTCCGGCACTTGCGCCACTTGCGATTCTAAAATTGCGCCATAGAGCGGACTGGTTTGCATCAATTCTTCGTGGGTGCCCTGTGCCATCAAGCGTCCTTTGTCCATTAGAAAAATGCGATCGGCGTTTTGCACGGTGCTGATGCGTTGGGCAACGACGAAGGTAACGCAGGCGCGGCGGCGCATCAGATCATCCAGTGCCGCCTGAATTTGGGATGCGGTTTGGGCATCCACCGCCGAGGTGCTGTCATCCAAAATCAGAATGCTGTAGTCGGTCAATAGGGTTCGGGCGATCGCCACCCGCTGCTTTTGTCCCCCCGATAAGCCCACACCGCGCTCTCCCACAATGGTTTCATAGCCATCGGGCAAGGCGGCAATAAAGTCGTGGATTTGTGCCGTGGTTGCCGCTTCAATCACCTGCTCTAGGGTGGCGTTGGGTTTGGCGTAGGCAATGTTTTCCCGCAGGGTGCCCGAAAACAGCGTCGTTTCTTGAAAGACAATGCCAATGTGCGATCGCAAGCTTGCTAGGGTCAAATCTCGCACATCCCGCCCATCAATCCGCACGGCTCCTATGGTCACATCATAAAAGCGCGGAATCAGGTTCATAATCGTGCTTTTGCCCGAAGCCGTCATGCCCAACACGGCGATTAGTTCCTTGGGTTTCGTCTCAAACGACACGCCCTTGAGCGCTTCGGTTGTGGCTCCTGGATAGCGAAACGACACGTTTTCAAAGGTGATTCTGCCGCTACAGGTTTCAAACGGCACCGCATCGGGGCGATCGCGAATTTCCACCTTGGCATCCACCACTTCATACACCCGTTCCGCAGAAGCCGCCGCCTGGGCGATCGCCGGTGCTGCAAAGCCAATCAGTAAAATCGGCTGCAAAATCACCAGCAAATAGGAGTTAAACGCCACCAGTTCGCCAATGGAAAAATTGCCGCCAATCACCTGCGCCCCACCGTAGCCAAACACCACTAAGGTGACCAAATTACTCAGCAAAAAAATCACTGGAAACGTATTGTGAATCGCCCGAATAGTTTTCATATTCGCCGTCACCAGCGCATCATTCAACGCTGTATAACGTTGCGCCTCGGTAGACTCCCGCACAAACGCTTTCACCACCCGCACCCCCAGCAAATTCTCCTGCAAAATGGCATTCAGGTCGCTCAATTGTTCCTGCACTTGGCGAAACAGTTTGCCGTTGCGCGTCAGAAATCGGGCTAATAGCCAACCCGCCATGGGCACAACCGTCAGCGTAATCAAGGCTAGCTGCCAGTTCATCACTAGCAAAATCACGGCTATCGTCACCAGCGTCACCACGGAGCTAAGTACCTGAATCAGGCTGGTGCCTAAGAACGTGCGAATTTGCTCAATGTCGCTAGTGACGCGGGTTAGCAGTTGCGAAGTCTGTGCCTGATCGTGATAGCTAAAACTGAGGGTTTGAATTTTGCTAAAAATCCGATTTCTCAAATCATAGGCAACCCCTTGAGACGCGGCTTCTGCCCAAAAGCTCTGACCAAAGTTGAACACGCCACGGGCGATCGCGGTCACCACCATTGCCCCGGCGCTATACAACACAATTTGCAAATCTTGTTTGGCAATTCCTTGATCAATTCCCCAGCGAAACAGTTGCGGAGTCACCGCATTTGCCGCCGTCAACAGCAATAGGCTAAACAATGCGCCCATTGACAGCCAACGGTATCCATTCAAACTTTTCAGCACCCGCTGAAGGGACTGCATCGAGGAATCTTGACGGTCTAATTGCTGCATGGCGATCGCTCAACCTCACGGTCTTCCAAAAGAAGCTCTCTTAAATTAGGAGATTTTTGAAAGAAAAGATACCGCTTGATTTTCAAAGTTACGGCTCAAAGTTACGGCATAGCAGTATCCAGATGGTGAGGACAAGCAATAGAGCGTAAACCTAGGGACACAAATTGCCAAGGCTAGTGGTCTATCAAACCTAAGCTTGTGAGTTTAAGGGAGAATGGAGGAGTGATTTACAGTAACCCACTCCTCATATTCGAGGAACTTGCGATGCCTAAACGTTATATCGTCCGGTTAAGTTCGGCAGAACGACAGGAACTCCAAAGCTTGGTATCGACCGGTAAAGCCGCCGCCTACAAAATCAAACACGCCAACCTTCTGTTGAACATTGATGTGAATGGACAGGGATGGACAGACGAAGAAGCCGCAAGTGCCATGAGTTGCCACCGCAACACAGTCGCCAACCTGCGGCAGAGATTGGTTGAACAGGGGTTAGAGGCTGCTTTGGAACGCAAACCCCGCAAAACACCCCCCCGTCTGCCGGTCTGTGATGGAGAGGCAGAAGCGAAACTGATTGCCCTCCGGTGTGGTCAACCGCCTGCGGGTCAGGCTCGTTGGACATTGCGGTTACTCGCTGACCGAGCAGTCGAGTTAGCGATTGTGCCAGCAATTTCTCATGAAACCGTGCGGCAAGTGCTGAAAAAAACAAACTAAAACCACATTTGCGGCAAATGTATGTGATTCCGCCTGAACAGAGTGCCGAATTTGTGGCTCACAGGTCAGACGTGCTAGAGATTTATCACTTGTCTTACAATCCCAAGCGTCCTGTGATCTGTATGGATGAGCAACCCGTACAGTTAGTCAAAGAAACCCGGTTGCCATTGCCAGCTAAACCTGGACAGCCAGAATCGGTAGATTATGAATATGAACGCAATGGAACCGCCAACATCTTCATGTTCACAGAACCTTTGGCTGGATGGCGCAAAGCCGTCGTGAGTGAACGTAGGACAGCGGTTGACTGGGCAAGAGAAATCAGGCGCTTACTCGATGAAGAGTATGCGGATAGCGAAACGGTGATTCTGGTGTGTGACCAGTTGAACACTCACAAACTTGCCTCACTCTATCAAGCCTTTCCGGCGACTGTTGCCCGCCGTCTAGTAGAACGATTGGAAATTCACCACACTCCCAAACATGGAAGTTGGCTCAATATCGCTGAGAACGAACTGTCCGCTCTGACTCGGCAATGCCTAGACCGTCGGATTCGAGATCGTGAAACATTGGAACGAGAAACAACTGCTTGGTACACTCAGCGCAATCAAGCGCAAAAATCGGTAGATTGGCAATTTGCAACCGCTGATGCCCGCATTCGTCTCAAACGCCTTTACCCACAAATAGAAAACTGATAGACCACTAGTGTGGCTGCGAAGTTTCTGGCAACGACATGTTTTCCTGCACAATGGGAATCTCGATCTGAAATTCTGATCCGTTCCCTGGCTCTGAAATGCACTTGAGCATTCCGCTATGTTTTTCGACCACAATCTGATAGCTGATCGATAAACCTAATCCAGTTCCTTTGCCAATGGGCTTCGTTGTAAAAAATGGGTCAAACAGACGAGATTGGTTTGCCGCAGGAATCCCCGAACCATTATCGCGAATGCTGATCAGAACTGATTTAGCACCAGAGCGGAGCGCGGAATTTGAAGTAGAGTCGGAGTTTTCTTGGGAAATGGCTTCAGTACGAATTGTGATGATGGATGGATTGGCAGCAATTTCTTCGCGCGATCGCTGTCGGTTGTATTGCTCTAAGGCATCGATCGCGTTGCTCAAGATATTCATAAACACTTGATTTAACTGCCCAACATAGCATTCCACCAAAGGCAGTTCTCCGTAGTCTTTGACCACTTCAATCGGGGTCTGTCCGGCGGTGCCTTTCAAGCGATTTTGCAAAATTAGCAAGGTGCTATCAATGCCTTCATGCACGTTGACCCGCTTCATTTCGGCTTCGTCTAACCGAGAGAAGTTTCGCAGGGACAACACAATCTCTCGAATGCGATCGGCTCCAATGCTCATAGACTCCAGCATTTTTGGCAGATCTTCCATCAAAAAGTCTAGGTCAATAGCTCGTTGATAGTTTGCGATCGCCGGGTCAGGATTGGTGTAGGTCGCATCGTAAAGCTTGACCAGATTCATCAAATCCTCGGCATACTCCGAAGCGTGAGGCAAATTACCATAAATAAAGTTAATGGGGTTATTGATTTCGTGGGCAACCCCCGCAACTAATTGTCCCAAACTAGACATCTTTTCCGTTTGAATGAGTTGCGCTTGGGTTTGTTGCAATGCCTGAAGTGCCTGCGCCGATTTTGCGGTTTCTTTCCGTAAGCGTCGCTCATTTACGGTCACCTGACCCAGCAAGGCATAAAAGGAAATCGTTAGCCGTCCCAATTCATCCTCGCGGTTCATCAGTTCTTCACTCTTCGCATTCATTTCTGCCAAGCGATTGCACTCATCCATAATCGGTTGCAACCGCTGATTTAACCGCCGCACAAACAAAAACACCACCACTCCTTGAACAATAGAAGCACCAATCACGGCTCCCAAAATTCCGGCTGCCAAAAACCGCCATACAGGACCTAACACAACTGATTCTGGAACTTGTGCCATCAAAATCCAATTGTTGTTAGGAATTTGCTGATACGCCCAAAATTCTGATTTGCCACTGTCATCTTTCCATCGCAGTACACCCGTTTTTTCGCCAGCCGCTAAATTCGTTTGAATTTTTTCCCATAACCCCTGATAGTTACTCAGTTGGGGAAAGGGCGTGAGAGCAAGGGCTTTTTGAGGATTGGGGGGATAGGCGAGTAGGTTGCCTTTGGCGCTGACCAAAACAAAGTAGCCGGCATCTCGCATGGCGGGTACGCTGAGCTTTTGGCTTAAAAAGCCCAGTTCTAAATCTTGGCTTAACACGCCAAGTAGTTGCTGCTTGTCAGTATAGAAGGGCAGAGAATAGGCAGTGCTAACCAGTTGTTGCGGTGGATTTAGCGTCGTTTCCATGTAGGATTCTGGCTCTAGCCAAACCGGTTTGCCAGCGGCGATCGGCTCGGTAAAGTAACGCTTTTGGTAATCCCCCGGATCGCTTTCCCCACCCTTGGAGGTGATTTGACCGCTTTTGTCGCGCACCGCGTAGGGATAGGCAAACTGACGGCTTGGCAGAATTAAGCGACTTGTCGGAGGTTGCCCAAATCCTAGTCCTGTACCCACGGGAGAGGTTTTTAGCGATCGCCGCATCAGATCTACGTAAACCTGTTCCCGCCTTTCACCCGCGATATAAAGGCTTTGTAAGGCATCGGCGACGGTTTTAGTGGAGTATTCAACCGTATTAAACGAGCCTTCCAAACTTTCGGCTTTGACCTGAAGATTTGAGAGCAACTCGTTTTCAGACTGACGGGTAAGTTCACGGTATGACCAATAAGTGGTGCCCAATAAACCAATTAAGGAGCCACCCACCACGGAAAGGAACAGACGTGATCCGACGGATCGCAACATGGAAAAACCTGAACTGCGGCGAGGTGGGGCAGACTCGGTTGGGTTTGGCGGTGCAGTAGTCTGCATGAGTAAGCTCCTAGGTTGACCATAGCCGCAAACGTGCCAACTATGACTACGCTGGACAAGTATGCCCAGCTTGAAAGGATTTCTTCCAAAGTACTCTGTTTTAGCTGAATGAACACACAATGCTACGGTTCGGAAAAAACAGTTTTGAATTTTGTTCGTGTAGCGTTTCCGTAGAATACTGTATTAATAGTAAAAATTCCTTAGACAGAGGCACTTTGACAATCCATACTAGTTTTAGGAGGTCAGTCCAATGGGGGAAACTGCAATGGCAGAACCGCAAGTAAAACAAATGAAGTGGGCAAGTTTTTTATCGACCCGTCCTTCTTTGGAAGCGGCGATCGCTGAGGTGGTGCAACAGACTAAATCAGCGCTGCAAACTTCACCTGACTTAGCATTGATTTTCATTTCGTCTGCCTTTGCTAGTGAATATTCGCGATTAATGCCCTTGCTACAAGAGCATTTACCAGGGGTGCCGCTGATTGGATGTGGCGGTGCTGGAATTACAGGCATGGATCATCAGGGGCATCCTCATGAAGTAGAAGGAGAACCTGCCCTGACTTTAATGCTCGCATCATTGCCAGAGGTTCACGTTCACACGTTTCATCTGTTACCCGAAGACTTACCCGATTTGGATAGTTCGCCAACGGCTTGGGTAGACGTGATCGGAATTCCTGCGGCTGAGCAACCTCAGTTTGTGCTGCTGAGCGACCCATCTTTTGGACGACTCAATGACTTGTTGCAAGGACTGGATTTTGCCTATGCGGGATCTACCAAAATTGGCGGCTTGATCAGCGGCAATATCACCAACTCTGGCGGAATTTTTTGTGATGATCGCTTGCATCAAGAAGGGATGGTTGGGGTGGCACTAAGCGGCAACATTGTGCTAGATGCGATCGTTGCCCAGGGATGCCGTCCCATTGGTCAACCTTACTTGGTGACGGAGGGTGAACGAAACATCATGCTGGCACTGGATCAAGCAGATATGAGTTTTGCGCCTGCTGGGGGCGGGGCAAGGGTATCTCAGAAGGGGACACCGCTGGAGGTACTGCAAGACCTAATTCAAACCTTGGATGAGGACGATCGCGAGTTGGCGCAGCACTCGTTGTTTATTGGCGTTGCCCAAAGTGAGTTTAAGCAAACCCTGGAACAGGGGGATTTTTTAATTCGGCAGTTAATTGGAGTTGATCCCAGAGTAGGGGCGATCGCCATTGGCGATCGCATTCGCCCCGGTCAACGGGTGCAGTTTCATCTGCGTGATGCCAAAGCGTCTGCCGAAGATCTAGAAACGTTGCTGCTTCGCTACACTTCCACCTATCCCGCTCATACATTGTCTGGTAGTGGAGCCTTAATGTTTTCTTGCACTGGAAGAGGTGAGGGGCTTTATGATGAGCCTGACTTTGATTCTCATTTGTTCAGTCGCTACTTGCCCAATCTGCCTATGAGCGGGTTTTTCTGCAATGGTGAAATTGGTCCCGTTGGCAGCACCACCTTTCTGCATGGGTTTACCTCGGTCTTTGGAATCTTTCGGCAGCCCTGAGTCAGACTGGATTCTAGGCGATAGGCATCCAACATTAGAAGCTTAAAACGGATCGTGCCGTTGTCTATCTACTCGCTTGCTTCTCACTTTTAACCTAGGTTTTACGCTAAATTTTCCCATGCCTGCCTATAATGATTGCCTCAGGTTTTGTGCAAGGGCACATTCTGGGTCGCTAAAATCACAGCAAACTGCTGCCACAAAACGCTCGATCTATGACTTCTGATACTTCAGTGCCTTCCTCTACTCCAATAATTCCTGATGTCGTTCCCGATATAGCTGCAATCGTTCTCGATTCAGAAGGAAATGCTTCGACAGCAGCAAACCCCGATACACCCGCAGAGGGCTTGCAGGAGCGAGATCTTCAGGTTCGGCTTAAAAGTGAGGGTGGCAAACTTTTGCTGATGCTACCGCCAGAAATTGAGTCAGAAGCAGAGAATCCTGCGAGTTCGTTAACTTGGTCGGAGGTGTTGCAGCAGCTTAAGCAGCGCTTGAATGCGGGAGAGCGGCTATGGCTGGCTGACACGTCGGTGCATTTGATTGCTCGCGATCGCTTGCTAGACGGTCGTCAACTTCAGGCGATCGCCGATGCCCTCACCGAAGCCCAACTCCGTCTGACTCGCGTCTATACTAGCCGTCGTCAAACCGCTGTTGCTGCTGCGACTGCTGGCTATTCAGTGGAGCAACAATCCTCCATCGCTCAATTGAATCCTGCTGGCGCTGAGTCTGCCCAAGCAATGGAAGAACCGCTGTATTTGCAAACTACGCTGCGGTCAGGTGGCGATGTTCGCCATGATGGCACCGTCATCATTCTGGGAGATTTGAATCCCGGCAGTTCCGTGATTGCCACGGGCGATATTCTCGTTTGGGGTCGCTTGCGCGGTACTGCTCATGCAGGCGCAAAAGGCAATGCCCAATGCCTAATCATGGCGCTGCAAATGGAACCCAACCAAATTCGTATTGCTGACTTTGTTGCCAGAGCGCCCGAAAATCCGCCCGCCCAATACTATCCTGAAGTTGCTTATGTTGCGCCCCAAGGCACTATCCGCATTGCCAGAGCCTTAGAGTTTTCCCGCGCTCAAGCAGTCGGCGATCGCAAGTAGGGCTAAGGATAAGCGCGATCGCCTTGCCAACCACCATGATAAATTGACCTCAGTAAGTACACTAGGGAGTTGCGGACAATGACGTTTAGCGATGTGGTTGAGGCAATCCAACGTTTGTCCAGTGACGAAAAATATGAAATCCAACTGCTGTTGCAGCAATATCTGCGTGAGGAACGCCGTGAAGAGATATACGAAAATTTTAAGTCGGCGCAGATTGAACAACAGAACGGTGAACTGAAGTTTTCTGCTAATCTTAGTGAACTAAGGCAGGCGATCGAAGAGTAATCGTGGAAGTCAGTTTCAATTACTCAAGAATATTCAGCATGATTCTAAAGTTGGGGTTTCTAGTGAGTATTCAACTTACAGCAAATTAGATCGCGCGTAGCACGCAATAGATCCATAGAGTTGACTGGAGAAAAGCGAAATGATTGAGCTTTTGCCAACAACATAAAAAGCCTTATAGACGTAAAAAAGGAGTTGGATATAAATACATCCAACTCCTCTCAGCGTATATTTAAACCTATTTCTCCTTACTCGTGAAATAGAAAGTCAACGCAACTCCTAGCAGGGTTACTTGAGGCGTAATAACGAGCGGAATAACATCTTTGATAAAAGCTTTGTCAGCTTTTGGGCTGAAAGCAGCAACTCCAACTAGAAGAATAGTTATGAGAAGGGAAAAACCGAACATGGTTGAAAGCCGACTTGCTAAACATGTTCGTGTCTGCTCCTGTTGCTTCTTTGCCCATATATCTATGTCGTATACAGTTTTTCCAGGGCTATTCCGTTCTAATTGAATAGTTGATATGCTAGGCAGGTAATCCCTCTC
>QBMH01000012.1 GCA_003249025.1 Leptolyngbya sp. | reverse complement strand
TTTTATATCAACATAGGATTTAATCTAACTCTTACTGACTTTTCGGATAGGCTCTTAGTGGATGGCGCTTCTTGGGGCGGCTTAACCTGAGTTGGGGGTGCTGAAGATTCTTGGGGCGATGGGCTAGGTGAGTCGGGAGTAGCGCGGGGGGGATTTGCACTGGGGGCACAGGCGATCGCACTCAGCCCAATGACTCCACAAAATAAGACGAGTAAGATTTGATTCATGGCTCAACTACGCTAAAGTTTCTGGACAATAGCCTAAACCGCGAACAAACTGAGTGCGAAACTCTTCAATTTCTTGGCGATCGGGGATGCCATGAGAAACCACTGCCACTTGGTAGCGCTGCATCACTGCCACAGGGGATTGACCCGTTTCTAAGCCCCACATTGCCATTTGAATCCGAATATTGGGTTCATGAGGAATTCCCAGTTCGTTCATAAATGCTTGGAAATCTTTGTGCTGATGAGGCTCTAAATGTTCGCTTAATTTGACTCGAATTAGCCAGCCATCGATCTGATGAATCACACTCATGAAGCGCACTGGCAAATAGCCTTTATGCAAAAATTCAACCACTCTCAAGGTCAAGCTGGTGTTGGCTAAAAAGTAAACGTAGTTCATTAAGTTGCAACCAACAGTGCGGATAGCCTTATAGTCGCGGTTGAAGTGATGCTTTGGTTAGGGGAAAAGCCCCCGTATTAGTGAGGGTTTCCCCCCAATTTTATTGGGTAGAGGTAAAGCAGCAGCCTAAAACCGTTCAACGCCTTCAAAAGCTTTGCTGGATGATGGTTTAGTAGCTTCGCCACAGGTGCGGGGTGTGGGAAATAGCTTCGTTGGATTCGCGATCGTTTGCGGGTCGATCGCCTGACGCACCCACTGCATCGTTTCCAAATCTGTTGGCGAAAACATCTCTGGCATATAGCAGCGCTTATCGGCACCGATGCCATGTTCCCCGGAAATACTGCCACCGACTTTTACACACAGCTTGAGGATTTCGCCGCCCAACGCTTCCACTTTTTCCAGGGCACCAGGAACGGCATTGTCATACAAAATCAGCGGATGCAAATTGCCATCGCCTGCATGAAACACGTTCGCCACATAGTAGCCATAGCGATCGCCCAACTCTGCAATGGTCTTCAGCACCAGTTCCAACTTAGTGCGCGGGATCACTCCATCCTGCACATAATAATCGGGCGACAGCTTACCCATGGCTGCAAAGGCGGCTTTGCGCCCCTTCCATAAGGTCAAGCGTTCGTCGGCATCCGTGGCAATCCGCACACAGCGTGCCCCATTCTGCAAACAAATCGCCTCTACCCGCTTCGTATTTTCCGCCGCTTCCACCTCCAGCCCATCCACCTCCACCAGCAAAATCGCCTCTGCATCGCGGGGATAGCAGTTCGTCGCCACCACATCTTCCACTGCATTAATGCTGAGGTTATCCATCATTTCCATGCCGCCCGGAATAATTCCCGCGCTGATAATGTCTGAAACCGTTGCCGCCGCCGCTTCCACACTGGTGAAATCTGCCAGTAACACCCGAATCGACTCAGGCGTTTTCACCAGTCGCAGCGTAATTTCTGTCGCAATTCCCAAGGTGCCCTCAGAGCCAACAAATACGCCAGTCAGGTCATATCCCGGCATTTCCGGCACCGTACCGCCGATATCCACAATTTCGCCCGTCGGCGTAACCACTTTCAAGCCCAACACATGATTCGTCGTCACGCCATATTTGAGGCAGTGGACACCGCCAGAATTTTCTGCCACATTGCCGCCGATCGAGCAAATAATTTGGCTAGACGGATCAGGTGCGTAGAAAAAACATGCTCCACTCACAGCCTGCGTCACCCAGCTATTAATCACTCCGGGCTGAACGACGACGCGCTGGTTTTCCAGGTCAATCTCCAAAATTTGCTTCATCAAAGTGGTGACAATCAGCACACAGCCATCCACGGGCAGCGCTCCACCGGATAAACCCGTGCCAGATCCACGAGTTACAAAGGGAATTTGATTCTGGGCGCAAACTTGGACGATCGCCGCCACTTCTGCCGTGGTTCGGGGCAACACCACCACATCAGGACGGTTCCGATAGCTGGTCAACCCATCGCATTCATACACCAGCAGTTCTTCCTTGCGACGAACGACGTTATTTTTACCCGCGATCGCCTCAAATTGTTTAATAATCGGCTGCCAATTCCGCGTTGTTTCTCGTTCTTGAATCAGCATGGAGTTTCTCAAATACTGCTACTGACCATTCTATAGGGAGAACTAGAAGCATTCCGTCCCTGCTGACTAAACGGCTCTAAACTCACTCCATCAACCAGCCAAACAGACCCTCTACCGTGAGATCAAAGTCTTGAGCAAATTCCGGCACTGGCAATCGTGCCCCCGGTTCATCATAAACAGTAGTCGGTTGATCCGGGAGATAAACAAACACAGAGCGTTCATCTGGATCAATCAGCCATCCCATCTGAGTTCCATACTGGAGGCAATGCAAAATATTTTTGGTGACTTTCGTTTGGCTCTGATCCGGTGACAGAATTTCGATTGTCCAATCTGGAGCTATTGAAAAAACGTTAGCGACTCCACCATTCTCTTTGCGTGGAATTCTACTCCATCGGTACACGGCGATATCCGGAACCGTTGAGCGTCCACCAAATGTGCAGCGGAGTTCCGTGAAAGCCCGTGCGATCTGCTTGGGTTTGACGATTAAGTTAATTGCAGACGCTAATTCAGTCTGAATTGCACTATGTTCTCCCTGAGGCATTGGTTTCTGGATGATCAGCCCATGAATATACTCGCTGGCGGGTTCTGTCTCTGGCAATTGTAGAAATTCTTCTATGGTCAGGGGTTTAGTGGGAGTTTGTACCATTTTAAGATTCCCTTGAGAGGAGTACCGTGAGGATTAAAACTCAACGGATTGCCTCAACTATCTAGCCTTTGATATTCTATCAATCTAAATATCTAGGGTTGCCAAGGGTTTTATGACAGAAAAAACAGCTATTTGGACGATTCCAAACACCCTCTCGCTTTATCGGTTGGCAGTATTTCCATTACTAATATTTTTGATTCTTGAAGAGCAAGAGAAAATCTTTTCGGTTTTTTTCTTGATTAGCTTAATCACCGATATTCTGGATGGCTGGATCGCTCGGACGTTTGGCATGGAAAGCGAACTGGGGGCGAAACTAGATTCTTGGGCAGATACGGCAACCTATATCGCTGGTTTCTGGGCGGTTTTTAGCTTTAAAGGACAGGAAATTGCGCCCCATATTCTTTGGATCATTGCTTTTGCGATCGCCTGGTTCACGTTATATCTAGTCATGCTGATCAAGTTTCGCAGCATTATTGGGCTACATACCTACAGCTTCAAAATCACCGCTTACCTTCAAGGAGCCTGCATGATGGGGTTGCTCTGGTTTGGCTTTTGGGATTGGCTGTACTATTTGGCGATCGGGTGGGGAATTTTAGCTTGCCTGGAAGAAATTCTGATTGTGCTGTGGTTATCCGAACCCCAAACGGATGTGAAAGGCTTATTTTGGGTACTGCGCGACGCGAATCAATAATGCATCCCATTTTTATTTATATTGCGGTTTTTCTGCTTCTGGGTGGAATTGGCATGTACTTTGCCAACCGTAAGGTGGACGCGAAAACCAGTCAGCAACGCTGGTTTAAGTTTTTGACCTACATCGCCATTGTGAGCAGCGCGATCGCCAGTATTTTGTTGGATTACTTTTATCTCACCGCTATTTTAATTTCCGCGATCGGGCTGGGGGAAATTATCCGGGTTTTAGCTGCGTCACCCAGGCGATCGTTTCAACTCCCTGTACTGGGAATTTATCTTGCCATTGCTGCCAGCTTTATTTGTTTTTCAATGGTGTTTGGGCGATTTTTTCTGCTGTTTATCTACTTTCAAGTCTTCACCTTCGACGGATTTAGCCAGGTTGCCGGACAACTGCTTGGCAAACAAAAACTACTGCCTCACATCAGCCCCAGCAAAACCTTAGAAGGACTGATCGGCGGGATTATCTTTTGCTTGATTGCAGCGATATTGGCGCGGGATTGGGTGGGATTCTCGATGCCGATCGCTCTGGTAATGGGCATGACAACCGCTTTGTTTGCGTTTACAGGGGATGTCCTGGCTTCCTACCTAAAACGGCTGTGCCAGGTCAAAGATTACAGCAACCTATTGCCAGGGCATGGCGGAGTGTTGGATCGATTTGACAGTTTAATGATGGTGGGAACGGGCTATGTTTTGCTGTCACAGATGCGATCGCTGCCCTGATTTCCCGTTGCTTAAATTAACTCCTTAACCAACAATGCTATACGGTTAGTGACTCTAACGAGTGATGGCAATTATTCGAGCGATCGTGTTATCTCAAAAGAAACGAACCTTTAGTCATCAGGTAAACCTAGTGAGTACCGTTCGCGTCGTCCAGTTTAATCTGCCAGCCTCAGTTGACCGCCATTGGGTGAGGGGCAGCCCGTTTAAAACTCATTTGTTTAACAGCTTGCATTTAACCTTGCCTAGTGTGGAATATTGGATGGTTAGACACGTTAAGTCTAGCCTCAAGAACATTACAGCTAGCCCACTCAGGCAAAATGTGCGCGGGTTTATTCTGCAAGAAGCCCAACATGCAGAGCAACATGCCCAAGTTGGGGAAATTCTGCGGCAGCAAGGGTATGAGCTAAAAGCGTGTTTGCGGATGGAAGATTGGATTTTAGCGAGTCTGCAACGGCTGGATTGGCGGCTGAATTTGGCAGCGATCGCAGGCATGGAGCATCTAACGGTTTTACTCTCTGAGGTGGTTCTCGCCAGTGATTTGCTAGAAGCGGCAGAACCCACCCTCAAGGCAATGCTTGAATGGTACGCGCTGGAAGAAATTGAGCATAAAGCCGTTGCCTATGAGGTGTTACAAACCGTGAGCCAGAATTATCTGCTCCGGGTTGCGGGGTTGGCGATCGGCTGTGCCTTTGTCTTGGGCTTGTTAAACAGATGTACGTTAACCTTGCTGCATCAGGATCGATGTCTCTGGCGGTGGGCAGTTTGGCGGGAGATGGAGCAGTTTTGGTTTACGAAAGAGAAAATGCTGCTGCGATCGGTTCCCCATTGTCTCTGGTATTTGCAACCCAATTTTCATCCGGCAGCACATGATTGATCACCACAAAGTGATTGCTAGCCCGCTAAATTTGGCGGGCTAAAATGATAGTCAGCTAGGAGTATTCCTCGCGATCGCTGCTGCTACTTTTCAAAGCACCTTTTAGCACTAGGATGAGTAGTACAGCGAGAGTCTACTTCGGTTACTACCCAGCTGCTTGAACTCTTAGATGAATAGAAAACGCTTTAATGCAGCGCTAGTCTGCTCATGAACGTGACACCATTACGAGGCTTGCTTATAACGACCGGAAGACAGCGTATTGCTGGTGAGCCATTGTCTATCAGTTGGAGAGTTTGATAACCATCGGTTAACCAAGTCAGCCCACTTGACTGGAATTTGCAGACTGTTCCAAGCAGTGGCGGCTGACACAGAAAGTTTCTCGTATAGCTCTGGAGAAGAAGTAAGCTTCTTGATGCTGTTTGCTAGTGCGGTTGAGTTGCCCGATGGAAAAATTAAAGCATTCGTTTGATCAATCAACTTTTCTCGAAACATCGGATGGCTTGAAGCAATGATTGGAGTCCGAGCGCATAAAGCTTCATAAATAGTCATTGGAAATCCCTCTGGATATCGGTCTCTACTAGGGATTAGCACCACGTCTGCTGCTCTCATAGTTGGAATAATATTTCTGTTAGGAATCAAGCCTAGAAACTCGACGCTATCCTCGATCTTTAGCTCACGAGCACGATTCATATAAGTTTCTAGTTCACCTCGACCGATCGCTTTTAGTCGAACAGAACTTCCTTCAGATTTGAGGATTGATATTGCTTCTAAAACATCACCAATGCCTTTTAATTCTGTAATTGCACCCACAAAAACAACATCCCAATGAGCCTTTTGAGTGGGCAGAGTTTTAGGGGCATAGTCATTGGGTGTCACTTCATGAGGCCAATCCCACGGAACAATTTTGCTTGCCTTAACGCCTATTTTTTCCAGCGAAGTTGAGGCGTTGATTCCATGATTTCCGACCCAAGTAACTCCTTTGTTGTTTAACAATCTTGCTAAACGATAGTTCCGAATTCTGTCTTTCAATCCTTCTACAGTAAAGGAATCTGCCAGAGTGGCAATCACTTGAACATTGTTTTCAATTGCCCAATTTAGTACTTCTCGGATGGGGGTTCGGGCAATGATATGAGTGGGATTGTAGTTTTTAACTAATTTGAGTATTTCTTTCGCATCTACATCTGTAGAAAATCCTGCACCGATCGCTCGAACTCCATTTTCAAGGATCTCGTCATATGAAGTATCAGTTAAGCAACATAATGTTGCGACATCATTTCCGCTCTTGGCGATGTCAGCTACTGAATCAACAGAATACTTTTGAGCGTAATAATTATCGCCTTTACCTTGAGCGAGATTCCTAACAGCCTCACGATAATCGCCAGCATATTGAATAAATAGTACTCGCATACCCACAAGGCGACCTCCATAAGTTTTAAGTGACAAACTTGAAGGTCAAATCTAGCATTTAAATTTTGGCATCCGCCACTATATACAACCTGCTTCTACTCGCTAAAGCACCCCTTTAGAACTAGGAATCGTGTTGGCACGGCGAGCGTCTACTTCCGTTCCCATTCGCAGCGATCGCGCAAACGCTTTGAAGGTCGCTTCAATAATATGGTGCGAGTTGATGCCATCTAGCTGGCGGATATGTAGGGTGATTTGGGCATGGTTGACGATCGCCACAAAAAATTCGCGCACCAGTTGAGTGTCGTAGGTGCCCACACGCTGGGTCGGGATCTGCAAGCCATAGCTGAGATGGGGACGACCCGAAAAATCTAAGGCAACTTGCACTAGGGCTTCATCCAACGGTGCCACAAAGTGACCAAAACGAACAATCCCTTTGCGATCGCCCAACGCCTTGCCCAACGCTATTCCTAAGGTAATCCCCACATCTTCATTGGTGTGATGGTCATCAATTTCAATATCACCCGTTGCCCTTACATCCAGGTCAATCAAGCCATGGGATGAAATTTGATGCAGCATATGATCCAAAAAAGGAATTCCCGTTTGAGCGATACAGTGTCCCGTGCCATCCAGGTTAATCATCACCTGCACATCGGTTTCTCCAGTCGTGCGGTTGACGGACGCAACGCGATCGGGCAACAAGCTCAGGGAATTATCAATCAGTCGATCAGTGGTCTGCATAAAAGGTTGGAATGAAGGGCGCTTTTCCATTATCCAAGGATTTAGGCAACTCAGGGTATCAGACTTAAAGTGAACTGATTAACGCCCTGATTGGGGCACTGCTGACAGCGATCGCCCACTTGCCTGTTCGCTATACATTGCCCGTAGCACCAATGCGGGATCGACCCATTTTCCAGTAAACTTTAGCCCCCAATGCAGATGAGGTCCGGTGGTGCGCCCGGTCATGCCCACGCGCCCGATCCGCACACCTGCTTGTACGATTTGACCTTCCCAAATTTGGATGCCCCCTTCGAGATCGACCATGTAGCGCTTACCGCCCTCTTTTTCCACATGTCCGCTCATGTGGCAATAGATGTGTTCCCACTGCCCAGATTGCACTACTACCGAAGTTCCACAGGCGCTATCATCGGATACTTCTACTACTTTGCCCATCCACCAATTGCGAATATAGCTGCCTTGTGGCGCTGCCATATCCAATCCCCGATGATATTCCTGAGTGTAAGAACCATCCGGCGATCGGCGTAACCCAAACGGAGAGGTGTAGATTTGAAAATTTTCCACCGGGAAGGAAGCCCCCACCCAGGTGCCCATGGCGACTGGATTGGAGTTCACTTCTAGGGCACGAGCCGTTTCTGGGCGGATGGACTGGGATGCTAAACCCACGGCTAAGGCGATCGTCAGGAGGGCGTAACCCGCAAATATCAGTTTTCGCCGAGGCTGAAAGATGAATTTTGGCAGCAGTTCAGCCAAATTCAAATGACCCAGATTCAAACGATTGATCAGGAGACGAATAGTTCTAAGCACAGCAATAAAAAAGCTTTCAATTGAGATGGCAATCAAACCAAGCTGATCTAGGAACCTTAAAGTCTAGGCACTTTCGGGTTTCTGCTAGAGGCTACTTTTGGACACTGAAATACTCCTCTGGAGCATGGTACTCCAGCTTGCAAATTTGGCACGTTTTTTTGTCATTCGCGATCGCCCTCTCGTCACAAAAGCAGTTTTTGAGTAAAAGTACCCGGACAATCTGGTTCAGACGAAAGTAGCAAAAGGCGGTGTTTCTCGTCCTATTAGTTTCATATTTTCTTGCTCTATTGTCTGTGGTAAATCATTTTAGTTACCTCTGCAAAATCTCTTGAAAATAACAAAGGCTGCATCACCGATTGCCTGATCTAAATCACAGCAAGAACTAACTCTGGATTCAAAATAACTTACTTCGGGAAACGATTGATGACGAACAAAATGACCCAAGCAATTGCTGCTGGGCTGACTGGAATTAGCCTAATGGTTGCGAGTGCAGGATGCTCTCCCACACCGCCAACTGCGACTCAACCCCCAACCGTGGCTCCCCAGGCAAATGCAACTCCCCAGCCGAATTCGACTCAACCGCCAACTGTAACTCCCCAGCCAAGTTCAACTCCCCAGTCCAATGCGATTCAAACATTTTCCTGTACTGGACGTAAAAGCAATGGCTGGGAGTATGATGCAAAATTTTTGGATGGTCGCTTTACCCAAATTACCTGGACGCGATCGGGTCAACCAACCTACGTCTCGCCCCTGACGTTCGATCGCAACAATGAGCAAGGACAGCCGATCTACCGGGGAGCATTCCAGTCCGCCACTGCAATTTCGCTGGTAGATTTAGGCAAAGGCAATGTGCGTCCGGGTTCACAAGTCTCAGTTGGAACTGAAGAATGGGGCTGGGCGAGAGGCACCTGTGCGATCGCTAAATAACTGCAAAGACTGCTCTCAGGCGATATTTTGGTGATCGCGATTCCCTCCTAACTGAGCTTCAACTCTGCTAACCCCAGATAGCGGATGCCCACGGGCGAAATCTCAAAGCGGCAGGGCAGCACTGTCACACCTAGGGCGATCGCGTCTCGAAACAGCTTGCCATAGGTTGGATCACCGCGATCTCCGGGGGCAAAATAGGGGCAGTCTGCCCGATTAATGAAATACAGCATCACGGGAACAGCATCCGGCAGCAGCGCCATCAGTTCCTTCAGGTGCTTTTGCCCGCGAGTCGTCACCGTGTCGGGAAACAAAACCAACTCGCCCTGCGCCCAAGTCGTGCTTTTCACCTCAACATAGATCGGTTTCTCAGCACCCATCAGCAAAAAATCGATGCGGCTTTTTTTATCCTGTCCATAGGGCACTTCCCCCCGAATCTCGCTGTAGTCGCCCAGTGCAGGAAACAGCTTGTTGACCAACGCCAGTTGGATAATCCGGTTCGGCAAATTGGTATTCACTCCCACCCAGGTCGGCTGATTGTCATACACCTGAATCATTTCCAGGGTATAGCGCAGTTTGCGGGTAGGACTATCGCTTTCAGACAGATAAACCGGACTGCCCAAAGTTGAAACGCCCGTCATCGGTCCCGTGTTAGGGCAATGCGCCGTCACCACTTCACCAGAAACCAATTCCACATCGGCAAAAAATCGTTTGTAGCGTTTAACGAGTTTGGCTGCCAACAGCGGCGGATAGTGATAAAGATAGTCGGTCATTTCAGGGGTCACAGGGTCGATTTACTGAAAATCAGGGTAGTTTCGACTCCCTTCAAACATTGATTCTAATTCCTCAACGGTCGCAAGAATTGCGTTTGTATCCCCATCTGCAAGGAGTTCTTTCATCTCCTTAAGCCGCTCTAATACGCCTGCTCTACCCTCTGGCAGCAATGCCTGGAACTGATACCAATTGTAGAGATGATACAAAACATGAAATGTTGCGCCGAGATCAAGTCTATGGTTTGGCTTTTCTAGGAATAACTCCAAGTCAACTAACCAGTCCAATACGGCTCCAACTCCGTCAACGTAGGTATGAAAAACCGCAGTTCGCAGCATTTCTTCTGGTGCATTGGGATAAGCATCACGAAATGCTTGCGTTGCATCAGTTTTCGCCTCTGCCCGTTGCAGTAAGGCTTTTACAATTTCCCATCGCTGTTCCCGACTGAGTTGTTTAGGACTCTGCGGCTCTGCTGATTCAGGCATCTGCTCGTCTTGTGGTTTACCAATGTTCTAATAGCAAACTATCCACATAATCAAAATCGGTATCATCCGTTACTAGCGTCCAACCTTGTTCCAAACATTGGGCAGCAATCCAAATATCATTCATGGGGATTGGTCGTCCCTTGCGCTTTAAGAATAATCGGGTTTGAGCATAAACAGATGTTGTGTCCCTGCCTAACGGTACAACCATACAGGTTGAAATAAACTCCAAATAACGGGACAGATTTTGCAAAGGGCGGGACGAATTCTCTGCCCCAAACAACAACTCTCCTGCGACCACTAGAGGCAAAACAATCTCTGGCAATGCCAGCACTTTCTCAATTACTGCTCCGTCGCCATTGAGAAAGCGAACTGCTACAGAGGTATCTAAAGCAATTTCACCACTCATCTACATCTACCTGCCGACACTCTGATGCAATTGCCTGGTTCAATTCTGCTGCTTCTGTATCGCTTAAAATTCCGGCAAACTTTGCAAGAGGATGAGTTTGACGTGTCACTTTAACCCGATGTAAAAAATCCAGCATTATTCCCACTAGGTCATCAGGAGCCTGTTCAAGTTCTTGTATCAACTGTTCACGATTTGTCATGGGTTTAACGTTCCATATAGTTGCCATCGTTTTTTCGATAGTGCAGAACTTTTCCTATTGAGGGACTGCTTCAAAGATGTTCATGATTGCAAGAATACTGGGCAGATTGTCAAAGGTTCCTAACCGTAAGGTAGTTGGATTGGCTTTTTGGCAATCCAGGCAATAGTAAGATAGGAGATTGGCTAATCTTTTGGCTGTATTTACGTTTGCCTCCTACCCATCTACAAGTTTAATGTTATGACTTCTGAAATCCGCATCTTGATGTGTGCCCCTGACCACTATGACGTGGACTATGTGATTAACCCGTGGATGGAAGGAAATGTCCACAAGTCTTCTCGCGATCGCGCCGTGGAACAATGGCAAGGGCTGTTTCAGGTGCTTAAAGACCGGGCGATCGTGGAACTGGTCAAACCTGAGAAAGGTGTACCCGACATGGTGTTTACTGCCAACGCGGGGTTGGTGCTGGGTAAAGAGGTGGTGCTGAGCCGCTTTTTCCACAAAGAGCGTCAGGGCGAAGAACCGTTTTTTAAGCAGTGGTTTGCTGATCAAGGCTTTACGGTGCATGAATTGCCCAAAGATTTGCCATTTGAAGGGGCGGGAGATGCCTTGCTCGATCGCGAAGGGCGCTGGCTGTGGGCAGGATATGGCTTCCGCTCTGAACTTGATTCTCATCCTTATTTAGCGAAGTGGCTAGACATAGAGGTGCTGTCGCTAAGACTGATGGATGAGCGTTTCTACCATCTAGATACCTGCTTCTGTCCGTTGGCAAATGGCTATCTGCTCTACTATCCGCCTGCCTTTGATTCTTACTCCAATCGCTTGATCGAAATGCGGGTGCCGGAAGCAAAGCGGATTCCCATTAGCGAACCGGATGCCCTCAACTTTGCCTGCAACACGGTGAATATTGGCACTGTCGTCGTGATGAATAAAGCCAGCGATGAGCTAAAGCGCAGACTGAGCGCAGCGGGTTTTGACGTGGTAGAAACACCGCTGACGGAGTTTTTGAAAGCAGGCGGTGCGGCAAAATGTTTGACCTTGCGGACGACGGAACCTGTACTGGCAGACATTCACGCCAGCGGCACAGTGGAAAGCCGAATCGTGCGGATGGAAGGGCACTTGCTGGATGCAGGCTTGATTAATCAGGCGTTGGATCTAATTGTGGAAGGCGGCGGCAGTTTCCAAGTGTTGAACTTTAATCTGGGCGAACAGCGACAAAGTACGTCTTCAGCGGAAGTGAAGGTAACGGCTCCTTCCCATGATGTGATGGAAGCGATCATGTCGCAACTGATCGACTTGGGGGCATTGCCTCGAATGGATGAGCAGTGTGACATTATCTGGGAGCCAGTAATACAGGATGGTGTAGCGCCTGACGATTTCTATGTGTCCACGATTTACCCAACGGAAGTGCGGGTAAGTGGCGAATGGGTGCAAGTGCAAAAGCAGCGGATGGATGGCGCGATCGCGGTAGATATGACCGGAAACCCCACAGCAGCCTGTCGATTACTGCGGGATTTGAAGGTGGGCGATCGCGTGATTGTTGGTGTGGAAGGCATTCGCACCGTCCGCAAACCTGAATCGCGCGACACTCGCAGCCAAGAATTTAGCTTTATGGGGGCAGGAGTTTCCAGTGAGCGGCGAGTGGAACTAGTGGTCGAGCAAATCGCCTGGGAAATGCGCCAGATCCGCGACCACGGCGGCAAAGTGGTAGTCACAGCGGGTCCCGTGGTGATTCATACGGGCGGCGGCGAACACCTGTCTCACCTGGTGCGCGAGGGCTATGTGCAGGCATTGCTAGGCGGCAACGCGATCGCAGTTCACGATATGGAACAATCGATGCTGGGCACCTCCTTGGGCATGGATATGAAGCGCGGGGTATCTGTGCGGGGCGGACATCGCCATCACCTGAAAGTGATCAACATCGTCCGGCGTTATGGCAGCATCGCCAAAGCTGTGGAAGCGGGTGTAGTCACCAGCGGCGTGATGTATGAATGCGTTAAGAACAACATCCCTTTTTCATTGGCTGGCTCCATCCGGGATGATGGTCCACTGCCCGACACTGAAATGGATTTGATTAAAGCGCAAGAAGCTTACTCGCGTTTGATTGAAGGGGCTGACCTGATTTTGATGCTGTCCTCCATGCTGCACTCGATTGGCGTGGGCAACATGACTCCGGCTGGCGTGAAAATGGTCTGTGTGGATATCAATCCAGCAGTAGTGACCAAACTCAGCGATCGCGGCTCCGTCGAATCGGTGGGAGTGGTCACGGATGTTGGTTTATTCCTCAGCTTGCTGATCCAACAACTCGATCGCTTGACCTATCCCTATCAAGTCGCTTAACCAGTCTAGAAAAACTGCGGAGGGTTATGGAGTGTAGGGTACGGACTGCTAGACTCAAAACTCAAAACTCAGAACTCCATCCCTCCAGCCAAGGCAACTTTTACGCAACAGCATCGTGTAGTTGATTGGCAAGCTCGATGATCTCTTGGTGCATCGATGTATCGTCAGTCCATTGACCCGGCTTCAGGTTAAAAAGTCCGCCACCCACCATATCGGTCACGGGTGAAAATGAGCCACGTCGCCGAAACTCAACAGTTGTGCCGATCTCATCCCCAGCCGCCAGCCCTAACAAGCATCCGCGAAATCGCTCTGATGAATTCATAAACTAACCTCTACTTCATCCATTCCAGCTATCAAATTCATGAATGGATTCGATCGGGAACTTTTATAACGAATCACCCACCTGAGGGGTGTAACCCCCTATCCTAAAAAGATAAGATACCCCCAACGACCTAGTGTTTGAAATAATAGCGATTTTTTCGACAGTGAACTTTTCGGATATTACTTCGTCACCTGTGTTGTAGATAGCATGACCCTTTTATAAAGTGTGGAACCCTCCGATGGAAAATTTTGCTTACACCTACTGGAATTGGAACAAAGAAATGGAGCAGTGTGCAGCACCGATCGCGTCTGCTGACTCAGCCAAAACAACTGAGAGCGATCGCGATTCCGCTAGCCGACCCAACACTTGGCTAAATCTTCCCATTTCAGACGATGCAAGCCTAGAATTTGATGCTCAGTCTTGTCCCACCTATTTTTTGATGTAGGGTGAAGCGGCTTAGAGCGGTCGATAGACCTGGTAGTTAATGTTTGGAAAAATATTGTCTATCGCTTCCACCTTTTCCACCCAGCCTGAATCAATCTTGCTTTGCAGGATATCTTCATAGAGCTTGTTAAACCGCATCAGGTGCGATCGCGTGCGCCGTACTGCATAGGGCACCATCGTTCCCGTTCGCATAATAAACGCCCAATCAGAAGACTGCGCCAGCAGCAACTCACGCGCCGCCTGGTTGAGTGCCTTACGCTCCAACTCATCTACGGCTTTCCGTTTCGCCAGCTCAATCATTCGCTCGGTTGCTTTATGCAGATGGGGATAAATCCAAGCATTGGTTTCATTCAGCCAATATTCATGGAAGCCCTTATAACCCCAGCTAGACTGTGCCGGATTAATCATCTGCTGGGTTGGATTTTCTCGCAGGTAGTCCGCCAAATGAGTCATTTCATAACTGCTTTGATCAAACCAGGTTTTGCGGAATAGATAATCCAAAAACCAGGGACCTTCATACCACCAGTGCCCAAACAGTTCCGCATCATAGGGCGACACAATAATCGGCTTCCGCTGCATCATGCCATAGAGATGCTCGACCTGCCGCGCCCGATTGACCATAAAGTTGCCTGCATGTTCAGCGGTTTTTTCCCGCGCCCAGTAAGGATCATACAGTTCCTTATCGCTTAATCCAAAGCCGCGCCCAGTAATTTTGTGATATTTGATGCCTACATTTTTCCGCTGACCGTTGGGCATGACGTAGGGCTTGATATATTCATACTCCGCATCCCAGCCCAAATCACGGTAAAACTCCCGATATTCTGGCGAACCGGGGTAGCCTACTTCTGACGACCATACCTGCTGAGACGATTCGTGATCGCGCCCAAAAGCTGCCACCCCAGATTGGGTGTAAACAGGCGCATAGGTGCCAAAGCGTGGACGCGGGCGACCATATAAAATCCCGTGTCCATCGGTGAGAAAGTAGCGCAGTCCGGCATCTGCCAGCATCCGCTCCACACCCTCGTAATAACCACATTCCGGCAACCAAATGCCGTTGGGTTTGCGTCCAAAGTTTTCTTCGTAATGCTCACACGCCACCTGAATTTGCGCCCATACCGCTTGGGGATACATCTTCATCAATGGGAAGTATCCGTGGGTTGCGCCGCAGGTGATGATTTCTAGGTTGTTGCTGTCGGCAAATTGCTTAAAGGCTTTGACTAGGTTGCCGTTGTAGTGTTCCCATGTGGTGCGAACCTGGTTAAATTCTTTGGCGTAGTGTTCTGATAAATACTGGAGATGCCCATTAAACGCATTGCGCTCCGCTTCCAGTTCGGTGAGTTCTTCTAGCTTGGCAAGATGTTCGCTATAGCGCTCTTGCAAAAGCGGATCGAGCAACATGGAGATTAACGGAGGGGTCAAACTCATGGTGAGCTTGAAGTTTACTCCATCGCGCTTTAAGCCTTCAAAAACCTGAATGAGGGGAATATAGGTTTCGGTGATAGCTTCAAACAACCACTCTTCTTCAAGAACGTAATCGCTCTCTGGGTGCCGCACGAAGGGCAGGTGAGCGTGGAGAACGAGCGCGAGGTAGCCAATACTCATAAAAACGGGTGAAACGGAAAGGGCAAAGAGTGATTGCCAAAATTGTAAGGCGAAATGGGAACGAAAAGAGGCTCTCCAATTAAAGCTGTATACCTTGGTTGGGATAGGTGTTAGGTTTCGGGTTTCAAGTTTCGGGTTTCAAAACCCCTTATCCCTGTAAAAAAAGTTGCTACTTAAAAATTTGCGAGTATTTTAGAAGTGCATTTTTACTTCCTGCGTTTGGCATCTTTTATGGTGACTCAATCCCAATTACTCAATCTGGCGAAACAGGGTAATCCTCAAGCGATCGCGGCACTGATGAACTCGGTTTTGGAACCAAAAGGCGTGACGACGACCGCGCAATTGACTGATGATTATTTGCTAATTATGGTGCAGTCAGAAAAGCTGTTAAATCAAGCGGCGATCGTTAGTTTTATTCGCAGTGGCATTGGTTCATTGGCGGCAGCATCTATTCGCAAGGTTAAAGTATCTGCTCAAAAAATAGGGGGATCACCGCTATGGACAGAAGAATTTCAACTCGTAAATTCCGCTCCCCATGAACCCATTCTTACCTCGGATTTAGCATCGAGCCAAGCCTTAAAGTCTCCTTCGCATCAGGCTACAACTAGCACCTCTGCTTGGGCACAGCGAATCATTCAGCAAGTTTCTAGCTCTGCCTTGGCAACTCAATTCTTTTCTAAAGTAGGCTCGACGATACCAAAACTGCCTTCAGCGGGCAATCGATCACTGCGAATGCCAACCATAGTGCAGCGCTTGCTTTTGCAAATTAATCCTTCAAATCAATGGATGGTGCTAGGTGGAATGGCAGCGATCGCCTTTGCTTCAGGCGGTATTGTGGCAGCCGTAACCAATGCTGCCATGCCCAAAACTCCCACTGCCCGTCCTGTTACTAAGCAATCTTTTCCCGCAGCCATGGTGCCAGCGGTAAACTATCCTCAACACACAACCCAATCACTCACGGATCTAACGATTGTGGTGCAGCAAAATGAGGTAAAAGACTACCTGACTAAAATGAGTCAAGCCCAGCAAGCGTTTTATCAAACGAATGGTCGTTTTGCTTCTAGTTTGGCAGCCTTAGAGCAAATTTCTATCCCCAAAAGCGCTTACTATGCATACAAATTAATAGTTACCGATCAAACTCAGGCAAGACTGACTGCTATTCCCAAAACCGAAAAGCTGAAAAGCTACGTCAGCGCAGTTGTGGCTAATTCATCGAGTGCCAATGCAGCGGCAATGACAACCATTCTGTGTGAAAGCGCCCAACCCTCGACTCTAGCACCCGCTACCCCTGAAGTTCTTGGTAGCGCGATCGCCTGTGAAGCAGGCTCAATCGATGTAGGGAAGTAAGGCAAGAGGGCAAGGAGTAGGGGGAGAGGCTTTTTCATCATCTGAAACCTGGCACCCGAAACCTGAAACCTGATATCCCCTCTCATATAAATCTTTAGATTAATCCCAAGCAGGCTCTCTAAAATGGAGGTATAGCAAGGGATTGAATGCAATGGGAAGTCTGATTGGTTTGTTTGTTGGCGCACTGATGATTATGGCGATGGGTGGAATCAAGCTCGATCGCGAATATCAGCGGGGAGTGATTTTTCGATTGGGGCGATCGCGCGGCGTTCTCGGACCCGGCATGTATTGGATCGTTCCCTGGGTCGATCAAAAAATGCAGGTGGATGTCCGCACCAAAACCGTCAACATTGAGCCACAGGAAACCGTCACCGCCGACAGCGTCACTATTCGAGTCAATGCCGTTCTCTATTACCGCATTCTCGATCCAGCCAAAGCGATTAATCGAGTTGAAAGCTACGAAATGGCAGTTTACCAGATCGCATTAACGACCCTTCGCAACGTGGTTGGGCAAAATATTTTGGATGACGTGTTGCAAAATCGCGACAAAATCAATGTCAAAGTCCAGGAAATTGTGGATGAAATCACCGAGCCGTGGGGCATTGTGATTGAACGGGTAGAAATGAAGGATGTAGAAATCCCGACCAGTATGCAGCGAGCAATGGCAAAAGAAGCCGAAGCCATTCGTGAAAAACGGGCGCGGATTATTAAAGCCGCTGCTGAACAGGAAGCCTCTCAAAAATTGGCGCAAGCGGCTGAAACCATTAGCGCTAACCCAACGGCTTTAGAACTGCGCCGCCTGCAAATGCTGACAGAAATTGGCGCTGAAAACAACACTACAACTATCGTCGTGATGCCGTCTGATTTTGTAAACTTGGCGCGCAAGTTTTCACAAACCGAACCGAATGATGCTCTCACACAGGCTAATCGCCCATTTAACCCAGAGGTGTTGTTTAACAATAAGCCTGTGGAAGAGAAGACAAAAATAGAGGAGGAGTAGATGGGTGGAGTTTTGAGTTTTAAGTTTTAAGTTTTGAGTTTCCGACCAACTCCTTACTCCGCACTGACTTCTAATCTTCCTTTTGAATTTCATGCACATTGGCTTCCCAATTTTGACCGTCGAATGGAGTGATGCGAAATTGGGAAAGTATGTTTTCATCTAGACAGCGGAGGTTGACATCCATTTTATGAGGATGCGATCGCGGACGATAAAAAGCATGAATTCCACAAATCCGACAAAAGAGATGTTTGGCAATGCCCGTATTAAAGGTATAAGTCGCCAAAGTATCTTCACCCTGTAGCAGGGTAAACTGCTCCAGCGGCACAATCAAATGGAGAAACCCCTTTTTTCGACAAATAGAACAGTTGCAATCTGACACTTCGGCTTGCTTAGGGTTTGCCCTCACCTGAAACCTCACTGCCCCACAATGACAGCCCCCTTCATAACTCATTAGGTCATTTATCTGCATCATGAGATTTCCTTGTTACAAACCGATAAAAAGCGAATCGATAGGGGAACATTAAAAACGAGAGACAACGGAGGAATCACATCTCTGTGGCTCGTACAACGTTAACATTCAGAGGATTTGGGTTGTGCAAGCGACGAAACAACAACAAATTATGGGGTTCTTTATCGAGGAAGCGAAAGAACACCTCGATACGATTGAACAAGGAATGCTAAATCTAGAGGCAACCTTGGCAGATTCTGAGCAGATGAATGAAGTGTTTCGAGCGGCTCATTCCGTCAAGGGTGGCGCTGCAATGCTCGGCTTTGACAGCATCCATCGAACTGCCCATCACTTAGAGGATGCCTTTAAGATTCTGAAGGATAATCCAGTTAAGCCCGATCGCCAGCTAGAAAACTTGTTTCTCAAAGTGTTTGATGTGCTGAAGGAATTAGTCGAAGCGCTTCAATCTCCATTTGGTTTTCAAGAGGTACAGGCAGAGCAAATTGTTCAAGATGCCCAGCCAGCGTTTGTGGAAGTTGAAGCTTATTTACATCATTTAATCCAAAACAGGTCAAATAAAGCGGCTACTGCGGTCAAGGTCAGTGCTGAAGCGCCTGCCTTTATCAATGCGGCTCTTAGAAAAATGTTGCAGTTGTTCAAGCAGGGTGACACGCCACTTTGCCGTCAGCAGCTATCCGTCCTTTGTAATCGCATGGAGCAACTGAGCAATTGTTCAGCTTGGCATGGATTGTTAGCGGTGACTCAAGGCGCGATCGCCAATCCACAGGGTTCTTACTCTATGCTGGCACCGCTGATTATTAAAGAGATCAAACTATCCGGCGATCTGCTGGTCGCGGGGCGATCGAGCGAAATTGTTCCCAGTGTGAAACTGCGACAGCTTGCCCCAACGGTTGTTTTCGCCCCCGCGCCAGTCGCCCAATCCATAGCATCCTCCACTACGGCGAGCACCCCCGATCAAAATGGGGCAACTCGGACTCAGCAAATTTCTATTCCTTTAGAACCTCGCGCTGCTGCCAGAGCGTTACTAGATGCCTTTAACAAACAGCAGTTAATTGAGTTAGCGGAATTCTTGATGAAAGCAATTCAATAACACGGTGCTCATTTTTTGATAAAAAAAGAGGGAATTGATCCCTCTTTCCTTTTTTAAGTCTGAACTATGAATAAACCAATAGACTAAAGCGATCGCACTATAATCTACACCGTTTAGTAAGCCAGACCCATACTGCGAGTCGTTTCAGCCCCTAGATACACACGAATGCTAAGGAAATCAGTTGGGCAAGCCGTTTCGCAACGTTTGCAGCCAACACAATCTTCCGTTCTAGGAGAAGAAGCAATTTGCCCTGCTCTACAGCCATCCCAGGGAACCATCTCTAGGACATCTGTAGGGCAAGCACGAACGCATTGGGTGCAGCCAATGCAGGTGTCATAAATTTTGACGCTATGAGACATGTTATTAAAGGCTCCAATGATTGCTTGACACTTCGCAATATTTATTAGCCCATCGGATCGACAGCATAGTGCCGCCAAACCTTGGATGAACGTCAGTTTACCCCAACGCTTGAGACACGCTCGACGAAAGGCTGCAAAAGTTTAAACAATGTAATAGAAAAGGCAGGGATTAGAGATCAGGGGGGCAAGGGTCAAGCCCTCGCCATTCGCCAAAGCCTTACATGAAAATAAAGAATGCTGGCTATCCGAAAAACCCTTGATATGATATTGGCGATCAAAACGAGTGGAGCATTAACTCGACATGGCTACTGCAACGGTTTTGAAGTTTATGCAGAAGACTGCGGAAGATGAAGCTCTGCGCCAGCAGCTTGAAACTCTATTAGGCGTTGGAGATGGCAATATTAGCAGCGAAGCAGATTTAGATCCTGCTGAATCGGAGGCATTGAAAGGGGAGCGTGCGCCAGTGGTTGCCGAGTTCGCTGCCCAAAAAGGCTATTCGTTTTCTGTAGATGAATTGGTCACCGTCGTGGATGCTTTTCAAAAGCATCAGGCGGGCGAACTGTCAGATAGTGATTTTGCGGCGTTGTTGGGGGTCTCTTTTTCTGCTCAGACGAATGAAGCAGGAATGCTGAGTGCTGCAAAGGTAAAAAATTGGTTTATGAGAACTTATCTTGGCGCTCGATAGTTTGCTCAGCGATCGCGTCTGAGATGGCTTGGAAAAAATGTCAGACAGCCTGTAGAGGATGACAATCCCACGCTTCTACAGGCTTTTTAATAACTCACCCCCATTGACGCGCACTCCAAACTCCTTACCCAGGACTCTATCTAAGCTTATTCAAAACAGAGCTTGTAGAAACGATATGGCGATCTAAACCGAGTTTTTGGGGACTTACACCCAATGCCAGTGCGACTAACTGGGGTAAATGCAAAATGGGCAGTCCCAGTTTGGAGCCAATCACTTTTTCAACTTCAGGTTGGCGAGAGTCTAAATTGAGGTGGCACAGGGGACAGGGCGTAACGATACAATCGGCTCCAGCAGCGATCGCCGCTTGAATATGCCCGCCTGCCATGGTGAACGACTGCTCCGTGGCATAGCTAGCCAGTGGCCAGCCGCAACACTGAGTCCGCCCCGGAAAATAAATCGGCGTAGCACCCACCGCCCGAAACACATTTTCCATCGACTGTGGATTGTAGGGGTCGTCGTAGGGAATACGATCTTGGGCACGCAGCAAATAACAGCCATAGAAGGCAGCGCAATTCAGCCCTGCCAATTTACGAGTTACTTTTGCTTGCAAAGCTTCCAAGCCATAATCACCCACTAATGCCCAAAGAATGTGTTTCACCTCACCGCTGCCTTGATAGGGAGAACAGCCTTCTTTTTTGAGCAATCCATTCACCTGTTCAACGTAAGCAGGGTTTTGGTTTTGAGCGTCTTTTAGGCGTTCATCCACATGACCCAATACACCCTGACAAGTGCTGCAATGGGTTAATAGAGGCAGGTTTAATTCCTCTGCTAAGGCAAGATTACGGGCATTCACGGTGTCTTCTAATAATTGAGAATCTTCCTTAAACGTGCCGGAACCACAGCAAGAGGCTTTTTTAAGTTCGACTAATTCGATGTCCAAGGCTTGCGTGAGGGCTTGGGTGCTTTGATACAGTTCTCGACAAGCTCCTTGGGCAACACAACCGGGAAAGTAAGCATATCTCAAAGATTTAGGAGTCATAAGGCGAAGGCTCGGCAGGATAGCGAATTTTTCAGCAGCGTCCTTGGTTTCTGGCTAAGCAGCAATGACCCTGGATGTTCCCATCATCAATGGTTACGATGCGAAATTTGGCAAATTCTTAAAATTCTTTTAGGTCACGACTAGAAAGCGTCTACTCTGCTTCAGAGCGATCGCGCTTTCAGCTTAAGATGGTGGGATGCTTAAAATAGATATATCTGGCAAAGAGTGTTATCAACGCTCAAACCATTTATGTCTGGACATTGTACACACTCCGGCATGAGTTTATTGCCACTGCATTCAGCGAGGGAGCTTATGAGCGAAACCGAAATTTTCAATAAAGTTCAGAAGATTGTGGCTGAACAACTGGGAGTTGATGCAACTGAGGTGACTCCTCAAGCCAGCTTTGCCAACGACTTGGGAGCCGATTCCCTCGATACTGTTGAGCTAGTCATGGCATTAGAGGAAGAATTCGACATTGAAATTCCTGACGAAGCGGCTGAGGAAATTGCTACCGTACAATCGGCAGTAGATTACATCAGCAACAAAGCGACCGCATCTGCCTAACCAAGCATTGGGTGATGAGTTATGAATAAGGATCTTCTCTGAGACGGTATCAGAGTAAAAGTCCCTATTTGTAACTCAAAACTTTTTTAGCTTGGGCTACTTATTTTTACGTTGAAATCATGACAAACGTTGTTCGTAAGCGCGTTGTCGTCACTGGGCTGGGCGCAATCACCCCGATTGGAAACACGGTGGGTGACTATTGGGATGGCTTGATGAGTGGACGCAACGGAATCGATTCCATCACCTTATTTGATGCTTCCCGACATGATTGCCGCATGGCTGGAGAAGTGAAAGGCTTTGATCCACTTACCTATTTAGATCGCAAAGAAGCGAAGCGGATGGATCGCTTTGCTCAGTTTGGGGTATCTGCCAGTAAGCAGGCGATCGCCGATGCTCAGTTTGTGATCAATGACTTAAATGCTGAACAGGTCGGCGTGTTGATTGGCACAGGCATTGGTGGCTTGAAAGTATTGGAAGATCAGCAGGAAATTTATCTGACCAAAGGACCCGATCGCTGTAGCCCCTTCATGATTCCGATGATGATCGCCAACATGGCAGCGGGGTTAACCGCCATTCACACGGGAGCCAAAGGACCAAACTCTTGCGCGGTGACGGCATGTGCGGCGGGTTCAAACGCGATCGGCGATGCCTTTCGCCTAATTCAGCAAGGATATGCTCAAGCCATGATCTGTGGCGGCACGGAAGCAGCGGTCACTCCTTTATCGGTCGCCGGGTTTGCGGCTTGTAAGGCGATGTCTACTCGCAACGATGATCCTGCCCATGCCAGCCGTCCGTTTGATCAAGATCGGGATGGTTTCGTCTTAGGCGAAGGGTCAGGCATTTTGATTTTGGAAGAGCTAGACTACGCCCTGGCGCGCAACGCTCGAATTTACGCAGAGATCGTGGGCTATGGCATGACCTGTGATGCCTATCATATGACCTCTCCAGTGCCCGGTGGCGAAGGAGCAGCCCGCGCGATCGCCCTATGTCTCAAAGATGGCAATTTAACCCCTGATCAGGTGAGTTACATCAATGCCCACGGCACCAGCACCCCCGCAAATGATTCCACAGAAACCGCCGCCATTAAGAAAGCGTTAGGCGACTCTGCCCATCAGATTGCTGTTAGCTCCACAAAATCCATGACAGGGCACCTATTGGGCGGATCGGGCGGCATTGAAGCGGTGGCAACGGTGATGGCAATTGTGAAGGATCGCGTTCCTCCCACGATTAATTTGGTCAATCCTGATCCAGATTGCGATTTAGATTATGTGCCCAACCATAGCCGAGAGCAGGTTGTAAACGTGGCGTTGTCAAATTCTTTTGGGTTTGGGGGACATAATGTGACCCTTGCATTCAAAAAGTTTGTTGCTTAAGTTTGTTTTCTAACAAGGAATTGTTAAGGAATCAAAACAATTTTTGCTGGCTGATTTGAGGGGGTGTTCAGTTCATACTAAAACCATTAGTTTTCCCAATAGGAATTATTGCCTACCGTCTCTAATAATGGGATGATGAGGCAAAGAAATTATCGGGTGGCTTGTCTTACCCAGCATCTTGTTTATCCCCGTCCTAACGCTAATTCATCACTGAGTAGGAATCATGGCTGTCGTAACTCAATCACTTGAAGAACTTTGTATTAATTCAATCCGTTTTCTGGCGGTAGATGCTGTTGAGAAAGCAAAATCGGGTCACCCTGGGTTACCCATGGGCGCGGCTCCAATGGCGTTTGTGCTGTGGGATCAGTTCATGCGGTTTAATCCTAAAAACCCGCAATGGTTTAACCGCGATCGCTTTGTGCTGTCAGCGGGTCATGGCTGTATGCTGCAATATGCCCTGATGTATCTGACTGGATATGACAGCGTTACGATTGAGGACATCAAACAGTTCCGCCAATGGGGATCGAAAACACCTGGACATCCCGAAAACTTTGAGACTCCCGGTGTGGAAGTGACCACGGGACCTTTGGGTCAAGGGATTGCGAATGCAGTCGGTTTGGCGATCGCCGAAGCCCATATCGCCGCCAAGTTCAACAAGCCCGATGCGACCCTAGTTGACCATTACACCTACGTGATTTTGGGTGATGGCTGCAACATGGAAGGGATCTCTGGGGAAGCTTGCTCTTTAGCGGGTCACTTGGGTTTGGGTAAACTGATTGCGCTTTACGACGACAACCATATTTCGATCGACGGCTCCACCGACATTGCTTTTACTGAAGATGTCTCCAAGCGCTTTGAAGCTTATGGCTGGCACGTATTGCATGTTGAAGATGGCAACACAGATTTAGCTGCAATTGGCAAGGCGATCGCGGCGGCAAAAGCTGTCACCGACAAGCCAACGATGATCAAAGTCACGACCACGATCGGCTACGGCTCTCCTAACAAAGCAGGCACCGCCAGCGCCCATGGCTCAGTCTTTGGCGCTGAAGAAATTAAGCTGACTCGCGACAAACTAGGCTGGGAGTATGAACCCTTTGTCGTGCCTGAGGATGCATTGGCACACACTCGCAAAGCGGTTGAGCGGGGGGCTGGACTGGAAGCTGAATGGGAAGCAACCTTAGCCCAATACAAAACCAAGTTTCCTCAAGAAGCTGCCGAGTTTGAGCGGTTAATCAGCGGCACACTACCCGATGGTTGGGATAAAGTGTTGCCCATCTACACGCCTGAAGACAAAACATTGGCTTCCCGCAAACATTCCGAAATCTGCTTGAATAAATTGGCTCCTGTTCTACCAGAACTCTTTGGTGGTTCGGCAGATTTAACCCATTCCAACCTAACCGAACTAGAACACAGCGGCGACTTCCAAGCGGGGCACTACGAAAATCGCAACCTTCACTTCGGTGTGCGCGAACACGGCATGGGCGCAATTTGTAACGGCATTGCCCTGCATGGCTCTGGCTTAATTCCTTACGGTGCCACCTTCCTGATATTTACCGATTACATGCGCTGTTCCATTCGGCTTTCGGCATTGTCCCAAGCGGGTGTAATTTGGGTGATGACCCATGATTCTGTGGCGTTGGGCGAAGATGGTCCCACGCACCAACCCGTTGAAACGATCGCGTCTCTCCGAGCAATTCCTCAACTGACGGTTTTGCGTCCTGCTGATGGCACCGAAACCTCTGGAGCTTATAAAGTTGCAGTGTTGAACGCGAATCAAAATCGTCCAACGCTGCTGGCATTGTCTCGCCAAGGGTTGCCAAACCTGGCTGGCTCGTCGATCGACGGTGTGGCAAAGGGTGCCTACTCGGTGATTGACTGTGACGGTACGCCTGATTTAATTCTGATTGGTACGGGTTCTGAAGTGAATCTTTGCGTCAAAGCAGCAGAACAACTCACTGGCGAAGGTCAGAAAGTTCGAGTTGTTTCGATGCCGTCTTGGGAACTGTTTGAAGCTCAAGATGCCGCTTATAAAGAATCTATTTTGCCGAAAGCGGTCAGGAAGCGGGTGGCGGTGGAAGCTGGAATCACCATGGGCTGGCACAAGTATGTGGGCGATCAAGGTGCAGTAATTGGGATCGATTCTTTTGGCGCATCGGCTCCCGGTGGCGTATGCATGGAGAAATTTGGCTTCACGTTAGAAAATGTGTTGGCGCAGGCAAAAGCAGTCTTAGCGGCAAGTTAAGACAGTTGTAAAAATCATTATCACTAGGGGCGTATTTTATGCCCCTTTTTTAGGGTGAGTTTCAAGTATGCTCAACACACCCTCTGCGATCGCGTGTTTTCATTTACCACTCGCACTTTTCCTAACCTGATAGGATACGATTCAACTGAGTATTTCCCAAACCCCAAACCCCAAACCCTGCATGGTTGGCTATCTCGTTACACTGATTATTTCTACCGCAATCTATGCGCTGTTTAGCCTAGGGTTGAACCTGCAATGGGGCTATACAGGTTTGCTCAATTTTGGGCATGTTGCCTTTATGACGGTGGGAGCCTACACCACTGTAATGCTGAGCATAAACGGAATGCCGCTGGTATTCGCAACATTCATTGGTGCCGCACTGGCTGCACTATTAGGATTGATCCTGGGAACTACTACGTTACGCCTGCGGGAAGACTATCTTTCCATTGTCACCATCGGCGCATCGGAAGTGATTCGGCTGATTGCCCTGAATGAAGAATGGTTGACTCGTGGTGCCCTTGGCGTTGCCAATTTTCCGCTGCCACTTGCCAATCTAACCCAGCCCACAATAGGCAGCAAGATCGCCATGATTGCTCTGTGGACAGGTATTTTTGTGCTGAGCGGAAAGCATCTATGGAAATGGACGCGGCGGATTGATAGATTGGCGTTGGAGCAATTGTCCATTCAGCCTGAAAGCGATCGCGCCCATCCGCCAAGTCACCCCCCAAGGCTGCTTATCGGTTTAGCCTCTGCCGCTTTGGGGCTGTTCGTCTATAGTATTGGTGCCAGTGCCCTGTATGACTATTCCTATAAAGCAGGACTCATGTTGATATTGGTAACCGTGCTAGCAATAGTTTATTGGTGGCTGGAAGTATCGGTCAATTCCCCTTGGGGACGGGTGCTTAAATCGATTCGAGAAGATGAAGAGGTGGCGAGAGCGTTAGGAAAAAACGTGTTTTGGTATAAGCTGCAATCGCTGATGTTGGGCGGGGCGATCGCGGGGATTGCCGGAGCCTTCTATGCCTGGAACCTCACCTTTATTAATCCAGATGGCTTCATTCCCCTGATTACCTTTCAAGCCTGGATTATCGTCGTGTTAGGCGGAGCTGGGAACAACGCTGGGACGATTTTGGGAGCAGTGATTTACTGGGCGTATTACTCAGCCACCCGCTTTTTGCCAGATTTCTTACAAGCCCTGCATTCCGTGATTCCCATCGTCCCTGCCAGCATTGATGATGCCCGTTTAGGTGCTTTTAGAATTATGGTGATTGGCTTGCTGCTGATTATCCTCATGATGGTGCGTCCTCAAGGCATTTTAGGTAAAAAGGAGGAACTGACCCTTGGTCGATGAACCCACCAATTTTCCCCAGTCTTCCCCAGGAGATCGCGCTGGAGAAACCCTAGCGGAGATATTAGCAGAGGTGCAAGATGGCACGATCGCGCCACGACTGGAACTGCCCCTGTTAGCCGCCAGTGGACTCGTCAAAAATTTTGGTGGCACCTGTTGCGCCGTCGATTGCGCCCGGATTGAAGTGCCCAAAGGCAGCATCACTGGATTGGTAGGACCTAACGGCGCTGGAAAAACCACCTTGTTTAATCTGCTATCCAATGTGATTCGTTCCGATCAAGGGCGCGTCTTGTTTGATGGCGAACCGATTCATCAGCTCCAACCCCACACCATCGCTCGAATGGGTATGGTGCGTACCTTTCAAGTCGCTCGTGTTCTGTCTCGGCTCTCAGTTTTAGACAATTTGTTGCTGGCTGCCCAAAAGCAAACCGGAGAGCAATTTTGGAATACCTGGTTTCGACAAAAACAGATTGCTCAAGAAGAGAAAGCACAGCGCCAAAAAGCATTTGAAATTTTAGACTCGATTGGTTTGGCGCACATGGCAAATGAGTATGCCGGGGCACTATCAGGTGGACAACGAAAATTACTGGAAATTGGACGGGCGTTGATGGCTGATCCAAAACTAATTATGCTGGATGAACCCGCCGCTGGTGTGAACCCAACGTTAATCAACCAAATTTGCGATCGCATCCAAGGTTGGAATCGGGATGGCATGACTTTCTTGATCATCGAACACAACATGGATGTAATTATGTCTCTCTGCGATCGCGTTTGGGTGCTGGCAGAAGGACGCAACTTGGCAGATGGCACCCCCGCCGAAATTCAATCCAACCCGGAAGTGTTAGAAGCCTACCTCGGTCAATAGTCTTAATTCTTCCCTCTCACCTCTTGCCTCTCGCCTTGACTACATACTGCGCTTTATCAAAATCCGATCGAAAATATTTTCTGTTGCCCCGCAGATTGCCTACATTCCAACCCGTATTAAAAGCCCAGCGTGCCAACCTTGCCTTGCTAAAAATTGTGACGACTCCCACACATTGATCAAAACACCAAAACTATCTTTGGAGATCGCCATTCGACCGATCGCTCTCTTATTCAACCGTCTCAGGAGTGCCTGTTCTTCGCCCCAATTGCGATTTTGGCGAAATAGCCCCCGTAATGTGTGGCGCAGGCGATAGCGTGCGATCGCATCTGGAACAAAGTGAAGTTGGAAGCCTACATCCTGAACGCGCCAACAAAATTCCATATCCCAGACGTAGCGAATTGCCTCATTAATCTTGCCCACAGCTTCGTAAGTCGATCGCTTCATTCCCATGTTGCAGCCAGAAGCATAAGGTGCAGGATGAATGAACTCAACAATGTTAAACTTTTTCAATTGAATCCCTGTTCCAAAAGCTTTGACCAGCCAGTCGGGATTAAGTTTGGTGTAATCCAGTGATCCGGCAACCAGGTCATAGTTCGTCAGTGCCTTTGCCATCGCCGCTACCCAGCCCGGAGCCACTTCATCGTCAGATTCACAAAAGGCAAAAGCATCCCCGGTTGCCGCTTTAATCTCGACATTGTAGGAATGGGTTACGCCTAATCTGGGTTCAGGCGGATTGTGAGCATTGACAATGCGAAGATTGGGCAGGCGATCGCGGTAGCGCTCCACAATCTTCATCGAGTTATCCGTTGAGCCATTGTTTGACACGATCACTTCCCACTCTCCAGCCCAAAACTGACGAGTCAGCGCTTCCAGTTGAACGGCGATTGTTTCTGCATCGTTAAAACACGGCAGAATTACGCTTAGTTTCATAGAACAGTGCCAGGTTAGATGTCGAGAAATTAGACCGTTACCAGTTGACGCGCTTGAGGAAAGTAGGCATTTTGTTCAGCCCGCAGGCGATCACACAAGCGATTTTCCGGCAGTTCCACATCGTCGTAGGTGAGGATCTGATCCTTGGCGACGGCGCGCTTCAGGCGGCACCCTTCTGCTAAACCAATCGGAAACAAATTTTGCGCTTGGGTAACTTGAGCGGTTTCGCACTGCCCATAGGTCATATAGCCACCAATGCAGTCGATCGTTTCACCTACTTTAAGATCAGTTTTGGCAGTCGCCACCACCTCCACTCTGGGCGCACCCAACGGAGCCAGCACCGCATCTTTGAACAAGACCACTCGCGCCACCGACAGCGGCACTTCAAAGTGGCAGAGGTGATAGGGCGTGTAAAAGCTATAAAGTGGACCTGCGCCCAACTTGTAATAGTTGAGATAATGGCAGTGTTTTGGGTCGTCTTGAGTAGCGTAGACAAATACACCAGGACCGGGTTTTGCGCCCACCACATAATCCACAATGCCACCCAACGCTTTGAGTTGCTCCACATCGTAGAGGTGGGTCATGTCATCCACATGCCCGGTGAAGTCGTAGCCCAGCATTCCCCGCTTGGCGATGGTCATGCCTGTGGCATTGGCAACGATCGCCTGCTCAAAGGAAATTTTGGTGCCATCCGCAAAACTCGTGACCATGTGCGGCTTTTGTCCCCATTTTTTGGCAAAGCCTTCCTGCGTGGTTGGGTTGCGGTAGGCATCTTGCAAGCCTTTGATGTTGCCGCAGAGCAAGGGAGTCATGCCAATGCTTTTGACATAGCGATACAGATTCATCTCCACGCCGGGTTGATCCCCATCGCAGCCAGAAAGAATCACGCCCGCTTTGTCGGCGTAGGTTTTCAGAATTGCGCCGATGGTGCCATCCAATTCTGCGTTCATCAACACAATATGTTTGCCGTGGGCGATCGCCTCCAAAACGACTTTTGCCGCAAAGTCGATCGTGCCCGTCACCTCAATCAGCGCATCAATCCCCTCTGCCTGACACAGCAATAGGGCATCTTCAGTGATGGCGGCGGTTCCTTGGGCGATCGCGTCCTCCAGTTCTGCCACCGTCTTGACTTCTCGCACCGTTTCAACACCCGCCTCGTCATAGGCGCGTTTGGCGTTACTCAAATGCCGACTCGCCACTGCCACCAACTCCATGCCAGGAACCGAGTTGATAATTTGATTGGCAATGCCCCAGCCCATAAACCCAGACCCAACCATGCCCACTCTGACGGGGTTTCCCGCTTCTGCCCGTGCTTTCAGTGCTGTATCAACAATAATCATGATGGAACTCCAATCGCGACGGGTTCATAGAATGCCCAGGAGGCATCTTTTTCTGAGATGTTGGTGATGGGCAAGCGCCACTCAATCCCAAAGGCGGGATCGTTGTATCGCGCACCCCGTTCACAGTTGGGCGTATAAAACTCGCTGACCGCATACATCACTTCAGTGTTATCGGTCAGAGTTTGATAGCCATGGGCAAACAGTTCGGGCACATAGAGCGATCGCCCATTTTCTGGGGTCAACTCCACGCCCACATGCTGAAGATAGCTAGGAGAGTCAGGACGCAAATCAACGATGACATCATAAATCGCACCTCGAATGCAGCGCACAAGTTTCGTTTCTGTGGCAGGTGGAATTTGGTAATGCATTCCCCGCAGGGTGCCTTGGTGATGGTTAAACGAGAGGTTGCATTGGGCGACGGTAGGTTTCAAGCCATGCTGCTCAAACTCGTTGCCACAAAACATTCGGGCAAAGTAGCCGCGATCGTCCGATTTGCGATCAAGATCAATGATAAAAGCCCCCTGCAAAGTAGTTTCAGTGAAAATCATAGGTACTCCAAGTCATGCATGATTACGGTGAACTGGTGGAAAGGGACGGTATTGCAGGGATAGGGGCAGCCTGATTTAATTGCAACGCTTGATAGCGAAGAATTTGCGCCTCCACGATTGTTTTCATGTCTTCCTGGTGGCGATATGCCTGATAGAATTCCACAATCCATTCCAGGGTGGTTCCCAAGGATAGACGAGGATGCCAGCCCAGCCTAGCTTTTGCTTTAGAGCAATCGAGTTTTAAATAGGTTGCTTCATGGGGATGATCGGCAGCATCCAGTTGCCAAGTTGCGCCCTCGCCCCAACGCTGGGTCAAATAGTCCACAATCCAAGAGACTGATTTGACATCCTCATCATTGGGACCAAAGTTCCAGCCCTCCGCATAGGTAGCTCCGGTTTGCCAGAGTCGCTCTGCCAGCAACAAGTAGCCGCTGAGAGGTTCCAAAACATGCTGCCAGGGACGAATGGCGTGAGGATTGCGAATTTGCACAGGCTGTTCTGCCTGAATTGCCCGCATGATGTCAGGAATCAGGCGATCGCTTGCCCAGTCGCCCCCACCAATTACATTACCTGCCCGCACACTGGCGATCGCAGCAGGCTGAGAAAGATTCTCTGGATGCGGCATAAAAAACGAAGATCGATAGGCTTCGGTGACCAGTTCTGCACAGCCCTTGCTGCTGGAATAGGGATCACGTCCACCCATGGGTTCATCTTCGCGATAGCCCCAAACCCATTCTCGGTTCTCGTAACACTTATCGGTGGTGATCACGACGACAGCCCGCACACTGGGAGTATGACGCACTGATTCTAATAGGTTGACCGTGCCCATCACGTTGGTGGCGTAGGTTTCTACCGGATTCTGGTAGGAGTATCGCACCAATGGCTGGGCTGCCATATGGAACACAATATCTGGCTGATGCTCTGTCATCACCGCTTGCAACTTTGCCAGATCCCGAATATCGCCAATCATGCTGGTGAGTTCTGGCTCAATTTTGGCAACCTCAAACAGGCTGGGTTGAGTCGGTGCAGGAAGTGAGTAGCCAATCACACTGGCACCTAAACGTTGCAGCCACAGGGAAAGCCAACTCCCTTTGAACCCAGTGTGTCCGGTAATCAAGACTTTCTTGTTAGACCAAAATTCCATTGACATCACCAAACCTTCCATGGGGCTGTGCCGTTTTGCCAGTGGCGTTCTAAATCGTTCCTGTCTTTTAGGGTATCCATTGGCTGCCAGAAGCCATGATGCCGAAAGGCAGAAACTTGTCCTAAATGAGCCAGCTTTTGCAGAGGTTCTTGCTCCCAGGTGGTGAAATCGTCGGCGATGTAGTCAATTACGGCAGGCTCTAAAACAAAGTAACCGCCGTTGATGTATGCGCCATCACCGTCGGGTTTTTCATGAAAGGTGTTGATTTTGGTTTGCTCGTGACTCAGGGCGATCGCGCCAAACCGCCCAGGAGGTTGCACGGCTGTCAGGGTGGCGAGGGTTCCTTGCTGCTGATGAAATTCAATCAGTTTGGTAATGTTGACATCGCTCACTCCATCTCCATAGGTAAAGCAGAATGTTTCATTGCCAATGTGTTCACGCACCCGTTTCAATCGCCCACCCGTTAAGGTGTCTTCGCCCGTATCCACTAGGGTGACTCGCCAAGGTTCCGCTTTGCCCGCGTGAATGTTCATCTGGTTAAACCGCATATCAAAGGTGACATCGGACATGCGGAGAAAGTAGTTGGCAAAATATTCTTTGATCATGTATCCCTTATAGCCACAGCAAATGACGAAATCATTCACGCCATGAGAGGAATAAATTTTTAGAATATGCCAGAGGATAGGTTGCCCTCCCACCTCTACCATGGGTTTGGGTTTGATTGAGGTTTCTTCACTAAGCCGCGTTCCCAGTCCGCCTGCAAGGATGACTGCTTTCATAAGTTTACAAGCCTCAATAACACTGAAGGGGTCTTTTCACTACTTCTCAATCCCAGTATTTCTTTTAAGTCGATTTGTGAACCTAATGATGAGCAAAAAGACTAACGTGTGAAAAAACAAAGAAGTTAATGACTACCTTCAGTCTTCCCTGGCTCTCTAAGCCGCTAACGTTTAGAGAGATAGATTTCCAAACTAGACTACTATGTCCAATTTACTCCTCAGACGGGTTAAAACTGCGCGGGGGAGGTAGTTCTCGTTCTTGGTTGGCAAGCTCAGACGGGGGGCGATCGCTACTCCAGCCCCACCAAACCGTTTCACAATTGCACCGATAAAATTCCTGCCACTTGCGGCGATGATCTTCAGTAAAAACAGGCGATCGGCGATTGATCCAAACCTGATTTGCTGATTGGCTGGTGGCATGACAATTAGGACACTGAAATGTTGCGGCATGAACCGCTAATTGGGTCCACTCAGGCGGGATTAGCTCAAACGCTTCCATAAAAATAGCCAGAAGTCTACGGGTTCACTCGCCCATTATCAACCTTTTAGAAAAAAGGATGATTCAGAGAACAGCGGTCAGTATTGTAAGCACAACTCACTTTATAGAGCCTGTTTTGGATCTTTTGTGAAACTGTTACTATCAAGGCGTTTCAGCAAAAGCGGTTAATTTACCGAAAACGTCTCCTGCTAAGGGTTGTAGGCTAGATATCAAATGGGTTCTATAAGATTATCAAGTTTGAAGCTATGACTCGTTTTGTAACATTCAGTTGAAAGTCATCCTTTCGGCTGTGCCAAGGTAGAAGTTTTTGAGTATTGTCTTAAGAATATTTGCCTTCTATCTTAAGGATGATTCCTGAGTCAATGAAGGCATTTGGTAGGCAAATAAAAACCCACCCATGGATTGGGGAAACTATGTTAGCGCACCTGACGCATCTTAATAGAATTGCTGCGTTATTACAGGCGGCATTTATGGGGGTACAGATCTCTTAAATAGGTGCATAAGTGCCGCATACAGAGATTCGTTTCATCCGCGATCGCGTTTTCCAATCGCAGCAAAGCCGCTGTTGCCGTCCACCGTTTTCTTCATCGAGTGCCGAGCTTATGTCTATTCTGAATTTGATCTCGTTTCTTGGCATTTTTGGGCTGTGTTTCATCGCCTGGTTGTTTTCAGAAAATCGCCGTCTGCGCTACTTTCCTTGGCGGGTGATGATAACGGGCATTTTGCTACAGCTTGCATTAGGAGCAGCAGTCTTTTTGTTTCCGCCAACGCGAGATGCGCTTAAGGCATTTAGCGATTTGCTCAACGTTGTGTTTGACGCAGCGGACGCAGGGGCGCGGTTTGTGTTTGGGCGAAATATTGTGCCTTTGCCCGATAAGCCACCTGATGTGAATTTGGGCTATATCTTTGCGTTTCGGGCGTTGCCCACGGTGATTTTCTTTTCTGGCTTGATGGCGCTGCTCTACAACATTGGCGTAATTCAGGTGATTACCAATGTGTTTGCCAAAATTTTCTACTCAACGATGCGGCTCAGTGGAGCGGAAGCTTTGAGCGGTGCCGCGAATATTTTTGTGGGGATTGAGGCGGCGATCGTCGTCAAGCCGTTTCTTGCCAAGATGACCCGCAGCGAACTCTGTGCGATTCTGTCTTGCTGTTTTGGCACGGCGGCTTCTTCCACGCTGGCGATTTATGTGAGTTTTCTCAAACCTGTTTTTCCCAATATTTTGGGGCATTTAGTCTCGGCTTCGATTATGGCGATTCCTGCCTGCTTTGTGCTGTCTAAAATTTTGGTGCCCGAAACGGAGGTGCCGCTGACCTTAGGCGGGATACCCAAGGAGCCGAAAGCCTCCAAGCTGCGACTGTCCACGAGCAAACGGCAGCTACTAGAGGATGCCAACCGCACGCCCGTTTCAGAGGTGCCCATCACCGCTGAAGATGAAGAAATTGCGCGGCTTCTACGGGGCGAACAGCCTTTAAATCGAACAGCAGCAGGCAATGAATCAGACGACTTTGCAGACGTTCCTCAGGAAACCGTTGGGGGCGAACCCATTGAGCGCGTCAGTCCCCTGGATGCAGCGATTATTGGGGCGTTGGATGGGGTGAAAATGGCAGTGTCGATCGCCGCTGTGCTGATCTTGATCTTGGGATTAGTTTATTTGTTCAATCAGATCTTTCTCTGGTTGGCGACCTTACCCAGTCCGATTGGGGATGTGTTTAAGGTCGTCACTCTAGCGAATATCCTCGGGTTTCTATTCCTGCCGTTTACCTTTCTGACTGGGGTTTCCCTCGACTGGAATGAACTCTGGCTGTCGTCGGTGATTATTGGTCGGCGCTTACTGGAAACGGCGATCCCACCCTATCAAGCACTAGCAGCAGCGGCAGCCGATGGTTCCTTGAGCGATCGCGCCGTGTTGATTGTCAGCTATGCCCTGTCTGGCTTTGCTCACCTCGCCTCAGTGGGGATTTTTGTCGGCGGCACGATCGCCCTGATTCCTTCCCGCCGTAAAGATATTTCTGAACTAGGCTGGAAAGCCCTGTTTGTCGGCACCCTGGCAACCCTAATGATCGCCGCCGTTTCTGGGGTTTACTACGTTCCTGGCAATGCCAGCATTTTGGGCGAGAAGCAGGCTCCCGCGCCTGTCGTCAGTCCCGCGCCTGTGGCACCCCCTGCAACTCCGGCGGCGGTTCCCACTCCTGCTGCGACCCAGACTCCTCTCGCGGTGCCCCAATCTCCAGCACCAACTTCTGCGCCTGCGATCGCGCCTAAAGGACCTGCTGCCCCTGCTGCCACTGCTAACCCACAACAAGTTCCTCAACCTGCGCCAAAACCCTCTGCCAAATAAATAAACAGGTCAACAGTAAGATGTGTTGAGTCTGTCAAAACGTACCAAACCAGCGATCGCTTTAATATCCGCACTCCATCCTCCATTCTTCCCACCCGATATTTAAAGGGACATGGTATTCTGGCGTTCTAATTGGTTTCATCCTCGCCTGCATCCATGCTTCAGTTCCAGCGATTCAAAGAAATGTGGGCAAAGCGCCATTCAAAAGTGCAGCTAGAAATGAAGCCCGTGCTGAGGTTAGCAGCATGTTTCTTTGGCGTGATGGTGCTGTTGGCATTGCATCGCCACCTAACCTTGTATGCCTCCTACGATCAGGGAATTTTTAATCAGATTTTCTGGAATGGGATTCACGGAAATTTTTTTCAAAGTTCCCTATCGTCGGTGCTGTCGGGAGCCGTGGTCATTGATCGCCAAGTGCCCACCGTGTCCTATCACCGATTAGGGCAGCATTTCGACCCGATTTTGCTGTTGTGGCTACCGATTTACGCGCTGTTTCCCCATGCGGCGACGCTGGTTGTACTTCAGGTGGCGCAGGTGGCGATCGCGGGATTGGTGCTGTATGCATTGGCACGGCAGTATTTGCAGCCTGCTCTTGCCCAGTGGATCACTGCCAGCTACTACACCTCGGTTGCCATCATTGGACCAACATTTTCTAACTTTCACGATTTAAGCCAAATTCCGTTGTTGCTGTTTACCCTGTTCCTCGCATTGGAAAAGCGCTGGTGGTGGCTCTTTTGGCTAATGGCAGGCTTAACCCTAATGGTGCGAGAAGACACCGGCATCTTGCTGTTTGGCATTGGGCTATATTTGGCGCTGAGTCGGCGATTTCCAGTTGTGGGGATTGCCTTGTGCAGTTTGGGTTTCGCCTACGTGATGTTAGCCACCAATGGGTTCATGCCGCTGTTTTCTAGGGATATTTCCCAGCGATTTATGGTGGAGCGATTTGGACATTTTGCTAACGGGAACGAAGCCTCCACGGTTGACATTTTGGGCGGCATTCTTAGCAATCCCCTGCGGTTGATTGCCCATGTTTTTTCGTCGTTTGATGTAAAAGTGTCCTATATGCTGGCACAAACCCTGTCTCTTGCTTTTGTGCCGCTGATCTCCCCCATCGCTTGGATAATAATTAGTGCACCCTTGGCACAACTGCTGCTGCAAGGGGGAGATTCGCGGTTCTCGGTGTATATTCGCTATGCGATTACGCTGGTGCCCGGTTTGTTTTATGGGGCGATTTTGTGGTGGTCAGTGCATCCCAAGGTTTTTAGACCCCGGTTTAAGAAGATTTGGCTAGGGTTGATCATCCTGTCACTCTTGGTCGTACTTTTGAAAAGCCCCCATCGCGTATTTTATTTTGTGGTTCCAGATTCGTTTCAACCTTGGGTGCAGGTTCCCCTGTTTCGGCAGTGGAGTCATGGGGCAGCGGCGCGATCGCTCCTAGCCCAAGTGCCCCCCAATGCCAGCGTTTCGGCAACGACCTATCTGGTGCCGCCGCTCTCTAGTCGTCGAGCCGCTTTGCGAATGCCCCTTTTGCAGTTTCGCAATGACCAAAATCAAGTGGAAGACGTGGAGTATATTGTGGCGGATTTTTGGCAATTGCAACAGTATCAGCCTGCGTTTCGGGAAGAGCGCGGCTACATGGAAATTTTGCCCGCTAAAATTGACGACCTGCTCTCACAAAATCAGTATGGCATTCAAGCTTTTCAGGATGGCATTGTAGTAATGCAGCGCGGAAAACCGTCGCAACCCGAAGCCTTAGCCCAGTGGAAGGCGCTTCGTTTCACCTACGTGCCTACGCCTAAACCCAATTGATTGGGCGATCGCCTTTGCTTTGTGACTAAGGCATTCGCTAGAGTGGGTGCCAACATCTAAACTCAATTGATTAAGCGATCGCTGCATCATCTATCCAGCATCGCTCAACTTAGAGCGCGAAAAATTACACGAATCCAGCGTATGATCATCTCCAGAATTTAGACCCATTCAAGTCAGCCCATTAAATCAACTGACACTGCAACGAGAAAGTAGATTTCCACGATTATGACGCATCCAAGATCCCTTAAAAAATCGTTGTTTGACTGGAATGACTCCTACCAAAATTATCAAGAAGAGATCAAGGGGCTATTAACTTTAATTGCCGCTTTTTGTAGCTTCATGCTGATTTTTTCGCTCCATCGGTATTACACCTTTTATGCATCCTACGATCACGGGCTATTCAATCAAATTTTTTGGAACAACCTGCATGGACGATGGTTTCAAAGCTCCCTCACTAGCGGACTTTCAGCGTCAGTTTTGATAGACCACCAGATTCCGATCGTCAATTTCAACCATCTGGGACAACATTTCGTTCCCAACTTTCTACTTTGGTTGCCGATTTATGCTGTTTTCCCTTCTCCAATTACCTTAATCTTCTTACAAGTTGGCTTAATGGCGGCGGGTGGAGCGGTGTTATATGCTCTGGCGCGGCATTATTTGGAACCTACTTTATCGTTGCTGATCACCGCAGGCTATTTGGGGGCACATGCCGTGATTGGTCCGACCTTTGCCAATTTCTATGAACACTGTCAGATTCCGCTGTTTGTGTTTAGCGCACTGCTGGCAATGGAAAAACAGCGCTGGTGGCTATTTTGGCTGATGGTGGCTCTTACCTTGGGGATTCGAGAAGATACGGGAATTATTTTATTTGGAATTGGATTGTATCTGGTGTTAAGCCGTCGCCATCCTTGGCTGGGCGTAGCACTGTGTGGGGTGAGTTTTGCTTATGTTGCGGTTATTACAAATGTGGTTTCACCGCACATTTCAAGCGATAATCCGCGGCTGTATATGGCAGGACGCTTTGGTCAATATGTACCTGGTAATTCGTCGCCTAGTACTCTACAAGTGCTGTGGGGGATGCTGACCCACCCGTTAGAGGTGCTAAAAAGCCTGCTGACTCCATTTCACCGCAGAGCGCTGTATTTTCTGGGTCAATGGTTGCCTTTAGCGTTTGTGCCTGCTTTGGCTCCGGCAAGTTGGGTGATTGCAGGAGTCCCGTTGTTGTCGTTAATGATGCAGTCGGGTATCTCTGCGATGACGATTACAATTCGATATTCGGTTGCGGTGGTTCCTGGAATGTTTTATGGAGCAATTTTGTGGTGGTCGTCTCCTTCAAAGCGTCCTTTGCCTGATCTATCAGCAACGCGATCGCTGTGGCAAACCCTTTGCCTGACCTATCGCACTCGCCAGTTAACTCCCACTTTTCGCCGCTTTTGGATAGTCTGCATCACCCTGTCAATTATCTCAGTGATTCTTGCTAGCCCTAATCAGTCATTCTATTTTTTGCTGCCCGATTCCTTTGATCCCTGGCTACGGATTACCCTGCCGCGCCAGTGGGAACATAGCCAGGTGCTGCACGATACAATTCGGGTGATTCCGCCCGATGCTAGCGTCGCCGCATCCACTCACCTAATTCCGCCCCTTTCGACGCGGCGCAAAATTATTCGGTTTCCGACCCTCCAGCTAAAAGATGAACGGGGACAGGTCGATCTAATGGAGTATGCTGTGGCGGATCTGTGGCGGTTAGATCAATATCAACGGCTGTTTAACGCAGAGTATCACCACTTGACTAGAATTATTGCCGTAATGGATGAGGTGCTTGCTCAGAAAACCTATGGACTGGTGAAATTGCAAGATGGCGTGGTGTTGTTGCAAAAGGGCGCGCCCTCTGAACCAGCGCTTTTAACAAATTGGGCACCCTTGCGGCAAGAGTTGCTAGCGTCTTTAGAAAAAACAAAACAGCGGAAAAAATGGTAGCAATGGAGTCAAATCCATTCGTTTGAACCCTTGAATTGAATGGGAATAGCAAGAACGGCGAGTCTAAATCGTCCCATAGGATAGGTCAATCTTCGACTGTCTTGTATGGTAAAGATTATGTCTGATGCCAGGTGTGTGGTGTTGAGGAAAACAGCATGAGTCGGTTGCTTAGAAAGTCATTAAGCTCCAAGTTGAAGTGGGTTCAGTTTAATCGTCAGCAGGAAGCATTCAACCAAAAGCGAGAATCAGGATTGGCATTTGCGGGTGAGTTAGCCACTAGTGTAGATGGGGTTGAAAGCAGGATTGGCACCGTGGCGATCGCCCCTATTCATCCGATTTATCAAGTGGCGATCATCATGCCTGTGTACAACGAGCAAGCCTGTATCAGCCCGACCTATGACGCAGTGTTGGCATACTGCCAAAGCCACCCTGATTACTGCTTTATTTTTGTGAATGATGGCTCTAGCGATCGCACCCAGCAGATTTTAGAACAACGAATTGCGGAGTCACAAACCGAGCAAATTCAACTGCTATCTTATGGCGATCGCGGCGGCAAGGGATATGCCGTCAGAATGGGAGTCTATCTAGCCAATACTGAGTATGTTTGCTTTTTAGATGGCGATCTTGCCTATTCGTTGGATCATTTAGATAGGCTGGTGGCGAAATTGGCGCAGTTCGATGTGGTGATTGGCTGTCGTAGTCTGATGCCTGAAGGCAACCAGGGATTGAAGCTATCCAGAAAAATTGCCGGGAAAATTTTTAATACTTTGTCCAAACAAATTTTGAACTTGCCCTATGTGGATATGCAAGCCGGTTTAAAGGGCTTTAGAGTCAAGGCAGCCAAAGAAATATTTGATCGACAGGAATTGATCGGCTTTTCCTTTGATGTGGAGCTAATCTATTTAGCGAAAAAACTGAGTTGCTCGATCGCAGAAATTCCGGCGTATGTCTCCAGCAGCCATGCGATCAAAATATCAAAAGTAAACCTGCTGGCAGATTCCCTCAAAATGCTGTGCGACCTGTTCAAAATTCGCTGGAATGATTTGACCGGACGCTATGAATAAAGTGGTTCTGCTGAGTTTTGATGTGGAAGAGTTCGATATTCCTGAAGAATATGGTCAAACCTTGGATGAATCAGAAAAATTTCGGGTATCGCGCCAAGGCTTAGAACCCGTTTTGCACTTGTTAGAGCGGTTGAATATCCGAGCCACCTTTTTTACAACTGCCCACTTTGCGCTGCACCATCAACCCTTGATCCGAGCGATCGCCCAAACCCACGAAATCGCTTCCCACGGCTTCTATCATTCGTCCTTTGAACTCGCCGACTTAGCATCATCTAAGCATACACTCGAACAAATCACCCAAACGTCCATCACCGGGTTTCGCATGGCGCGCTTGCAAAAAGTGAATGATTATGCGATTGAAAGCGCCGGATATGCCTATAATTCATCCATGAATCCGACTTATCTTCCGGGGCGATATAACAACTTTTTTACGCCGCGCACTGCCTACTACTCGCAGCAACTTTTGCATGTTCCCGTATCGGTCACGCCGCTGATTCGGTTTCCACTGTTTTGGTTGAGCTTCAAAAATCTGCCGCTGCCGCTCTATCAGCTTGCCAGCTTGTTGACGCTGAACTGCGATCGCTATTTGAGCTTATACTTTCACCCGTGGGAGTTTACCGACCTTTCCGCCTATGGGCTACCAAGTTATGTAAAACGCCATTCTGGGCACTCGATGCTTTTGCGTTTAGAACGCTATCTCACTTGGCTGCATTCCCAGGCAGACTTTATCACCTACGCTGATTTCAGGCAGTTTGTTCACCCAAAATCCTCATGTCTGGGCTAAATTTTTTATCATTTGTTGGAATTTTTGCGCTCTGTGGCATTGCATGGCTCACCTCAGAGAATCGCCGTATCATTCCCTGGCGAACCATTTTTTGGGGAATTGGGCTACAGCTTATTCTAGGGTTGCTAGTCTTTCTAATTCCCGCCACCCGTAGCCTCATGGAGCTATTAAGCGATGGCGTGAATTCTATTCTGCAAGCAACAGAAGCAGGCTCACGCTTCATCTTTGGTTCATTGCTGGTGCCTGACCCAACCAGCGCTCCACCCAGTCCTTTGCTGGCGGGTCGGTGGATTGCCCGTGCCATTACACCGCCCTATGTTCCCGTTCCGGGCGATCGCCTCCTCTCCAACGGCTCCAGCGGCGATTTTATTAGCCTGGGCTACATTTTTGCGTTTCGAGCGTTGCCCAGTGTCATTTTCTTTTCGGCGTTAATGGCGCTACTTTATACCCTGGGCTTAATCCAGCCGTTGGTCAATGTGTTTGCCCGAATTTTCCGCCACACCATGAATCTCAGCGGTGCCGAAGCCCTCAGCGGTGCTAGCAATATCTTTGTGGGGATTGAAGCGACTCTTTTGGTGCGTCCCTATCTGGAGCGCATGACCCGCAGCGAACTCTGCGCCATTTTGACCTCTTGTTTTGGCAGCATCGCTTCCACGGTTTTAGCGCTATATGTGGGCTTCTTGCAGCCGGTGTTTCCCAATATCACCGGGCATCTGATTTCAGCATCGATCATGGCAATTCCCGCCTGTTTTGTCATTTCTAAAATTGTGGTGCCGGAAACAGAGGTGCCAGACACCATGGGGAAAGCTTTGCAGGAGCGCCAGCAGAGTCAAACGGATACGGCAGTGGAGGACGGAGACTTAATAGAGAGGGAATTTGAGGACGTGGGCGGGAGTGATGTGTTTGCTGATGACGAGATTGATGTAAAGCAGCGGAATTATGATCAACCTACTCGCCTGAACTTGATGGAAAGCGTGGTGTTGGGTGCCATGGATGGGGTGAAATTAGCAGTAGCGATAGCAGCGCTCCTGATCGCCATTCTGGGATTGGTGGCGTTGGTCAACCTGTTTTTCGCAAATCTGGCATCTCTGGCAACCAGTTCTCAACCCTTCATTCGCGGCATCGGTCGGGTGTTTCAAATTGTCACGTTGCAAAATATTTTAGGTGCCCTGTTCTTACCGCTTACCTTTCTGACGGGAGTTTCTCTGCAATGGCAAGAACTGTGGCACTCCTCCGTTTTGATTGGGCAACGACTGATTTTAACTGAAGTGCCTTCCTATCAGCAGCTTGCAGTGTTAGCAAGTCAGGGAGTTCTGGGTCCTCGCGCTCTGCTGGTAGTCAGTTATGCCCTGTGTGGATTTGCCCATTTACCCTCGGTGGGCATTTTTGTCGGCGGATTGGTTAGCTTAGTGCCGTCTCGCCGTCGAGATATTACTGAGCTTGGCTGGAAGGCTCTCTGGGCGGCAACCCTGGCAACCCTGATGATTGGCTGCATTGCAGGGTTATATGACACCGGGAATCCAGCCATCTTAGGCAAATAGCAGGAAAGTAGCCGCTTAAACCATACAGGGATTTGAAACGAGACAGGAATAACCGATATGAATCGAAAACGACTGTGGTTAGTGAGTTTGGGCATTATCAGCGCGATCGCCCTCATATTTGGTGGCTATCATCAGTACCAACCGTCTGAAAGCGCCTTTCAAGTGGATGGTGCCGCAATCGCTCAACCTGCCAATCTATCCCCAACTGCATCTCCTAATTCTCTGCCTGCCATTCCGTTCAATCCGCCTGGTTCCGCCTCATTTGCTCCCCCGGCATCGACTGCACCTCCTTTACCCATGGGCAGCATCTATCAAGATCCAGGTGGACGCTTTCGGGTCGGCATTTTGCAAGATTATAAAGTGAGTCCCCTGGCAGGCTCGGTGCTGGTTGAATCCTTGGATAGCAACTTGGCGTATGTCGTGGTGCCCCAAACTCAACCCTTGGGCAATCCCGTCGGGCTGAATGCGGGCTACGACAATAGTGATAGCCTTGCCAAAATTGCGATCGCGGCATTCCAGCGAGGTGAAGGGTTTCAGTCTGCTCCTGCCCAACTAGAAGAGGGCGGTGGAGCCGTGATGAATTGGTCAGGCACCCTCACTCTAGGAGGCTATCCGTTAGGCAGAAGTATATAGAAACATGACTGGGCTTGAGTTTTGGGGAGC